>JAGLID010000155.1 GCA_023143145.1 Minisyncoccota bacterium | reverse complement strand
GAAGTTCATTCAACTTGCTCACGTGTTTTGATTTTGAATAATGGAAAAATCAAAGCTGATGATACACCTTTCGGTTTGGAAAATATGGGGCAAGCTGATCCCAGAATTCATATCGAAGTTGACCGAGTGCCAGAGAATTTGATTTCAAAACTTAATTCTCATGAAATGATCAAGGGGGTTGAAGTTAATGGAAATAATATAATTATTATCACGGATAATAAAGTCGATCTTCGTCAGGAAGTTGCCAAAATGATTATTGAAAATGAAATTGGACTTTTAGAACTCATTAGAAAACAAGCTGACCTCGAAGATATATTTATAAGCTTAACTAAAAACGATGAATAAAATATTAATTCTAGTTAAAAAGGAACTCAACTCCTATTTCAACTCACCACTCGGATATATTGTGGTTTCAATTTTTCTGCTAATTACTGGTTGGCTTTTTATCCAAGGATTTTTTATCAGTTCTCAAGCTTCAATGAGATCATTTTTTGGTTTGATTCCGTTTATCCTGATGTTTATTTTGCCAGCAGTGACAATGTCTTCTTGGGCGGAGGAGAAAAGAAGTGGAACAGTGGAAGTTCTAATGACTTTCCCTGTAACTAACTTTCAAGTAGTTTTGGCGAAGTTTTTTTCAAATTTCACTTTTTTGGCGATTATGCTTGCTTTAACATTGGCAATTCCTTCGATGATTTCAAATCTTGGCACTCCAGACAAGGGGATTATTTTTGCTGGATATCTTGGAACTTTGCTTCTCGGTGCAAGCTATATTGCTGTTGGACTTTGGATTTCTTCTGTTACAAAAAATCAAATTGTATCTTTCATTACAACCGTGGCGATTGTTTTTGTTTTTTATATAATCGGAAATTCATTTATCCTCGATTCACTTCCGGCGATTGTCGGTGAGATTGGAAAATTCTTGAGTTTCTCAACTCATTTCGATTCAATTCTCAGGGGAGTAATTTCTTTGAGTGATATTGTCTATTATCTTTCAGTAGTTTTGTTCTTTTTATTTTTGAATACAAACGTAGTCAGTTCACGAAAGTGGAAATAGAAATATTCCAGCAAGTCCGAAGTATAAGTTATTCTGAATAAGCGTTAGCAAAACGAAGAATTTCGTAGTAATTTCATATAGTGTCTGACTATAATTTATGCAAAGTAGTTTTGGGATTTTTATGGTCGTATCTCCATGACAATGACCGAATAATATACTAATTATAAAATTAATCAAAAAAAGAAGGCAGAGCAATTTTAATTTTTTTATTAAAACTAAAATTGATACCTAAAATAGTTTCTCACTTTTATTATCCCACTTCTTCTGTGACACTTTCGGGTGTCTCCACTTTTTCAAAAACCTCAATCAGAAATGCGAGGCTCCATCCAATGATGAAGACAATTCCCGCTCCTGACATTCCAATTATCATTTCTGCACTCGCTCCAGAAAGTGTTATTACTATTATTATAAAGGCAGCAATACACGCTACAAAACTTATTTTTGATGCTCTTGCCATTATTTCTGCACCTTCGTGCAAAGTAACTGTATTAATCAATATATCATAAAACAACACCTATGTCAATACCAAATATCAAAAAAATATTCAATTCAAAAAATAAATCTGTTTTGATTGTTTTATCTTTTCTGATTGTTCTTAATATCTTGGTTTCTCAAAAGCCGTTTTATGTTGATTTGACGGAGGAGAAAATTTATACAATTTCAAATGCCAGTAAGGATATTTTAAGGGGATTAGAAAATGATGTGAATGTAAATTTTTATATCTCAGATGATTTGCCAGTTGATTTAAATGGCACAAAAACTCAACTTAAAGATTTGATGAACCAGTATAAAGACATTTCAGGGAAAGTGAAAGTTTCATATAATACGCCAGAAAATAGCGATGAGAAAGTAGCAGAACTGGCACAAAAGGGAATTCCTCAAATTCAATTTAATGTAATCGAAAAAGATAAATATGAAGTTAAACAGGGATTTTTCGCGGTTGAAATCACTTCGGATTTTGAAGGCGAGACGAAGCGGGAAGTGATGCCCATCATTCAATCTATTGACACTTGGGAATATGATTTTGTTTCAGCTGTATATTCAGTTTCAAGAGACAAGAAAGAAACTGTTGCTTTTTTGACAGGACATGGAGAAGGTGAGATTCAAATCCCAGACCTTTTAAAATCCTATGAACTTCAATCCGTTCAAATTCAAAGCGAAGGAGAACAAAAAGGTTTTTATTTCGAAAAAGAGAAAACACAATCATCTGTAGAAGCTGAAATGGAAGTTGCGCAAGAGGCTGAGAAAATTTTTATTAATCCAATTACACTGATTATATCTGGTCCAAAAACTAGATTGACAGAAGGAGAAATATCAATTGTTGATGAGTTTTTAAATAACGGAGGAAATGTAGTTGTTCTTTCAGAGGCGATTGCTCCTGATATGAATAATAATCTTAATGCTGTTGTTATTGAAAATGGTTTGAATGATTTGACAAAGAAAAGAGGAATTGAAATTGATTCGAATTTGGTTTATGATAAATCAAATTCAAATATAAATTATCAGCAAGGATTTTTTTCTGTTAGCAAAGCCTATCCATTTTGGGTAAAAATTGTGAAAGAAAATTTTGGTTCACACCCTTCGTTGTCGACAGTCCAGTCAATCATGTTGCCATGGGCTTCTTCACTTTCGATAAATGATAGTAATCATGAAGTAGTTCCGCTTCTGAAAACTACAAATTATGCTCAAGCTATGTCTGGAAGTTATAACTTATTGCCAGATGTTAATTTGTATTTTTCTGCTGGAGCTCAAAAAACAGTCGCCGCAATTTCAAAATCAAAAGACGAAAATTCGAGTGAGGGAAGTTTAGTCGTGATCGGAGATTCAGATTTTGTTTCTCCAAACTTTTCTAGACAGGTTCCTGACAATACATCATTCTTTCTGAATTTAGTTGATTCGGTTTCCAATTCTGCAAATTTATCCTCAATTAGATCAAAGAACATTGTTGATCGACCTTTGAGAGAGATTGATGAATCGGAAAAGAATTATTGGAAATTCATTGCTATCTTCAGTGGTGCAATTTTGATTAATATTTACGGAGTTTTCAGAATTACAAAAAGGAAGAAGAAAAGTAGGTAAGTTTTCATTTCTATATTACTGGTTTAATGTTTTTAAGTAGGAACGAGGCATCGCCTCGTTCTTTTTTCAATATCCTCTTGTTTTCTGATTGTATCTTTTATATTATATACAAAAAATGTAATTTGTCATTCTGAATTTAGCTCAGAATCTATTATCTCTTATTGCTAATTTTTACGATTCAGAAGTAAGTAAAATCTATAATCC
>JAGLID010000154.1 GCA_023143145.1 Minisyncoccota bacterium | reverse complement strand
TCAAAGCTATTCTTGCCGAAGATATCGCCAATCACTTCAAACCATTTCGCGAAAAACGAAAAAAACTTGAAAAGAATCCAAAAGAAATGAAAAAGATTTTAAGTGAAGGTGCAGAAAAATCCAGAACAATTGCGCAAAAAACAATGCGAGAAGTGAAAGAAAAAATCGGAGTGATTTTATAAAAAAAGCAGGATATTATAAAAATTCCTGCAGATTTCACGAGCTTAAAACAATAACTCTTTCATATTGATATAGAGCATCGTGAATCAAACGTTCTTCTAGACAAAAAAATCCAGACTTTTCCATTTGCGATAAACGCTCAATTATTTTGCGGCGAATAAACCCTCCGTTTGTTTCTGTTTTTATTTTCTCTGCTAATTTTGGAATTGTCAAAAAATTCTCTGAATCTTCAACAATTCGCTTAACTAATGCACTTGTAACTATACTTTCTATTCTTTCCATGTTTTCTCCTCCAGCTTTGATATTTTTTTTGTTTTAATAATTTTTCGTTTTTGAGCAAAATTGTATATTACCCAAAAAAAAATAACCTTCTCAGAAGGTTATTTTTTTATGAATAATAAATGTAAAATTGAAAAACTAGGAGTGTGAAATTTGATATAATTTTTTCTTAATATTACTGACATCGCCTGCTTTTTTAATTTATTACTCCTGTTTTGTATTATCCTATACATTCAAAATCCTGTCAACCATATTTGTCCACAAGAGATAATATACATATAAACAATACCGACTCATACATAAGTTAGACCTTTAAAGACAAGCGAGAAAAAGAGGTCAAACCTCTAGAATATTAATGACCTCTCCTTCCTTCCTTTTCTATCACCTATAAAATAAACTTAAATTACCTTAACTAGTTTCTGAAAACATACTTCTTATAACTAAAATAGTTAAAAAATACTACGAATAATGTTGCAATCACTTTTGAAACATTCATCCACGTAGTGTCGGAAAAATATGGCTGGTTGATATGCGAGGTAAGATTATAAACTACAACCGCATTTATAAAAACCCCTACCATGCTTACGATCAAAAATATTTTATATCTTGAATTTTCACTATTGTTTTTAAAAGTCCATCTTTTGTTCATTTGATAGCTACTGACATTGGCGACAGTAAAAGAAATCACCGAAAATAAGGCTGCAAAAAAACCTTTGTTAAATCCCGTTACAAAACTTAAGGAATTTAAAATTATCATATCAACCAAAAAATTAAAACTGCCCACAAGCCCGAACCTCACAAACCTTTTCATATGACGATTTTTTAAAAATTTCATAAAAATGCTAAATAATTTTCCCGATCCCCTCTTTCAAATGAACTTTGGGTTTAAAGCCAAAATGTTCTCTAGCTTTGGAAGCGTCGGCCAGTGTTTCCTGAACATAGTTTTGGATAGGATTTTTTTTATAAACCGGCTTGATATCCATATCAAGAACTTCATTCAAAATATCGACCAACTTATTCAAGCTATAGCATTTGCCGGTTCCGAGGTTAAAAACATCACCATCTATATCACTTTCCATTCCCAATTTAAAACCACAGTTAATATCGTCCACATAGGTGAAATCTCTGGTCTGAGTTCCATCACCATAAATCAAAGGTGATTTTCCTTTTTTCATATCCCATAAAAATTGTGAAATAAGATTGGCAAAGTTTTTCTTCGCTTCCTCACGAGGACCATACACGCTAAAAAATCTGAAACCGACAGACCTGATGCCATAAAAATCATCATAAAGCTTTGCCACTCTTTCCATCAGATAACGGGCTTCAGTATAAAAATCTTTTACATGAACTGTCATCTTCTCGTGAAATGGAGGCATATTTCCATTGTAGACTGACGAAGAAGACGCGTAAACAACCTTGCAATCTTCTCTTTTGGCAAGCTCAAGAATTTCTATAAATTCATTTACCGCCCGGCCAACAAGCGATCTGTCATCCCGATATAACTGAGTCGTGGAGGGAATTCCATAATGATAAATGCCGTCTAAGTCCTTTAATTCCTCGATTTTTAATACTTCAGCGCAAGAAGTTTTTATAAATTTTATTTTGTCTATAATATCTGAAATATTATCTAAACTTCCCGTAGAAAGATTGTCGACAACAATAACCTCATAATCTTCATTAACTAGATCATGAACTAAATTAGAACCAATAAATCCAGCTCCGCCAGTGACTAATATCTTCATGCTTTGTATTTTTAAAATTAATAAATTACAATAATTTTATTTTTCCGTCTTTTTCTAATTTCTCCACAACAGTTTTGACAAGCTGAGAATTATTCTTATCGCATATTAATATAGCATCATCAGTATCAACAATGATCAGATCTTTTAGGCCAACCGTAGTAATAAGTTTTTTCGATCCATAAACAAGCAAGTTCTTTGATCCAACGTCCAAATGTTCTCCTTTTACAAAATGACTATCTTTGCTAATCAAAGAATCCTTAAGAACTGACCAACTTCCAACATCGCTCCATCCCAAGTCCGCGGAAACAACAACTGTTTTATCATCATTTTCCAATATTCCATATTCCACTGAAATCATATCCATCAACGGATATTCTTTTTTAAGCACATTTTGAAATTCAGAAGTACCGACTGCTTTTCTAATTCTGCACAATCTTTCGTAAGAATCAGGAATAAATTTTTTAAACCTACTAATAATTGCTGAGGTCTTCCATAAATAAATGCTTGTATTCCAAAGGAAGTTTTTTTCCTGATAATATTCCTTAGCGGTTTTCAGATCAGGCTTTTCAATAAATCTTTCAACTTTACAAAATTTTTGACTATTTTTTTCTGATGTATTATCTACCTCATATTTTATATATCCATAACCAGTTTCAGGACCAGTCGGCTTTACCCCCACAGCAACTAAATAATCAGGATTATCATTTAAAAAACTTTCAGCATCTTTCAAAGCCCGAAGAAGTTCTTTTTCTTTTTTGATATAATGATCTGAAGGAAAAACAGCCATTATTTCATCTTTTCCTTCTTTGGAAAAAATAGCTGAAGCAAGCGCGATACAAGATGCCCTTTCTCTAAAAGCAGGTTCTCCTATAATATTATCCACCGATAACTTGGGCAATTCCTTTTCAATTTCATCTACATAAGAATCATTAGTGGCAATATAAACATCCTTGAGAGAATAATCAGACAAAAGTCTATTCACAGTTTCCTGTAACATCGTCTTATCGCTAATCAGTTTTTGAAATTGTTTCGGTTTATTTTTTCTGGAAACTGGCCAAAGCCTCGTGCCTTTACCGCCAGCCAATATTAGAAATTTCATTTATATTTAAAATTATTTTTTTATTTATTAACCAGCTTATCCAAATGAAACCATTTCTCCTGCAAATAATACCCAAAGAGATTTCCTTTTTTCGCCAAAGCGGGAAAAAGATTATTTTCTAAACTCAAACATTTATACGAAGCAGACTTGTAAATCTCTGGTTCCATTAAATAAATTCCAGCGTTTATCAGATATGATTCTTCTTTTCCCTTTTGTGGCTTTTCAATGAAATCAACAACTTGATTTCCTTTTAGTTTTATTGTTCCGAAAGAAGATGGTTCCTTTACGGAAATCATTCCAATCGTGCATAGCCCGCCAAATTTCTTGTGAAAATCAAACATTTCATTCAAATCGACATCAGATAAAATATCACCATTCATCATCAAAAAAGTTTCGTCTATTATATTAACCAAATATTTTAAAACACTTGCAGTTCCAGTGTCTTTTGAAAGATAAGAAACTTGCAAACCAAATTTAGATCCATTGCCGATTTTGTCTTTTACTTCTAATGATAAATTGCCAGCAGAAATTATAACTTCTTTAATACCCTCCTTTTTCAACCAATCAAAAATATGCTCAACAAACATCTTCCCCTTACATTCAGATAAAATTCTTGAAACTGGTTTTGTTTTTCCTTTCGGGACTACCCCTTCTCCTCCAGCAAGGATAACCGCTTTTTTGATTTTTTGGTCTTTAAAATTTTTAGATAGCAAAGACTCAATAGCATGGGAACGGTTTTTTATCTCAACCCCATCCACAATACTATCAATATTTTTTAATAGGTCTTCTTTTAATGTAATTGTAATTCTTGAACGATTTCTTGTCATAAAATTAGATTAGACTTAACACATATGCAAAACATTTTATATTGATGAAATAACACACTGAGCGATAATGTGGTGTGTTATGAAAACATATCACAAGCGAAACTTCATAACAAACTTCGCTATCGCTTCGTTTATCATTCCATTATGTGATATATATATTGAAATTCCTCAGCAACAAGTCTCAAAATACTATATTTTAATTTCTATAAATTACTGTCATACTTTATCATACAAATACAATAACATGTATTTTAAAAATATGCAAAATAGAAGTTATCCACAAAAAGATAATTTTATTAGTGTTTTGCGTGTATGTTAACGTATATTGACAAAAAAATAATACATATCATGCTTTAATGTGTATATAAAGTAATGAACTTTAACAATAATTCTAACGAGTAAAAATCTACTTTTTTATAAGAGAAACTTCCTGATCTTATTATTTTTACACTTTGGACATCGTTTTTTTTGATAAAATAGTCATTATTGTAAAGTAGTTTACAAAATTAGTTAAGTTTATTCTAATCCTACAACAAAACAGACTCTTTTAGCAACACTTTTTGATTATTAAACCAGAAATTTATACTTTATAACATAAACTGACACCTTAATTTATATATTTCTTGGAATTTCATATACCTACAATTTATCATATTTATTTATTAATTATTATCTAACACGATATCATTCATCCTGCTACTGTCACGCATCAAAAACCAATTAACTTCGGTAATTGTTATCCCGATCTAAACATCGTTAAGACCTGTCTATAAGTATTGAGTAAATATGTGCCATTGATCATCTATGGTATTGGCAGTACCAAAACTAAGAAGGAGTTCCTAAGAAATTTATCTCAGCTATACTTGCCCATGGATCACTATCATAAGCATCTATGCTTTTTATTCGAAAATATCTTGTTTCTTCCTGTCCACTTAAAACAACCTCCTGTTCATTTGCACTATCAGCAAAAGTTCCATTTGCTATTAGGTCCCAACCAATTCCGCTTTCACTTGTATAAAAACTGTAACTCCTTATTCTACCATTATCACTACCATCCTGACGAGGTAGATATCTAAAACCAGTTATATCATAGTAGTCTCCAAAATCTATCCTAAAATCATGCGGATGTACAGAATCTGACCACTCGCTAATCCAGAATGTGTTTCTATCCCCGTCAAAAGCATTAACAGCAGCAGCAGCATCTTCTTCGACAAGTTCTTCACTGTCTATATAGATTAAACTCCAATTATCCTGAGAGATTACTCCATCATCAACACTATCAACTGTGATAAATCCCTAAAATTTCTTCCGAAGTCAGAGCGTAGTCGTAAATTTGAACATCGTCGATTAGACCATCAAAGAAAGAACCAAAAGTAGTTCTTTCTAATACACCAATATTACATGTATTTAATATTGACATATCACCTAATGTTTCAGTATTAGTATCTTCTAAAACGCCGTCAATAAAAATTTCTCTGTAGCTTTTATTTGCTTGAGTAACAACAACATAATGCCAACCATCATCATTTATTAGAGTTGTTCCTTTTGTTTCGCCTTTCCAAACACCATTTTCCTTAAAAATTATTCTTGCCGAATTAGAACTACCAGCAAAGAAGATTGCCCAATTTGTATTTTCGCTATACCCTTCTGCATATATTGTTCCGCCATTTACAAACTTAACCCA
>JAGLID010000153.1 GCA_023143145.1 Minisyncoccota bacterium | reverse complement strand
TTATTGTTCTAAGAGGGATTGAAAAGTTATTAAGATATTCCACCTCGGCTCAGCAAATTACTTTTGAGAAGGAAGCTGGGATATACACAAAAACTGGAAAATCAATGTTTAACGAAAAAGAAATTTTGCAATCAATTCTTCTGCCTGTAGAAATTGCAATTAATTTTACATGGCCAACAACTTACGAAGAATTAAGAAGGACTGTGAAATTTGCTCCTCCTCCTACTAAAAAAGGTCTAAAAGAACTTGCGGATCTTTTGGAAGAACTTTTTCTTGATATTGTGAGAACTGTAGGTGGCAAATATACCTACGAAGAGATATCACAACAGAGAACAACCTTTGCGCAAAGAGTCGCGGATGTAATCAACGGAAAAGAAATTCTCGTTGGAGAAGGAGAAGCAAAAGCTCAACAATTGCAGAAAATGATAATATTGTTTAGGCTTGAAAACCTAACTGTTTCATTAAAGCATATTGAAATCCCAGATGACTTGAAAAAAGCAATGGAAAAAAGAGCAGCAGCTTTCTCTCTTGGTGAAGCATCAAGAATAGAAGAGTCAAGTAAGAGATTCGGAATAGCAGAGGGTGAAGCAGAGATACGCAGAGCCTTGACGACTGTTTTGAACGAGCTTGGTCCTAATGCTTTGAAACTTGAAGCGTTTTTGACATTAGTGAAGACAGCTCAGGAAGGAAAATCAACATATATGATTTTACCGGAGCAAGTATATAGAACTGTGAGTCAATCATTAGGAGGACCGTCAGATCAAACATCAGAAGGACATCCAATAGAAGCTCTCGGAAAGATATTAGAATCTTTTATGGGAGAATATTCAAGAGAAGATCTTCAGAAGATGTTTGAGTCTGTCATGAAAAGAAAGGGGAAACAAAAATGATAGGAATAATTTTTTTTATTTTGTTCCTTCTATTTGCTATTTTTCTTATTTACAAGAAATATCAAGAAGGGAGAGAATTAGAAGAACAGTCTGCAGACTCAGAGGAAGCAGAAGAAACACAAACTACAGACCCAGATCCAGAAGAATCAAAGTTTGTTCTAAGATTCTTTCAAGTAACCGCATTAATCGTCTTTATGCTATTAGTGTTCGCGCTTCTCAGTGCATGGGGAGATAAGGCTGATAATGAAGCAAAGATTATCAGAACCGATGGTTCTGGCGATTGTGAGGATGAAGTATATCCTGATGGGGTTAAGATCTCTAATGTGAAATCTGATTCCGATTTAAGTTTTACCTCTCTCCAAAAGATTGGGAAAGGAAGAACAAATACTTTATCCTTTTATTATAAGGGTACTGGTGGAAATGTTAGTTTAGTGGTACTTCCGCTTAAAAATCTTCCTCAAAACCAGATAAATCCATCTAGTTTTGAGACGATGAACTTGACTGATGAATGGACGCTTTACGAAATATCGTTTTGCGCTCCAGCAGAATGTCAGTTTGTTGTCATTCTCAGTGTCCCAGAGGGATGCGAGGGTGAGATCAAAGATTTCAAAATTAAATAAGTTTGGTGGTAGGAACATTTTCGTTCCTACCCATTTTTTTTGTTTATAATGTAATATAATATTGTTCGACTTTATGGAGAACTATTTGCGTATGATTTCTCCACAAGGTCGAAAAATATTATGATTGTTATATCTAAATAGTATTTGACTTTTTATGGAGAACTTTGCGCGAATAACTTCGGAGCAAGGTCGAAGAA
>JAGLID010000152.1 GCA_023143145.1 Minisyncoccota bacterium | reverse complement strand
GCAATTGCCTAATATCCTTTATAGCGAACTTTGGCACAGACACCGCCTTTTCCCAATCGAAGGTTCGAAAGCTGTCCCGCCAATCGAGCAAGTCTAATAATCGCTTACACAAGCGGTTATTTTTATGCAGTAAAAAATAAATTAGAATTGCTTGGTAGTCTGTTTTTTTATTTAGTTATTAATATGTTATAATATTATATTGAAATTGTATTAATAAGATTTTTTAAACATGGAACATAAAATAAGAAAAACAAAAATAATTGCAACGATTGGTCCAGCTTCAGAAAGCTCTTATGTTTTAAATCAATTAATACGAGCAGGTGTTGATATTTTTCGTTTTAATTTAAAATACAGTACCCCAAAAGAACATGGTCAAATTATAGATAAGATTAGAAAGGTAGCGCGAGAGCAGAATAAGTCTGTGCAAATTTTAATCGATTTGCCCAGTTTCTCTTTTTTGGAAGGTATTAATTTAGCATCTAACAAAAAATCAGAATATATCGCTCTCTCTTATATTAAACAAGCTGATGAAATCACGAGATTTAAACAGGGAATTGATAAAATTAAATTATCAGCAAATATTATTGCTAAAATAGAAACCAGAGAAGCGCTCAATCATTTTACAGAAATTCTTGATGAGACTGATGCCATTATGGTGGCTCGCGGTGATTTAGGCGAGTCAATACCAATTGAGAAAGTTCCATTCGCACAAAAAGAAATTGTTTTAGCCTGTAAAGAAACTAATAAAATGGTCGTTATCGCCACTGAGATGCTTCTATCTATGACCTCAAACAAAGAACCCACACGAGCTGAGGTTTCAGATATAGCTAATGCCGTATTAGAAGGGAACGATGCTGTTATGCTTTCCGAAGAAACTTCCGTTGGTAAAAACCCCACAGAAGCAGTTAAAATAATGAGTAAAATTATTTATGAAGCGGAAAGCTGGCAGAAATTAGGACATCTACATATATTTTCAACTAAGGATAAAAAGTTTAAATTTGGAGCATGATTTTAATATTATATCTTTCTTCTTGAATTAACGAAATAATTCTAGGTAAAAAAGGGTTTTTGGGAATAGGGAAGAAGACTTCGGAAGAAAAATTTACTGGTCAAATGAAAAGAATAACACATATTTAATCAACTTCTTTTTTGACACCATAAAACTTCCAAGTCCTTTTGCGAAATAATTATATAATTCTTTACCTAAGTGACAATATTTTGTATCTTCTGGCACATGTCCTTAACTAGTAATTGTAATGCATTCTGAAAAGTGTTACTATATAGATATAATATAAAGTCTAAAGTGCAAGCACGAGATCTTAAAGTAGATTCTTATAGATAAAAATATATTTTTGATAAAGATTAAAAGTATGACTTATAAGAATAGAAAAAACAAAGAGACAAAGGATAAATATGTACATCTTCCTTCTTTTTTCAAGTCGATTCAAAACCCTATTTTGGAAATTGACTTAAGGGGAAATGTTATTTATGCGAACAAGACCGCACAATCCTTGATTTCGAAAATTAAAAGAGTAAAAAGAAAGCATCCTTTTTTAAACGGACTTGTTTCTTGTGCGAAAAAATTGCGCAAATCGAAAAATAAATATTTTGAACGGGAAATAGAAGCAGACGGTCGCTGGTATACACAAAACATTTTACTGGATGACTCGAATCACTTACACGTGTTTTGCTGCGATATTACAGACTATAAATTAGTTGCAGATACTTTAAAGGAAAGCGAGAATAGATATCGTACAATGATCGAATATTCTAATGATATGATATGGACGTTAGACAAAAAAGGAAAGTTTTTATTTTTTAATAAACGTGCAGAAGAAATAACGGGATACAAACTGAAAGATCATATTGGTAAATCGTTCACTCATCTTGTCTTAAAAGAAGATCTTTCTCGTCTCGTTAAAATATTTAAAAAAACTGTAAGTGGAGAATCGATCCAATATGAAGTTACTATTTTCAGCAAAAATAAGCAAATGATTTCACTTCTGGTTAACAGTGCTCCGCTACTTTCAAAAGGGGTAATTATAGGAACGATAAGTTTTGGTAAGAACATTACAGAATATAGAAAAACAGAAAAAGCGCTTAAAGAAAGTGAGGAAAAATATAGAGACCTATATGAAGAAGCGCCCGATGCATATTATTCGATTGGCACAGATGGAAGAATACTTAAAGCAAATAAGCGAGCAAGCGAGTTGTATGGATTGTCAAACAAAAACTTGATCGGAAAGTTTATTTATGAAATGTATGCAAATACACCTACTGGAAAGGTAAAGGCAAAAGAAATATTAAATAAATTTCTTTCGGGCGAGAAAATAAAAGGAGAAGAACTTGAAATGAGGCGAGTTAATGGAAAAATCACATGGATATCTCTTTCGATAAAACCAATACGAGATGCAAATGGAAACATTATTGCGAGCCGTTCGATAGCTATAGATATCACAGAACGCAAAGAAACGGAAAAGGCTCTCGAAGACAGTAATGATTTTTTGGAGAACTTGCTTGCCTATGCCAACGCACCTATTATCGTCTGGGATCCAAAATTCAATATCACACGTTTCAATCACGCTTTTGAAGCTTTGACAGGAAGAACCGCTAATAAGATCATTGGAAAACCTCTCAAAATACTTTTTCCAAAAGAACTCGTTAATGAATATATGAACGAGATCAAAAAAACAGCAACGGGAGAACGCTGGGAAACCGTAGAAATCAAAATTCTTCATATCAACGGATCGATTCGCACGGTATTATGGAATTCAGCAACATTGTTTGCCGCTGATGGAAAAACCCCAACGGCGACTATTGCGCAAGGACAGGATATCACTGACAGAAAAAAAATGGAAAGATCTGCACTGGAATTGAAAGATAGGGACGAAGCCATACTCACATCAATCGGCGACGCCGTCTTTGCAATTGATAAAAATGGAATGATTATGCTTTTCAACAAAATGGCAGAACAGCTGTCAGGCGTTACAACAAAAGAAGCAACTGGCCGTAATTACAAACAGGTTGTTTCATTTGTCGTCGAGCAGGAAGAAAAACTCGACTATGATTTTATTGATGAATCAAATATTGAAAATGAAAAAACGAGATTAGCGAAATACAGAGTTCTTGTGAGAAAAGATAATGTCAAAATACCAATAGCATGTATTGCTTCTCCGATTAATACAGCTTCTGGAGAAACTATTGGCACAGTGGTTATTTTCAGAGACGTGACCAAAGAACGCGAGATCGATAAAGCCAAGACAGAATTTGTTTCACTTGCAAGCCATCAACTACGTACTCCTCTTTCTTCTATAAACTGGTATACGGAAATGCTTCTAACAGGCAATACAGGAAAAATAAATGGTCAACAAAAAAAATATTTAAATGAAGTTTATGCCAGTTGCAAACGTATGGTGGAATTAGTTAATGCACTTCTCAATGTTTCGCGC
>JAGLID010000151.1 GCA_023143145.1 Minisyncoccota bacterium | reverse complement strand
GAGGAATCGGATTATTGGAAAAAGTTAGAGTTAATATCTTCTGAAATATTGTCTGCCATGAATATCCAATTTATGATAGATGGTGGCAAGAGCTGGAATAAGTGGTTAGAACATATTAAAAAAATCAATCAAATAACAAGTGAACTTTTGGATTTATTAAAAACGGATATAAATATTGAAATTAAAGATTTAGAACAACAAAAAGTTTTTGTAAAAGAAAAGTTATTGAGATGGTTAGATTCAATTGATGATTACCATCTTAATAATTTTGTTTATGATGGCTCGGATTATTCTCGTTTATTACTAAGGTTATATTTTTTACAGTTAGTGAAGTTAGGGGAAATTGAAGTGCAAGAATACAGAAATGTGGCCGAAAAAATTGAGAAGTTAAGTTGGGCAAGAACTAATGTGGGTTATCAAAATATTATTGAATCTATTCCCGTATTAAAGGAAGAAATTAAAAAATTAAAATGAAGAAATCAGAACAATTGAGCGAAAATAAAAGAAGCGATCAAAAATCAGTAAATATAAAATTATTGCCTGCAGATTTTTGGATTTATTCAAACCCAATTATTCTTATGATGAATTTTAAAGGTGGAAAAAGAGCAGAAGCGGGACAATGGTCGCTTGAAATACAAAAAATGTTGCGAGGCATTGTTGAAAGCGTTATTGGTTTGGAAAATTTGATGAATCAATTGGCTAGTAACAAAAAAATTTATCTTGAAAATCAAGAAATTCTTATTTCTGATGAGAAAAAATATTGGCTTATGATTTATTTAGTTGATAATGCGATTTTGAGAATTTATGCTTGTTTGGACAAAATTGCCCAAATGTGCCGTTGTTATTTCGAGCATAAAGAAAATGGGGGGGCGTTGGAAGCTATAAGAAAATGTGGTTGTACAGAAACAATGAACGAGGATAATTGTAATTTTGGCAGTTTAATAACTTACCTTAATTCCGGTAAAAATAAAAATCAGAGAAAATTAGAAATCGTAGAAACGCTTAATAAAATTAACAACAATAAAAGTATATCAATTTTGCGAGCATATCGAAACACCTTTTCACATAAAAAACATGCTATTGATCAAACTGCTGGGATTGATCCCAAAGTTTGTTCAGAGTATAAACCGGACGGAACAGTAGAAACGCAATTTAGTTTTGGCGAACAATTACCTTCGTTAAATTGGTTTAGAGTTGAGCTTGTTAATGCAAACAATGCCATAATTAAAGGTTTAGCAATAATTCAAAACATAATTTTTCCAAGAGATTTTAATATTACAATTTCTAAAAAATCAAAGTAGTTGGGACGGCAGCTTCCTAATTTTCTAAAGTTACGAAGGTCAAGTAATCTACGAGTGATAGTTGCTGGCACGTCTGTCTACCGAAACTTTGTGCAGGCGGAAAAAATTACGGTGGCGAAAAAGAACAATCGGAAATCGGTAAACTTTATCGGTTTATACTTGAATCGTAAAAAAAGTAAGAAGATATAAAATACAGACAAGTACACTCGTTTGAAAGCGAGAAATTAAAAAGCTTGACCGTGAAATTGACGAGGCAACTTATAAACTCTATGGACTTACAAATGAAGAAATTAAAACAATTGAAAAGTCATAATGTGTTAGATCAAAATGATTTAAAGAACATATTTTTAGAGAATGCACCTGAACGCTATAATCGTGAAGCACTCGATGTGCTTTTTCATCGCACGATAAATGACCACATTGATAGTACCGAAGCCCTTTTTCTTACAAGAGTTAACGACTTTAAGAAAAATATTAATAAAGGAAAAAAAAGTTGGCTTTCACTTTTTGCCGAAATCCATTCCCGTTATATGCTCGCAGAAAGCATAAAGAAAAATGGCGGGAAAGTACTGTTTTCAAAAAAAGACGAAAACGATTTGCATATTCAAAAAAATAAAGGTAATGTTTCTGTGGAAGTAAAAGCAATAATGCCTTCGGATTTTCAGCTTGATTATGATAATTTCTTGAAAGAAGTAAGGAATATTCCCTCTGGCAAGATTGTTTCTATTAGGGTTAAAAACAGCAATAATGATAGAAACGAGATTTTTAACAATATCAAGAACAAATTGCAAAATCTGAATGATGATTATTCCAATGATGATTTTGAGATCAAGTTTATCAACGACTCGCGGGATCAAAACAAAACAGCTTTTATTGGACCACCATTATGTTTATGGATAAAGCAAGAAGACTTAATAAAAGTGATAAAGCAAAAACTGAGGGACAAACCAAAGCAAATTAAAAAAGCAAACATTATTTTTTTTTACTCTTTCCATAATATGTTTGATTCTGAGGATTTTTG
>JAGLID010000150.1 GCA_023143145.1 Minisyncoccota bacterium | reverse complement strand
GCTGTTAGAACCAATCCACCTTTTTTATTTTTTGTTTGCTTAACAACAACTATGGGTTGATGCATAATTACCTTTGGCAGACTTGAGGGAATACTTTTTATATATCCCAAAACAATTTGTGAATCATCTGGACCAGCTTCACCTGGAATTATTTTAAATATTTTCCCAATCGCATCTTTTTCAAAAAGGTAAGGTTGAGCAGAAAAGCGGTCATCTGCCTTTTCCAGAAGAAGGTTTTTTTGGCCGATAAACTTATTTTCTGTTAGAGCAAACCTAACAGCATCTTCGGTGTGTATTCTTGCAGTGTCAAACAGAGGAATGTTGGAATTTTTTGTTTCCAAAATCACAGAAAGCTCTGTGCGTCCCAGGACAATCCCTCCCGCGCCTCTTCGGGCGAAATCTTCAGCTATTTTTATAAATCTATCTTTTGAAGATTGTTTGACCTTTCCGAGACATAGCTCTTCAAAAATCACGTTGTTTACGAATTCGCGATCATCCTTATTTGGTATAATCGTCTCAATTCCATATTCCAATAATCTGCCTTTATAGAAATCTTCTTCCATGGTGAAGCTGGTTCCTAGCAGTCCAATTTTGTTGATACCTTGTTCTTTTATTACTTTTCCCGTTGCGTCCGCGATATGAAGAAGCGGAACTCCAATCTCATTTTGCACTTCGTCTGCTATTTTATGAATTGTATTTGTGCAAATTAGAACAACATCTGCTCCGATCAGCTCTAATTTTTGAGCGTAATCAATCATAATAGATGTTATTTCCTGCCATTTATTTTGATCCATCAAAATTTTGATTTCTTCAAAATCAACAGAATATATAATACATTTTGCGGAATGAAGTCCGCCACACTTTTCCGATATTATTTCATTCATAATGCGATAATACTCAAGAGTTGATTCACAGCTCATGCCTCCAATTAGGCCAATTGTCTTTTGTTCTATTTGTTTCATTCGTTTGTCTCCTGTATTTTAAAAGGAACATTGTTAATTACTTATACAACCTCAACAGAAAATGTCAATAGTTTATGCTCTATTCCTTGATTAATTTAAATTCGTGGAGTATGGTGGGGGTAGGTAATAAATAAAAAATCACATATGAAAATTAAAAATATTAGAATTAAGAACCTATTAAGTTTTTCAGAAGAAGCTGAAAATATAATTGATGCTGATGACTTTAATCTCTTTATTGGTCCGAATAATGAAGGGAAGTCAAATGTGTTAAAAAGTATTCAGTTTTTATTTTCAATATTTGAGTTTTATGGAGGACCTCATAACGAATTATTAGGATTGAGAATAGACTTAGAGCATTTTATACAAAGATTTCCGTTTTTAAAAGAAAGCAAAAGCTTATTTTTTAATCAAAATGCTGACAAAAAAATCTCTTTCTCCTTTATTTTAGAGTTCAATGATGGTGAACTTGAAAAATGTTTGAAACATATCTCACCGTCTCCTTATAAGGACTTTTTCGAAAATATAATGTCGTCTGTAACACAAATGGAAATATTTGGAATTATATATAAAGATGATGATAAACATTATTTAAGAATTAATAAAATCTCTTTTCCTCAATTAATACAACCGGAATTTAATACGCTATTTAATTTTGAAACTAAAGAACTTGTAAAAAATAATAATTCAAAAGATCCTGGCTCTTATAAACTAGAAAAAGTTGAAGAATCAGAATTTAATGAATATGTGGGATCAACGATTTCTCCTTTTATTACAGCCTTGTTTCATTACATAAATGAACATTTAAAAAACAGCTTAATACCAATTTCATCAGTTCGAACGATAGAAGAATATTCATATAATTCGGAATCTAATCACAGGGAATTTTCAAAAGTTGCTGAAAAAATAATGAAGCTTCGCGACGGATTGCAGGACGAGAGAAAAAAATTTAAGGAAATAAAAGAATTTATACGAAGACTGGCTTATCCTGGAATTAAAAAAGAAAATTTAGATGAAATTGAAATAACTTTTTCAAGAGATGGCAAGAAGCATTGTTTAAAATTAAATGTAGGTGACAAAATTTTTCCCCTTTCACAGCTTGGGTCTGGTATAGAACAGCTTGTTTTTTTAGCAGCTGAAATTCTTGTTGAGGACGATAATAAAATTTTTCTTATTGAAGAGCCAGAAACCAATTTTCATCCAAAATTGCAGCGCGCTTTTATAAGGTTTTTGCAAGAGGATCTAAAAAGTAGAAATCATCAGTTTTTTATTACATCGCATTCCAGTATTTTTGTAGATTCTTTCATAAACAATGAGAATTCAAAAATATTTCAAATTAAACTTGTTACTGATAAAAAACCAGAATATACAGAAGTAATTGCTATCAGTGATGAAAAATATTTTAAAAATGTTTCAAGTCTGTTTTATGAGCTTGGTGTGAAAGGAATTGATCTTTTGCAAACAAATGGGATTATTTGGGTTGAAGGTCCTTCTGATCGAATTTATCTCTTGAAATGGTTTGAATTATATCATAATAAGAGAATTAAAAAAGATATAGAAAGTAGACTGCCGAAAGAAGGGCGGGATTTTTCAATTTTATTCTATGGAGGTTCTATTCTCTCAAGTTTTACGCTTGAGGAAAAAGATGTTGATGAAAATGATTTGAAACAAGAAGAAAATGATTTTATTGATCTTCTCAAAATTAATCGCAACGCAGTCGTGTTGATGGATCGTGATTTGGAAACGGGAAAAAATGGAACACAAAGAAAAGAATTGAAGAAGAAATGACAGGTTTTGAATTTGGATTTTCCTGGATAACAGACGGGAAAGAGATTGAAAATTATTTGAGTAAAGAAAATATAAAGCTTGCTTTTGATGAAAACTTAAAAGACGAATATAGCATTAATTCAAAAAAACCATTTGGAGATTTGCTGAATGAAAAATGTAAAAAAAAATATATCAGTAGTAAAAAAGAATTTGCGAATGAAATCGTTGAGAAGATGGAAATAGAATATCTGGAAAATAATGAATCGTTGCATAGTAAAGTAGAACATTTATACGAAGTCATTCAAAAATGGAATGAAGTTTGACCTGTTGGGAAATTTATCGATGAAATCAAGGCAATCCAAGATTTCCTCTTGTGGACGAAGTCGGTTTATTATTAAAAGAGTATACAAAAAATATAATTTTGTCATTCTGAATTTATTTCAGAATCTTTTATTATATAGGGTTTTGTCTGCTTTCAAATCACAAAATCATCGGTAGCAGACAATAGATTCTGAATCAAGTTCAGAATGACATTGCTTGAAATGATAGTTTCAATACATTATTATTGTTTCACGAGCAAAATAGAAGGACATCATCTAATCGGCAATAACACTGGCAGGGTTGGTGATTGTTTAATAAATTGTTATTAATATATTTCTATTCATGCTCTAATTCGCGCGCCTGTCCGCCGGAGGAGGGAATAGGAGGATAAGGAGAGCAAGAAGAACGCGGGGAATATTTTACGAAATAAAAGAAAGAAATAGAAAGGTTCAAGTCGGAGACATTGAACCAACAAGAGGCTTTACGACTATTTTTATAATAAACTTCTCAAATTCTTTGGCATTTTTTACGCGTTGATCTTCGCAGGGACAGCATATTATTGGGTTGTACTTGTTTGTATTAATAGTTGACATTATTTAATAATAGAGTAATGTGGTATTAAATATAAAATAATGTTATTTGACAATGGAGGGAAAATAAATGGAAGA
>JAGLID010000015.1 GCA_023143145.1 Minisyncoccota bacterium | reverse complement strand
CGAGAAGTTGTTCGGGGAGATGTTTGAAAATAATAATGAAATAATTCAGAGAGCAATATCAGTTTGTCAAAAAATAGAGAGTGATGATCAAAAAGAGCTTTGTTTTGCATTAA
The DNA here is from genome assembly GCA_023143145.1 of Minisyncoccota bacterium. Classification (GTDB taxonomy): domain Bacteria; phylum Patescibacteriota; class Minisyncoccia; order JAHIHE01; family JAGLIN01; genus JAGLLA01. Next base: position 3,731 of record JAGLID010000015.1, on the reverse strand, counting down.
CAAAGAATAACTCATTGGAATGTGAGGGTCTGTCATCAATTTTGAAAGAGGGCTGTTATTCGATGTATGCTTTACTTGATAATGATGTTTCTCTTTGTGAAAAAAGCTTAGATAGCGGTTTATGTTCGGCAACTATTTTAAAGGACGATTCAAAATGTGAATTTTCAGATAACAAAGACGCATGTTTTTCATCTGTTGCTTTGTCGAAGGAAGATTCCTTTATATGTCAGAAAATAGAAAGTAAAATAATGCAAAATATCTGTCTTGCTATTATTAATCAAGATGCAAAATATTGTAAAAATATTGAAGATGAAGATTTTTTTGAAGACATGTGTTTCATTAATTTGGCTATGGTAAAAAATGATGTTTCAATATGTAACGAAATGAAGTTAGAGCAACAAAACAATTGCATTTCCTTTGTAAACAAGGATTTGAATAAAATTAATTGTGAAGACTCATCTGTTATAAATTATTGTATGATGTTAGGTACAGAAACAATGGATGATTCATTTTGTGATTTAATAAAAATTGAAAATTCATCAGATTCTTTTCTACATAAAAATTTCAGAGATCGATGTCGTTTAACTGTTGCTTCACAAATATTATCAACTTTAAGGAAAAATTAATTTTGTAAATTATTATGTGTAAAATTATTTGATAAAATCGATTTTGAATTAAGTTCAAGAATGATAGAGTTTCATCATTCTGACTGAAGTAAAACGAAGCGGAGGAATTCATTGTAATATGGCAAAGCTTTAATAAACAATTGTATGATATTTAGAGCGATTTTTCCATATTATTTACTCGTGTTTCGTTTTATTTCAGTCGAAATGACAAATTTATTTTTATATATAAATACTACTACAGTTTTTCTGTTGGCATATAAATGGAAAAATTAAGAGATAACAACTAACTTAATGAAAAAAGAAATACCGAAAGCTTATAATCCACAGGAGGTGGAAGATGGGATATATAAAAAATGGGAGGAGTCTGGGTTTTTTAATCCGGATAATTTGCCGAGGAGTGATAATCAAAAAAATGATAAAGAAAATCGATTTGTGATTTCGATGCCACCGCCGAACGCGACGGGAGTTTTGCATTTGGGTCATGCCTCTATGCTTGCTTATCAAGATTTGATGATTCGATATAATCGAATGCGAGGAAAAAATGTTTTATGGTTGCCGGGAACAGATCATGCCGCAATTGCCACGCAGACAAAAGTGGAAAAGATCATTGCCGAAAAAGGACAGACAAAATATGACTTGGGACGAGAAAAGTTTTTGGAGCGAGTTGAGGAATATATCGAGCAGTCTCAAAGTACGATTAAAAATCAAACTCGAAAAATGGGTTCATCTTGTGATTGGTCGAAGGAAAGATATACATTGGATGACGGACTTTCACGAGCAGTGAGAGAAGTTTTTGTGAAGATGTATAATGATAAATTGATTTATCGTGGAGACCGAATTGTGAATTGGTGTCCGCGTTGCGAGTCAACATTGGCTGATGATGAAGTAGAACATAAAGATCAAAAGGCAAATTTATATTATTTTAAATATCAAAAAGATTTTCCAATTACGATTGCGACAACCAGGCCTGAAACAAAATTGGGCGATATGGCAGTTGCGGTTAATCCGAAAGACGAGAGGTATAAAAAATATATTGGACAGACTTTTAAAATTGATTTGGGAAATGGCGAGCATAAAATCAAAATTATCGCAGATCGAGAAGTTGAGATGGAATTTGGAACTGGAGCACTTGGAGTGACACCAGCACATAGTATGATGGATTGGGAAATGGCTGAAAAAAATAATTTAGATAAAATCAAAATTATTGGTGAGGATGGAAAAATGAATGCGAGTGCCGGAGCGGATTATGATGGGTTGACGGTATTGGAGGCACGAGAAAAATTTGTGAAATATCTCGAAAAAAATAAATTGATTGAAAAAATTGAAGAAGTTGATCAAGCTCTGAGTATTTGTTATCGCTGTGACACTCCTGTTGAACCTTTGCCTTCAAAACAGTGGTTTGTCGCGGTTGACAAAAAAATCACAATTGAAGGAAATAAATATTTTCAAAATAAGTCTTTAAAAGAGGTTGCCTTGGAAGTTGTGAATAAAGCAGAAGAAAAAGATGAAGACAAAATTGAAATCATTCCTGAAAGGTTTTCAAAAACATATCATAATTGGATGGAAAATTTACACGATTGGTGTATTTCTCGTCAACTTTGGTTTGGACATAGAATCCCAGTTTGGTATAGAGAGAAATCAGGAATTAATCAAAAATTAAAAGATGATATTTATATTGGAACAGAAGCTTCTGAAGAAAAATATAATAAAGCGGTATTGTTGCATGCTTGGGGATCTGGTCCTGAAGAGGCATTTTTCCCTTGGTTAAAAAAGGAATTTGAGTCTCGAGGGATTGAAGTTGTAATTCCTAATTTTCCAAATCCTAAAAATCCTGATTTTAATGAATGGTTAAAAGAATTTAACAAAATTGAGACCGATGAAAATACAATCGTAATAGGTCGTTCTCTGGGATCAACTTTAGCTCTAGGCGCATCTTCAAGAGGTAAAAAATTTGGAAAATTAATAGCAGTTTGTACTCCATTAGAAAATCCTGAAATTCCAAAATTCTTTAAGCAGATGGGGGAGCTTAATTTTGAAAAAATAAAAAATAGCATTGAACAATATTCAGTTTTACATTCAAGCAATGATCCTTATGTGAAATTGTCAATTTCTGAAAAATTAGCAAAAGAATTGGGCGTTGAATTAATTGTCGTTGAAAATGCTGATCATTTTTCAGGCGAAAGTTATCAGGAAATATTAAAAACATGCGGTTTATGGATTCAAGATCCTGACACTCTCGACACTTGGTTTTCTTCGGGTTTGTGGACTTTTTCAACATTACTTGCTCAGGATAATCAAAAATTTGAAACATTTGAAGACTGGGTTACGAACAGTCCGGATTTGAAAAAGTTTCATCCGACGAATGTGATGGAAACAGGTTATGATATTTTGTTTTTTTGGATTGCCAGAATGATTTTAATGACCACTTATACGCTTGGCGAAGTGCCATTTGAAAATGTTTATCTACATGGAATGGTGCGAGATAAAGACGGCAAGAAAATGAGTAAGTCTCTTGGTAATGGAATTGATCCGATTGAGATGATTGAAAAATATGGAACAGATGCTTTGCGTTTAAGTATGATTGTCGGTTCAAGTCCGGGAAATGATTTGAAACTTTATGAAGAAAAAATTGAAGGGTATAGAAATTTCGTGAATAAGCTCTGGAATGTAAGTAGATATATTTTGATGAGTGTTGATGAAAAATCTAGCTTGAATTTAAACCCTTCTTACTCTTTTTGTCAGGAGGGAATTATTCCAATTCCAAAAACACTGGCAGATAAATGGATATTAGAGCATTTGGAAAATTTAAAATATGTTGTGAATAATGCCCTTGAAAATTATCAGTTTTCGTCTGCCTTTGATGGCGAAGACGGTATTAGAGATTTTATGTGGGATAAATTCGCCGATTGGTATTTGGAAGTCTCAAAAGTGCAGGGAAAAAATGATGCGGTTTTGATTTATGTTTTGGAAAATTTGCTCAAATTGTGTCATCCATTTATACCTTTTATAACAGAACAAATATGGCGAGAAATGGGAAGAGAGAAATTGTTGATGGTTGAAAAATGGCCTGAAGATAAAAATGAATTCGAAGGAGAAAAAGTAATG
>JAGLID010000149.1 GCA_023143145.1 Minisyncoccota bacterium | reverse complement strand
AAAATTTTCCGCTTTTTTGGGCGTAATTCCTAAGTGATACCCGTCTTCTTGCGGCATGGGGCTTTATTTGAAAAATCTGTGAAATTGGAAATAGCTTCACAGAACTAATGAGAAAATACATCTAGTAAAACATTTTTTGTTGTTACGTTTTTTAATATTAGCTTCGTGTTATTTTTTTTACCCTTGACTCATTTTTTAAAAACAATTATAATGAAATTAGCACTCTCGTAGTGCAAGTGCTAATCGATATAAAATGATTATGGAAGGTAGGCAGGAAATAATTTTAGCGTCGATTATCAAGGAGTATGTAGATTTTGCGATTCCTGTTGGGTCATCTTTAATATTTGAAAAGTATAATCTGAATGTTAGCTCGGCAACAATTCGGGCGGAAATGGTAGAACTTGAAGATAGTGGATATTTATATCAGCCTTATACTTCAGCAGGAAGAATTCCGACCGATCAAGGATTTAGATATTTTGTTGATGAGTTAATGAAAGACAAGAAATTGACGCAAAAAGAACAAAATTCTTTGCAGGTTGAAGTGTTGAAATTGAAAGCTCAAAACAGGATGTTAGCCAGAATGACTGCCAAGCTTCTTTCAGAAATGTCAGATAATCTTGCTGTTAGTGGTGTGATTGGTTCGAGTGATTTTCAGAAGGTAGGGTTACAAAGACTTTTTTCCAAGCCAGAGTTTCAAAATTCAGACAGTGTTTGTCGAGTTGCCGAAGTACTTGATTATATCGACGAGAGTATTGATGCTCTTTCAAAAGAATTGAAAAATAAGTCAGAGATTGAAGTCTATATAGGAAAAGAAAATCCGATTTGTGCTGTTGATGAATGTAGTATGGTCATTTCAAAATATAATCTCAAAAGCGGAGAAGAAGGCTTGCTGGCGATCATCGGTCCGAAGAGGATGAAGTATTCAAGGAATGTTTCTTTGATTGATTATTTAAAGAAATTGTTGGGAAGTTGAAAATAATAAGCATTAAGCAAAAATTTCAATTTCAATTTCAATCAAGCTAAATCCCAGCTAAGGTGAGATTTGGGAATAAAAAAAAGAGAGGACATTGTTATCCTTGTCAGTTGATTGTGTGGGAAGCTATTGTCACTATTATGAATATCATTATAAATAATATTGAATGAAAACTTATTTTTAGCAATTTATCAACTCCTTTCAATTTAATACTTTTATCTTAATTTAACACTCACAAACAATTCATGTCAATTCCCAAAAAACCAAAAATTGAAAAATCGCAGAAAAAAAATTTGAAAGATTCAAAACAAAAATTTGAGGAATATAAAAAAAAAGCGGAAGAAAATTTGGAGAGATGGCAAAGGACGCAAGCGGATTTTCTCAATTATAAAAAAGATCAAGAAAAGTATTTGGGCGAGTTTCGGAAATATGCCAATGAAGATATAATTATGAGTCTTTTGCCAACAATTGATAGTTTTGTTCTCGCGACGAATTATTTGCCAGAGGATTTGAAAGATTCTGATTGGGTGAAAGGAATTTTGTGCATCAAAGGACAATTCGATGGATTTTTGAAAGATGCGGGAGTTGAAGAAATTAAATCCGTAGGAGAGAAAT
>JAGLID010000148.1 GCA_023143145.1 Minisyncoccota bacterium | reverse complement strand
ATTCTGATTGGGCGAAAGGGATGGTTTGTATCAAAAGTCAGTTTGATAATTTTTTGAAAGAGGCGGGCGTTGAAGAAATAAAAGCAATTGGCGAGAAATTTGATCCTAATTTGTTTGAATCAGTTGGAGAAGAAGAATCGGGCGAAGAGGAAGGGACTGTGATTGTTGAAATTCAAAAGGGATATAATATGGCAGGAAAAGTTATCAGGCCAGCAAAGGTGAAAATTGCGAAGGGGAAAGAAATAAAAACAGAAAACTAATTAATGAAATAATAAAAAAATATGTCAAAACTTTACAAGTGTGCAAAAGAGTGTGGAAGTATCGAGGAAAGTGACAATGAAAAAATTCCTACATGTTGTGAGGAGCCAATGAAAGAAACTACTGAAGAAGAACTTTTCAGTTGTCCCGGTTGTAGTGATTGTCATGGTAGTTGTGGGATCAGTGAACAGTAAAAAATAAACTTCATTATTTATTATCGAAGAGTATAATTTTAAAGGATGAAAAGAAGATGTTTAAGAAATTCTGATAAAAATTGCTAACAAGAATAAATAAAAATGAATGAATTTAAGTGCATAGGAGCCTGACTTTGATGTCGGATTTCTAGATGATGAAATTATGAAAATAGTTTTATCATTTGGGGTTTAATTTAATAATAAATAATCTAATATAAAATCTATGGGAAAAATTATAGGTATTGACCTTGGAACAACAAATTCTGCGGTCGCTATTATCGAAGCCGGAGAGCCAAAAGTTTTGGAAAATAAAGAGGGGAATAGAACTACTCCTTCAGTTGTAGCTATCAACAAATCAGGTGAAAGACTTGTTGGTTTGTTGGCAAAGAGACAATCGATTACAAATCATGAAAACACGGTGTTTTCAATCAAGAGATTAATTGGAAGAAGTTTTGAAGATAAAGAAATTCAAAAAGATGCCAAGCTTTTGCCGTACAAGGTTATTAAAGCAAACGAAGGCATTAAAGTGAAAATGGGTGATAAAGAATATACTCCTCAAGAAGTTTCTTCAATGATTTTGCAAAAAATGAAAGCAGATGCGGAAGAAAAATTGGGAGAGAAAATCACGGAAGCTGTAATCACAGTGCCTGCCTATTTTAATGATGCGCAAAGACAAGCGACTAAAGACGCAGGAAAGATTGCAGGACTTGATGTCAAAAGAATTATCAATGAACCGACTGCAGCAGCTTTGGCATATGGTTTCAATAAAAAGAAAGATGAAAAAATTGTGGTTTATGATTTAGGTGGAGGAACATTTGATGTATCCGTCTTGGAAGTTGGAGATGACACAGTTGAAGTGAAATCAACGAATGGAGATACGCATCTTGGTGGAGATGATTTTGATCAGAGAATTATAAATTTTTTGATTACTGAATTCAAAAAAGACCAAGGAGTTGATTTATCTGGTGATCAAATGGCTTTACAAAGATTGAAAGAAGCTGCGGAGAAAGCGAAACATGAACTTTCTTCTTCAGTTGAAACAGAAGTGAATCAACCTTTTATTACGGTTGGTGCGGATGGTCCAAAACATCTAAATATCAAATTAACTCGAGCAAAACTTGAAGAGCTTGTTGACGATTTAATTCAGGGCACTCTTATTCCTTGTAAGAAAGCACTTGAGGATGCAAAGTACAGTGCTAGCGATATCAATGAAGTAATTTTGGTTGGTGGAATGACAAGAATGCCAGCAGTTCAAGAAGCGGTGAAAAAGTTTTTTGGTAAAGAACCGCATAAAGGAATTAATCCTGATGAAGTTGTGGCTATGGGAGCTGCAATTCAAGGTGGAGTTTTAGCAGGAGATGTTAAGGATGTACTTTTGCTTGATGTTATTCCTCTTTCGTTAGGAATTGAAACTATGGGTGGAATTTCGACGAAATTAATTGAAAAGAATACGACAGTGCCGACTTCAAAAACTCAAATATTTTCAACGGCAGCTGATAGTCAACCATCAGTAGAGATTAATGTTTTACAAGGAGAAAGACAAATGTCAGTTGATAATAAGTCATTGGGAAGATTTATGCTTGATGGAATTCCACCATCTCCTAGAGGTGTGCCACAAGTTGAAGTTGCTTTCGATATTGATGCGAATGGAATTTTGCATGTGAAAGCTAAAGATAAAGCAACGAACAAAGAACAATCAATTCGAATTGAAGCGTCGTCTGGACTTTCAGATGAGGAAATTGAAAATATGACCAAAGATGCGGAAGTTCATGCCGAAGAAGACCAGAAAAAGAAAGAACAAATTGAAATTAAGAATAATGCAGATACATTGATTTATTCAACGGAAAAACTTTTGAGAGAGTCAGGAGATAAAATTAAAGAAGATGATAAGAAATTAATTGAGGAAAAAGTTGAGGCTTTGAAAAAAGTGAAAGATGGAGATGATGTTGAGGCAATCAAAAAAGCCTCAGAAGATCTTTCTGTTGAGGCTCAAAAAATTGGAACAGCAATGTATCA
>JAGLID010000147.1 GCA_023143145.1 Minisyncoccota bacterium | reverse complement strand
GACAGAATCTCATTATTTCGAAAAGCTTGAAAAAAAAATCAAAGGTTTTCTTGCAAAAAAAACTAATGGTCCAATCGAACTAAATAAATATTTTATTCATCTCACTACGCCATCAAATATTTATAACTTTATTCATCGCGAGGAATTAGAGTGGGTTGAATTAATTAAAAGACATAAAATCAGAAATATCGAGAATTATATGGAAGATGAAATTTATGAGCATTTTGAAAAATTCAAATTTTTGTTTTTTAATAAAAAACCAAATCATTTGTTTCAAAGGTTTAAGAAAATGTTTCCGTTACACGAAACAAAATTAGACAAAGTTAAACATAAAGTTTTGTGTGCTGATGAGTTAATTAGAAATAATCGGAAAAAGGCAATTCATGAGGTCCGACCCACAAAAGAAATATTAATTTTGTGTGAATCTGTTAGAAGGACGGCAATATTACGATTAAACCTGAGATTTTTTATGAATAGTAAATTTTTTGGAAAAAATATATCAAAAGTAATCGCTCGAAGAAATTTTATGGCTATAAATCAAGTCGAAAATTGTCTAATGTCAGAAATATATTCACTTTTAAACAACCAGAAAATAAACTTAACGGAAGTGAACAAAAGAAACAACGGATTTGTTGCTGTTAAAAAAGGCGCAAAATGGGTTTTTTATACAGGAGAAAAATCGCAAAAAATTATCAAAAGAGTAAAACCTATTATTGACCACAAGACTACTTCTTTAAGTGGAAGTATAGCAAATACCGGAATAATCACAGGGAAAGTTATAGTTTTGAAAAATGCTAGTGAGAAAGAAGAGCTTAATATAAAAATTAGCGAAATGAAAAAAGGAGACATATTGGTGACTGAAATGACAAGGCCAAACCTAATTGGAATTTGCAAGAAAGCAGCCGCAATTATCACCGATGAAGGTGGTATTAATTGTCATGCTTCAATTATTTCACGGGAACTTGGTATCCCCTGTATAATCGGAACTAAGATTGCAACTCAAGTGTTGCATGACGGAGATTTAGTTGAAATTGACGCTGATTGTGGCATGATAAAAATTATAACTAAGTATTTAAAAAAATAATATGAATATCGATAAATTATTTGCAACTATTAAAGATACTAAGAGAAAAAAGGGAAAAATCAATAAAGGGCATGCGATTACTTTCAATCTTGTTAGACATGGACAAGCTGGCTACGAAGAAGATGTCAAAAAACCTGAAACAAAAAAATGTGCCATTCAATTTGAAGGCGAAATAACGCTAGATGGAAAAGAACAGATTAAGGGAGCTGCTAAAGAAATAATCAAACAAATAATCAATAAAGAAAAAGAATTAGTTATATTGTTAAGAAGTCCTAGAAATAGAGCAGGAGAATCATTAGATATATTAAAAATGATTTTAGAAAAAAGTAGAATTAATGTTTATCCAAAAGTAGAAATAGATGAAAATTTAGCAGATGCAACATTAACTCAAGAATTTTTAGATGAATTTGAAGAACAGAAAAAACAAGATAAAGACCTAATCTGGATGAATTTTTGGAAAAAAGAATCTGGAAAGTTTAAAAATGTGGAAAGTGCGGAAGACTTTACGAAGAGAATGCAAGCTCTCATCTCTGGATTTCAACAATTTTCCTTAAAAGCGGAAATTCCTGAAGATAAGAAGATTAGATTTATTTGCTTAACCCATGAAGAGGAAATAAAAAATATTGCCGAACATTGCGGGATCAAAGTGGATACTGTAAAAAACGGAGAGATAATGGAAATGAATATTATTCCGGCAGGAAATGAAGACGAGGCGCTAATTATAAGAACTAAAGTTGGAAATGAAGAGACGGAAAGATTCTCCGACCAGGTTTTCAAAAAAACAATTTAATAGCAAAAAAATGAAATATATTTTACCCTTAGAAAAAATTAATAAATATGATGTAAAAAACGCTGGTGGCAAAGGTGCGTCACTTGGTGAATTGAATGAAATTGTTTTAGTTCCTCAAGGTTTTGTGTTACCTACTTTTGTCTTTGATATTTTTTTGGAGTTTAACGAATCTGAAAATATTATAGAAAAAGAAATGGCTTCAATCTTTTCTAAAAAACGAAAAAAAAACGAAATTAATATTAATAAAATAAATAAGACTTCTTCAGTTATAAGTAGGCTGATATTAGGCGGAAAAATTCCTAATGAAATTGCAAATGAAATATTATTAAATTTTGATAAATACAAAATGGAGTACGTTGCAGTCAGAAGTTCGGCGAGTATGGAAGATGGTCAAAATGATTCTTGGGCTGGTGAACTGGAAAGCTATTTGAACACTGATAGAAAAATGTTAATTAAAAATATCAAGAAATGCTGGGCATCACTATTCTCACCACGAGCCATAAGCTATCTTATTGAAAAAAAATTGTCATTTCAAAATAATTTAGTCGCAGTAGTCGTGCAGGAAATGGTACAATCAGAAGTATCTGGAATAATTTTTACAGTTCATCCTGTTAACAGAAAAAAGAATCTAATTTTGATTGAATCTTGCTTTGGCTTAGGAGAATTAATAGTAGGTGGCATTGTTACACCAGATAATTATATTTTCGATAAAAAAGAAGATTTAATATTGGAAATAAATGTAAAAGAGCAAAATAAACAACTAAGTAAAAGAGGTAGGAAAAATATTTTGGTTAAAATTAGCGAAAAGCAGAAGTATGAGCAAAAATTATCAGGTCGCCAAATTGTTGAATTAGCAAAACTATCTATAAAGATTGAAAAATATTATAGAAAACCGCAAGATATTGAATGGGCATTTCAAAATAATAAATTCTATATTGTCCAATCTAGACCCATTACTACTCTTTAACATGACTTTATAATGGTATTGTAAAAAACTTCATCATGGACATAATTTATTCACAGTAGAAATACTTTATTTTTTTCTTATCAAGAAGAAATATATAAAATAAATATACTTAATAATTTAATCAGGAAATTCTTGAATATATAAAGATGAAATATATA
>JAGLID010000146.1 GCA_023143145.1 Minisyncoccota bacterium | reverse complement strand
ACCTTGATAAGTGTTAGAGCACCTGTAGGGGCACAAAATATGGCCAAAAAAGAATGCTGTATTGGGCGTGGAGTTGCCGCTTTTCGCTATAAACATAATAACAGCTTCTACACCTATACATATTTTAAATTACGTTCATTGATGGATGAAATTAGAAAATTCAATGATGAAGGAACTGTATTTGGCTCGATTGGTAAAACTGACTTTCAGCAAATGGAAATTGTACTTCCGCCGGAAGATTTAATAGAGAAGTTTGAGAATGAAGCAAAGCCGTTAAACGATAAAATTATTGAGAATTGCAATCAAATTAAATTACTTGAAGCTATGAGAGATACGTTGTTACCAAAACTAATGAGTGGAGAAGTGAGGGTTAAAAAGTGTGTCAAAAATTAATAGAAATAATAAAAAATCTCATAAGTCAAAAAAAAGAGGGGGATTACTGGGATTTTAAACAGGAATGGAATAAAAATAATGGCGATTTAATAAGAGATATATTGTCACTATCTAATAATATTGAACAAAAAGGAGACAGATATTTGATTTTTGGAGTAACCGACCCTCCTGCATGTAAGGTTGTTGGCTGTAATAGCCCAAGAAAAACACAAGCAGATTTGTTGGATTTATTTTCCAATCTCGTTTTTGCCGGTAGCATTATTCCTGATATTAGATTAGAGACTTGTAATATAGATGAGAGTGAAATAGATGTTGTTATAATTAGAGATAAGTCGTTTAAACCATACTTTTTACAAAAGGAATATAAAGATGGGAAAGAATATGTACACGCCGGGACTATTTATTCCAGAGTGGGTGATAAAAACACAGCGAAAGACAGCACTGCTGATTTGTATCATACCGAAAAAATGTGGCGTGAAAGGCTTGGTTTGGACAAAACTCCATTGAAAAGAATGCGACAATATTTACACCATTTTAATGGTTGGCATTCTGATGGTATCTCAAACAATTACTATAAACAATTTCCTGAATTTACATTCGAATACATTGGTAAGGAAAAAAACATAACCGGTAGATGGTGGAAAATATTCCTCGGTGAGAAAACTACCGCATCAAAGATTGTATTCAAATATCATACTACACTGCTAAAAGAGATAATTATCTGCCGATTTTCAAGAGAAAATATATGTATCCCATATCCAGATGTTGATTTTATTGAAATAAACGACTCTAATTTTAAAGATGCTAAGAACACATATTGTCTTTTTAGTTTCATTAAAGATACATTCAAATTTTCATTATTGTTCCATCTTTATGGGGATTATAAAAGTAGTCTTGATGATATGTTTGAACGAAAAGCTATTAGCAGTCCTGAGAAACCTCCAATAAAACATTTGCCATTTATTGTGTTTGGAAGCTCCATTCAAAAAGAGCAGTTTATTTCATGGTTAGAAACAAACATGAAATTATTTTTTAAAGAAAAGAAACTTAAACCGAAATACGAACTCGGTGAAACACAATTAAAAAAAGAAGAAACTTTTGCTTATTGGGCATACGATAAGTATCACGATAAAATTAGAAAAAATAATAAAAGATGGTCATGAATAAAAAAAACCTTCCCCAAAAACAAACCAATTTTCTCCTCTACACCGGAAACGACGAAAAAGTAAATATCGAAGTATTTCTGAAAGACGAAACTGTCTGGCTTGCGCAAAAGGCCATGGCTGAGCTTTTCGGGGTCAA
>JAGLID010000145.1 GCA_023143145.1 Minisyncoccota bacterium | reverse complement strand
TATAGTATCAACGATCCACGCCAACTGGTCTATTTCTCTCCCCTCTTTTGCCGGCCACCTTCTCCATTGTTGCCCATATATAAAAGGAAGTTCGCCATGCTTTTTGGCAAAATCATCGTCTTCTTTAATTTTTTCAATAAACTCTTCTTGGGTCAGATCCGGTAACTTTTTTTCTTCAACTTTTTTCTTATAGATCTTATAAGGATAGTCATCCCAAATATGCACTTTGTTGTCCACCAAATATTTAATATTGGACTGACCGGACAAAAACCAATAAAGCTCATGTAATACCCCGTTCCAATACACCTTTTTGGTGGTCAAAAGTGGAAAACCTTCTGATAGATCAAAACGGATCTGTCGTCCAAACACACTGGTCAGACTGTTGCCGGTATTATGGTCTTTTTTCTCCACTCCATTTTCCATTATATCTTTCAGGAGATCTAGATATTGATATTCGGGGTGCTTTTTGTTTTTATCCATAAAATTAGATTTACTTAATAAATTTATTTTTTATTTTTCTTAGTAGCAAAATTGTTCCAGTTGTCTCCATTATATCTTCCTGTCTCCTCATAATCATGCGTTACAGGTGAAGCAAGTTTGGAAAACAAAAGCTGAGCAATCTCCATTTTCGGACGCAAGACAATTGGAACGATATTTAGATTACATAACTCCAATGTAATATTAAGATAGTGTCCAGGATTTATAATACCCGCTGTGTTATGCACCAAAAGCCCGATCCGTGCTAACGACGATTTTCCGGAAAGTTGTATCAAATAATCTTTTGAACCGAAATAATCTAAAGAAACACCAAGAATACTAACCTCCGGATGTAAAATAAATTCTTCACCATCGGCAATTTCAATTTCTCTTGTTTTTGGAAAGATCTTTTTTACCGGATCTATGTAGTAAGTTTGATGCGCTTCAGTCAAAATAAACTTATTGCCGAGCAAAATATCATAACTTGCCGGTTGAACTCTCCTTTCGTCAAAATCCTTTATTGTAATTATTCCCGCTTTAACTTCTTTTTTAATATCTTCATCTGAAAGAAACATAAGGTTAAATATTTATTTAATAATAAAAATTTTGTCGGTGCCATAATAATCCGACCAGTTCTTGTTGTAATGCGCAAACATTCTCTCCAGCCGATCTTGTTGTAGTTCCTCAACTTCCAATTTTTGCATAACATCCCGAAGAGATCCTTTTATCTCTTCAAGCGCGTCTACATTCTCAACCACTTTTTCAAACTCCGGTAAATATCCATATCCGGCGTTTTTATCAATACAAATATTCATACCTTTGCTTTCATATTCTTCCCTTTCCCGAGACCATTTTGCTTGATAAGAAAAACCGCAGTCCAGAAGAATTTTGTCCAATTCGTCCAACGACATATCAACCTCTGATTCAAATTCCATTCGCGAAATTCCGTTTGAACTTGTCGTATCATCAATTGATGCCTTTACCACCAAGATTATCGTATCATCAAGTTTTCGTGTTCTGATGGAATGTTTTTTTCCTTCTGTTAATATTTTTTTGAATTTTTCGCGTGATCTTTTGGAGATATGTTTTGTCATTTTTTGATACAACAGATCCGTATCGCCATCAATAAAA
>JAGLID010000144.1 GCA_023143145.1 Minisyncoccota bacterium | reverse complement strand
AAAAAGAAGAGTAATAACAATTGGAGGCAAAGATAAGGGTGGCTCGAAGCCATTAGGAAAAAGCAAAGTTTCCAAGACCAAAAGAAGAAGTATGGTCAAGGGACAAGTCCATATTAAATCAACATATAATAATACCGTCGTGACTCTTACGGATTTAAATGGTGGTGTTATCGCTTGGTCAACTGCAGGACTTTTAGGCTTTAAGGGAGCAAAAAAAGCGACTCCTTATGCTGCAACAAATATAGTAAATTCATTATTAGAGAAAACAAAAAAAATTGGACTGAGAGAGGTGGATGTTTTTGTGAAAGGTATCGGAAGTGGTCGAGAATCAGCAGTGAGAGCAATCGCAGCAAATGGTCTTGTTATTTTGTCAATAACCGATATGACACCAATTCCACATAATGGTTGTAGACCTCCAAAACCCAGAAGAATGTAATCAATTTTGATTTTTATAAGTATAAATTAAATAATCATGGCTAGAGATATAAGCCCAAAATGTAAAAAATGTAGAAGAGAAGGAACTAAGCTTTTTTTGAAAGGTGATCGTTGCTCTGGTATTAAGTGTGCAATGATAAAAAGACCTTATGCTCCAGGACAGCACGGACAAGCACGAAAAATGGGTTTGTCAGAATATGGAACACAGCTTCGTGAAAAGCAGAAAATCAGAAGAACATATGGAATTATGGAAAGTCAATTTAGAAAGTACTATGACATTGCTAGTCATATGAGTGGAAATACTGGTAATCTTTTGGCAAGTCTTCTTGAAAAAAGAATGGATAATGTTGTGTATCGACTTGGAATGGCAAGTTCCAGAAACCAGGCTAGGCAATTAGTTAATCATGGTCATTTTTTGTTAAATGGTAAAAAAATGGATATTCCTTCATGTCTTGTTAGTGAGGGAGATGTGATTTCCATAAAGAATGATAAAAGTACTTATTTTCAAGATTTGAAAAATTTAATCAAAAACCATCAAACTCCTTCTTGGTTAGCCTTAGATGTAAAAAAAATTGAAGGCAAAGTTGTTTCTGAACCTGTATTAAAAGAAATCGATACTAATGTAGACATTCATTTGATTATTGAGTATTATTCAAAATCTTAATAAATAGATAAAAAGTCTTAATTAATATTAATAACAAAATAAACAAAAATATGCAAAAAATAACATTACCAGAAAAACCAATAATAATTAATCAAGAAGAGAATTTTGCTGTTTTTGAAATAAAGTCTTGTTATCCTGGCTATGGGGCAACTATTGGAAATGCTTTACGCAGAGTTCTTCTTTCTAGCTTGGTTGGTTCAGCAATAATATCTGTTAAAATAGCTGGTGTAAATCATGAATTTTCTACTATTCCTGGAGTAATGGAAGATGTTGTTGAAATTATTCTTAATTTAAAAAAGATTAAGTTTAAGATGTACTCTGATGAAGCTATGAAGCTATCGTTAAAGGTTAACAAAGAGGGTGAAGTTACCTCGGGTGACATAAAAGTGAATAGTGATATCGAAGTAGCTGATAAAAATGTTCATATTGCTACGATTACTGCTAAAAGTGGAGTTTTGGATATGGAAATCATAGTTGAAAAAGGTGTGGGCTATAAATCTATAGAACAACAGAATAAAGAAAAACTTGAAATAGGCAATATTGCAATGGACACTATATTTACTCCTGTAAAAAAAGTTAATTATCGAGTTGAGAATATGCGTGTTGGAAAAATGACTAATTTTGATAAATTAATTTTTGAAATTGAGACTGATGGAAGTATTACTCCAGAGGAAGCATTTAGAGAATCAACTAGACTCCTTATGGAACATTTTAATTTATTTAGAGAAACGATTAGTTATGAAAAAGAAAATGATAAAGAAGAAATTATTAAAGAAGAAATATTGTTAGAAAAGGTTGAGCAAAAAAAGAAAAAAGTTATAGAAGAGAAACAGCAGAAAGAAGATCAGCAAAAAGAGGATGAGCAAGATGTTCTCAAGACTTCTATTGATGATATTAATTTATCTCCAAGAATTGCAAAAATTTTGTCAGAAAATAAGATTAAAACAATTGGTAAGATTATTAAGAAGTCAGAGGATGATTTGTTGGAATTGTCTGGTATGGGAGACAAAGGTATTAAGGAAATCAAGAAATCATTAGGTAAATTTGGATTAACATTGAAGAAATAATATAAATTTTAGTTTATAATAATGAAACATAACATAAAGGGAAGAAAATTTAAGAGAAATAGTTCACAGAGAAAGGCTTTATTGAAGCATTTGTCAGAGGCTATCATATTGAATGAGAAAATAGTTACAACTACTGCTAAGGCGAAAGAACTTTCTTCTTTTGTTGAGAGGCTAATCACAACCGCTAAGAAAAAAAATCTTTTAGCTGCAAAATCAATTCACAGCCTTTTGGGAGATGAAGCTTCAAAGAAGTTAATAAATGAAGTTGCAGACAAATATAAAGATAGAAAAGGTGGATATACGAGAGTTATAAAAATTGGAGAAAGAAAAGGTGACGTTGCTCAAATGTCTGTTATTGAGTTTGTTTAGTTATGTGGT
This sequence comes from Minisyncoccota bacterium, assembly GCA_023143145.1. Lineage (GTDB taxonomy): Bacteria > Patescibacteriota > Minisyncoccia > JAHIHE01 > JAGLIN01 > JAGLLA01. The sequence continues at coordinate 4,687 of JAGLID010000144.1, read as the reverse complement.
GGTGAATATTTTGAATAATATAAAATAATAATTATAAATAATTTTATGTCGAAACCAAAAACCAGTACAACAGAATTAATTTCTAGAAAATGGCATATTTTTGATGCGTCTGAAGAAAGTTTTGGAAGAATGTCTACAAGGATTGCAACTTTATTGAGAGGTAAAAATAAGGTTAGTTATCTTCCTTATATTGATAGTGGAGATCACGTTGTCGTTATTAATACTGACAAGGTGAAATACACTGGAAACAAAGGACTGGGAAAAATATATTATTCTCACAGTTGGTATCCAGGGGGGTTAAAGGAAATTGTTTTAGGTGATTTAGTGAAAAAAGATTCAACTCAGATTATTAAAAGGGCGGTTTATGGAATGCTTCCTAAAAATAAGCTCCGAGATCAAATGATAAAAAGACTAAATATATATACAGATAATAATCATCCTTACGAAGGAAAATTTGGTAAATAATTTAATATAAATTATGAGTGAAGAAAAAAAAGAAGATGAAAAATATTTTTATGCAACGGGCCGAAGAAAGACTTCTGTTGCTAAAGTTCGAGTTTATGCTGATGTTAAAAAGAGCGGTATATCAGTTAATGAAGCAGACTGTAAAGAATATTTTGAAAAAAATGAAATGCTTATTGAAAAAATATATGCTCCAATTAAGCTTTTGAGTCTTGAGGATAAATATAGAATTACAGTGAAAGTTCAAGGTGGCGGTATAAATGGACAAGCTGAAGCAATTCGACTTGGTATAGCAAGAGCTTTTTTGGTTTTAAATGAAGAGTATAAAAAAGAGCTTAGAGACTCAGGATATCTTACGCGAGATCCGCGAAAAGTTGAACGAAAAAAGCCAGGATTAAAGAAAGCAAGAAGAGCTCCTCAGTGGAAAAAGAGATAATTATTACAATTTCAAACAAAAAAACATTCATTTAGGGAATGTTTTTTTGTTTATTCTATAAAAATTAACTGATTTTTCTCGTAAGAAAAAACTGTAAATGATTGATTTTGTCGGTGAATTTCTGAAAGATTAAAAAATAAATGAAGATATTTTAAATTATTTACTGATTTAATGGGATGATGCTGAAAATAATATAATATTCATAAGATTTAATAAATTACTCTTCATTCAAATCAATTTGCAATAATTTATCATCTTCAATGTAAAATAGTGAGTTCGAATATTTTGTATAAAATATATTATCATTATTAATCTTCATTAACTCAAATACATTTCTTTTACCTCTGTCGTCAATTTCAAGAAATTTAAAAGCATTCCCTTCTTTGTAGAGTAAATGTTCATTATCTTCATATAAATATACATTGTTTATTATTCCGCTAAATCTGGTGATAAGATTATTTGCAAATGATTTTTCGGGAGCTCGAAAAGCATCTAGTTCAGTGTAATAAATCCATATTTCGTGTTTGTTATTGTAAATGATTTTATTATTATCGTTTGAAAATTCTGATTTTTCGACAAAGGAATTAATAAATATAACTTCATTATCTTCATTAATGAAATAGAGATTGCCAGAAGAAGAAAGCACTGAAAATGTTTTTCTGTTGGTTTTTGTAATTTTGGAACCAAGTAAATTATTGAAATCATTTGGCATTGTGGCGACGGTTTTAATTTTTAGAATATCGTTTATACTAGCGGAATATAGCTTATTATCATTCTTTGAAAGAAAATAAATATTATTATCTTGAATTAAAAAACTGGCAACATTGTCTAGTATTTTTTCAGAGGATAATGTTTGATAATTAAGCCTATACAAATTATTTTCTTTTGTATAATACAAAAATTCACTAAGACTCGTATTTGATTTTTTTCTCAATTCACTACTTTTGCCAAAAACATTATTTAGGTTGCTTAACATATTTTTATTTTCCAAATCAATAAGATACCAATTCGATTTTTCTTCAATAGCTATTTTTATAATTAATTTCGTACTATCATTAGACCAAATAACATTTTCAATTTCGTAATTGTTCTGAGTATTGTTTTTAACAATATTTTCAAAATTGCTAACTACGGTTTTATTATTATTTTTCAAATCAAATATATTCAAATTATTATCATTTTTATATATGATTTTATCTTGTTGGTTGTTTCCCCAAATAGATTTTAAATTTAAATTTTTTCCAACTTCATCTATAATTATTTTTTTATCGTAGTTTTCTTTTAGAAGGATAATATTAACAAAACTCGTTGCCAAACCTTCTTTTGTAATAATATTTTTTTCCCAGTTGTGATAACCATCTTTTTGTACCTGAATGTTGTATTCGCCATTACTTAAATTTTCAATTTTTATAATATTGGTTAAAAAACTTGTAATTGACCTATTGATTTTTATTATTTGTCCGTTATTATAAACATTGACGTCTTTTGGCGAGATTTTCAGGACAATTATTCCAGTCTGTATAGTTGTTCCGTCTTGCATATTATATTTGTATCCAAAGCTATAATATAATATATTCGCAAGCATAAAAAAGAACATTATGGCACAAAAATAGAAGTAAATTATAAATTTTTTATCTTGCATAATTCGATGATTTGTTAATAATTGACATTAAATTAGTTGTTCTCTATACTTTCATTCATGCTAATTAAATTTTAACAGAAGTATCATAAATTGACAATTAAAGCAGATAATATAAAATTAAGTTAACTCACTTATAAAAAGAAATTTATGTTTATAAGAAAAATTGGAATAGATTTGGGAACTGCGAATATATTGGTATTTATACCTCAAAAAGGCGTTATAGCAAATGAACCTTCTGTTGTTGCTGTTTCTCTTGATGATAATAAAATTTTGGCGGTTGGGAATGAAGCAAAGGAAATGCTTGGAAAAACTCCAGAAAATATTTTTGCAAGTCGACCAGTGAAAGATGGTGTTATTGCTGATTATCGAATTACTGAGGCGATGTTGAAATATTTTATAAACAAGGTAAGCGGTAAGATTAGATTTTTTAAACCAGAAGTTATTATCTCTGTTCCTGCTGGAATTACATCAACAGAAAGAAGAGCAGTTATTGATGCGGCTTTGCAAGCTGGGGCAAAAGCTGCCTATGTGGTTAAGGAACCAATTCTTGCTGCCATAGGTGCTGGAATTCCAATTAATACTCCATTTGGTAATATGATAATTGATATCGGAGGAGGAACAACAGAAGCAGCAGTTATATCACTTGGAGGTATTGTTGCTTTTTCTTCTGTCAGAGTCGGAGGTGACAAACTAGATAAAGCAATTTATGAGTATATAAAAAAGAAACATGGTGTAGCGATTGGAGAAAGAAATGCCGAGGAGATAAAAATTAAAATAGGAAGTGCAATTAGAGAAAAAGATGAAATTTCCACGGAGATAAGAGGACGAGATTTGGTTACTGGTTTGCCAAAAACAATTAAAATAAATTCAAATGAGATTACAGAAGCTCTGCAAGATGAATTAGGTGAAATTATTAGGGCTGTCAAAAATGTTCTTCAAGACACTCCACCTGAGCTTTCATCTGATGTGATTGATAGGGGAATGGTTCTTAGTGGGGGTGGGGCATTGCTTCGAAATCTTGATATTTTGTTGTCTCAGTCCACTGGAGTTCCTTGCTATGTTGCTGATGAACCTCTTTTGTGTGTTGTTAAAGGAACTGGAAAAATTCTAGATGATCTTGATACTTATCGAAGAAGTATTATTACCAAAAAATAAATTTTGATAAATTAAAAAATGAAAATAGGTATTGATGCTTCCAGAGCTTTTTTAAAAGAAAGAACTGGTACAGAAGAATATTCTTATAGGTTGATAAAAAATCTGACGATACTGGATACTTCAAGTCATCAGATTTTTTTGTATGTTAGAAATTGCAAAGATATCCAATTTAAATTGCCGGATAATTTTTTTATTAAGGAAATTAAACGAAATAAATTATGGACTCAACTCGGATTGTCAAAAGAGATGAGAAAAAATATCGTTGATGTTTTGTTTGTTCCTGCGCATTCAATTCCGTTTGTCCATCCAAAAAATACTGTTGTTACTATTCATGGCTTGGAGTTCAAATATTTCTCCGAGAGTTATTCCTTGAAAGAAAGAATTATATTAGAATTTAATACTTTGTTGGCAGTGAAATTTTCTAAGAAAATTATTGTTCCTTCAGAAAATACTAAAAATGATTTAATAAAACTTTATAAAGTAAAGTCTGAAAAAATAATAGTCATTCATCACGGGACGAGTAATGTCAGGTTTCATGTTTCAAGCATCAAGCCTCAAGACAAAAATATCCTTAATATTTTGTTTGTTGGAAGACTGGAGAAGAGAAAAAATTTAGTGAATTTAGTTGAGGCTTTTAATATATTCAAGAATAAAAAACGTTTGGATAACGAAAATTGTAAATTAATTCTAGTGGGCAAAGAAGGTTTTGGTTTTGAAAAAATTAAATTAGCAATTAATCAATCGCTTTATAAAAAAGATATAATAGTTAAAGGATATGTTTCCGAAGTGGAAAAAGAGGATATATTTCAGAAAGCAAGTATATTAGTTTTAGTTTCTTTTTATGAAGGCTTTGGATTGCCAATTCTTGAGGCTATGAGCCATGGTTTGCCTGTTGTTTGCTCAAATGGGTCATCCTTGCCAGAAATTGCAGGAGGTGCGGGATTATTGGTCAATCCAAGCGATATTGAAGAAATTGCCAGAGCTTTTGAGAG
>JAGLID010000143.1 GCA_023143145.1 Minisyncoccota bacterium | reverse complement strand
AAACCCTTAAGCACCCAGCGTTCTCCTTCATTAAACCTGTTAAGAAGCTCGAGATGCTCTTCTACAGAAACTTCTTTCTGAATAGATTCTTCTGTCTTCAGTGCTACCCTTCCAGCTTTTTTTCGTCTTTGCTCTGCTATCTGTTCATCATCTGTGTCCATTCTTAACTCCTCCTAATATACTGCCGTTCTTAATTCCTTTTTGATATTTCTTTATTATTGCTTTATTCACTGTAATTGTAATGAACAAAGTTTAATATAGAATAAATTTTAGAATAACATAAAAGTATATACTAACTCTTCAAAACTGTCAATCCCCTGATCCTATTCCTATGATCACACTATCACACTCATGGATTATATTTCTAAATTCCAATTGAGTCGATCGTATCTTCACAACGATAACTTCAGCTTTTTGTCTAAGCATTTCTAATGATTTTTCACTCTCCCGCAACAGAATCGAAACATAAACTCGCATGTTTTGTTTATTATTTTCATTATTAAACGATGCTTTGATGTTTATTTATCATACCTATATTTTATCACAAATCACTCAAAAGCAATAACTCCTCCTTGAGGTATAAATAATTTACTTACTATTGCGATTTTTTTAAATTAAATTGACAAAACTACATTAGAGTTTATTATAAACATAAGTTGAATCTAAGGAGGAATCACCTTTGGTAAAAGAAAAAATAAAAAAGATATTTGAGCCTGACCTTGTAATTTTGAGCTTTGGGTTTTCAGTAGGAATTTTGTTGTTTGGATGTTCTATTTCCAACATAGGGAATAATACCAACCCAATGATTCCACTAGAAATCATGGGATTAGTGTTATTTCTTTCCTTAATTGCCCCTGCGCTAGAAAAAAGTATTAATGGAATCGTTAATACGACAATGGGAAACATAACTGGCTTCGGTCTGACTGCCCTTCTGCTAATTGAAGGAGGAAAAATGACAGCCGAGGTATTGCGGATTTCAGAAATCTATCTACAAATTTTTGCAATATTAATAGTGATAACTGCTATCTGTTTCTTAATAGCAGAATGGCTTACTCGGCTGGTTGAAAAAACAACTACCAACTCAAATTAAGCAAAATTTGCAAATATATAAAAAGTAATCTTTACGGATTACTATTTTTTTGCAAGTTCTTTATCTACAAAATCAGTTGATGAATGTTTTTGTCCTACAAGTAGCCCAATAGCATCTGCACCAGAATCAAAACATAAACTCGCATATTTTATTTATTATTCTCATTATTAAAAGATGTTTTGATGTTTATTTCTTTTATCTATATTTATTACAAGTTAGAAGAAAATTCAATTGTCTTAAGCCTTATGACCTGTCTACTATAATAAAACATGTAGAAATTTTTTTAAAAACATAAGATTAAATATTTAAATTTCAAGACCCTATTAAACTATTTAAAGTGGACACATATTTTTGATTAATTTTATAATCGAACTTCTTTACTTTTTCCCAAAAGAGACTTTTAATGTCCTTTTGATTCTGAACCAAAGAAATCGCCTCGCTTTTTGACGAAACAATATTTCTCCTGCAATAGCTTCCAACGCTTGAAAGATTAATTGGTATTGTTTCTTTTAAATTCCAACTATCCACATCCCATATCTTATCTATACATTCTTCTAAATGATTACCGAATTCTGAAAAAAGCTTTTCGACAGCAAAATTATTTGGAAGAAAGATTAAATAAATATTCTCGCTATTTTTTACTTTAAATCTTGAAAATCCATTTTTTGATTCTTTTATTTCTGATTGATTATAAAACCTAGAAAATTCACTTTTACCTTTGTCGGAATCAATAATAAAAAAGCACTTGTCATTAAGAATAAATGGTACCGCAAGAAAAATTTCTAAACACTTCGACATTTCTGATGTTCCTTTCAAACCTTTTGTTATATTAATGCCCGCCGTCCTATACTTTTCTACCGTAATAGATTTTTCATCCTCGACAAATACAAGGAACTTGCTTTGTGCTGCTAAAAAATAAGCAAAAAAGTTAGGATCGCCCATTAATTCACCAATATCTTTTATTTCATTATCACTATATTCTGTCGTAAGTTTATTATAACGTTTACTACGTTCCCGTAAAATACTCCAGCTAATTTTGTCTTGTGCAATTCGACTACTAGCTAATAAAACTGGGGAATGAGTAGAAATCACCATTTGAATATTATCTAACCATCTTTCAGAATTTAATTGCTTTGCAAGATTTGCTAGTAAATCAATATGCAGAAAAGATTCTGGTTCCTCGAGAAGCCACAATGGATGATATTCACCCCTATGCAAAGAACGATCACTATCTAAAAGAAAATGTGTTAAATATAATATCGTGGATTGAGCGCCAGTTCCTTGCGAAGTTAAATCAATCTCAGGTGCGTTCCTATACCCAGAGAAATTAATATCTGAAACGGAAATAATATCTTTAATATCTTTTGGTAAATTTATCGTTACTTCACTATCAGGCCACATTTTCTGTAAATTATCTGTTAAAGATTTTGAAAGATAGCTCGTCGTCTGTTTACGAAGTTCATTCCATTCACTCTGTAACTTTATAATACTTTGTGTAATGTTAGCACCACGCCCCCAATTAGCAAGAAGTCTTTGCCTCAACTTTTCTTGAGCATTAATTAATAGAGTTTGACCCTCTTGAGGATGAAGATAGGTAACTCTTACACTCTTAATAAGTTTTATTACTTCTTCTGGTAGATATTTAATTATATTCTCATTATTTAATCTATAAGAATAGGATATTATTTTTGTGTCGGTTGTTACTGATATGATTTTAGAAATATCTAAATCTGTTCCGTATTTTTTGATTAAATCTTGCTTAAATTTTTTT
>JAGLID010000142.1 GCA_023143145.1 Minisyncoccota bacterium | reverse complement strand
AAAAGATTATCAGTAACTTCTTTGCTTAGTTTCCATGTTTCATAAAAAATAAAAAGGCCGACAAAAATGGCCGTTACGCCGTCTGCCATTGGAAACCAACGTGTAGCGAATAAACCAATCAAAACGCCGACCGAAGAAAGACTATCAGCACGAGAATGTTCTCCGTCAGCAATAACAGCCAAACTGTTTTCTCGCTTTCCTATTTGAAACTTCTTCCGCGCCATTATCTTATTAACAACCACGGAAATACAAACAATCAAAAGCGCCACACCACCAATTTGAGATGGTTCATTTTTCGTCATGCTCAATAACCCTTCATAAATGATCCAGACAGCAGAGAGAAAAATTAGAAAAACAACAACCAAACTAGCTATTGTTTCACTGCGATAATGTCCATAAGGATGTTCTTTATCTGCCGGTTTCTCCGATGTTTTAACACCGATATAAGTGACCACACTAGAAAGAATATCCGTTCCGGAATGAATTCCATCAGCAATCAAAGCAGTACTCTTTATTGAAAATCCAACCAATAATTTAAGACAAGCCAAAACAACATTGACCAAAGCGCTGATAATTGAAATGTCTTTCTTGTTCATATTTTTTTCTTTTATTTCTTTCTTAATTCTATCATCGTAACTTCTAGAGAGCAATTAAATCTGATCGGCAAAACAGTTGTTCCGATTCCACGATTAACATATAAATATGTATCATTAATCTCAAATAATCCGCTGGCATATTTACCACGATTTTCAGTTGGTGTCCAAAACGGTCTTAGGAACGGAATCTTAACCTGTCCGCCATGAGTATGCCCCACTAAAATTAAATCAACTTTTTCCTTTTCTATATCCTCTGAATTATTAACGATGTCCGGAGAATGAGCTAATAATATTTTAGGAATATCTTTTTCTACACCAGTCACCGCTTTTTCTAAATTATCATTCCCAGTATGCGGATCACCGACTCCGATTAAATAAATATATTCATCGCCTTGAAATATTTTCTCATTTTTATTATCTAAAACAACAACTCCGCTTTCATTCAGTAGGCTTTTAAGAAATTCACTACCAGCATCATTATTCCAGTATTCATGATTTCCCAAAACGCCGAAAATTTTCCCTTGATATTTATTCCCCAATTCACGCCAAAATTCTTGGCAGGAATCTATGTCTTTGGTTTTATGGTCAATAAAATCTCCAGTAATAAAAACAAAATCAGGATTAATATCATCTAAAATTTCTAAAACTTTTTTTTCTCTTTCACCAAAGTTTTTAGAATGAAAATCAGTTAAGTGAACTATTTTTGTTCCTTCAAATTCTTCTGGTAAGTTTTCTATTTTTATGTTTATTTTTTCAACTTGAATATTATTCGGTTCAAAAACAAAACTATACCAGAATAAAGTTATTAATGAAATCAAAAACACTAAAATTAAAATTATATTTCTTTTTTTATGTTTCATAATATTCTTAAAATTCATTTGATATTTTTATCTCTTTTATTACAAAGCTGTATTCATTTATTTATTATTTTCTCAACAAACTTATTGGCAATCCTGCAACAGCACTGATAATTATCCCAAGAAGCAAAGCGTCTTTTAATGAAAGATTTTGTATTAAAAAGAAAAACAACAAGAATCCTAAAAGGCTGACAAATGCTCCGCCCAGTTCCAAAAAGAAAATATATTCTGTACGTGGCTCTTCGTCCATATGCTCATAAACCTTGGCGTGATATGGAATTTTTCTAAGCGACCAGGAAAAATTCTTAGCGGTATTAAGCAAAAAGATACTCACAAAAGAATTTGCTAAAATTCGCAAAGCGTTAATTAACATATCAAGAATATTGCTCCAAAGTAAGAATTTCCTTCGATTAAATTTGTCCGTCCAGAAACCAGCAAGCTGAAAAGCCATTACAGAAATAAGCAAAGAGACTGTTTGAATAAAACCAATCTGATCATAATAAGGAATAATCAAAAAAATAAAAGCAGGCCAGACTAAAAAATTAAGAAAATTTTGAAAATTATAAAAACCATTGGCAATTATATCGGGATAGATTTTTTTAATGCTAATTAGTTTAAAATTAATTTTTCTAATTTTTGATCTTTCGGGCGTTGACAATAAAAAATATATAGCTGGGATTATCAGTAAAATCACCAGCGCAAATCCATATTCGAATCCATAAACACTGATTACAAATCCTCCCAAAACGGGCCCTAACGCTCTTGCGAGAGCTACATAAATATTAATTCTTCCAATAATTTTTCCTCTAATACCATCAGGGGATATTTTTGAAATATGAACTAAATAAGGTACCCACAAAAAGGCAAAAATTGCTCCAAAAGACAAGGCGCACAAATAAAAAACAATCAAAGAATGATCAACTTTTTGCAACAGGGAATAAAAAACAGCCGACAAAATAAATGAGATACTGATAATTTTTTTAGCCCCAAAACAACTAGACAAATAAGCACTTACTGGCAAGAAAATTAGCCGTCCGAAATGAACCATAATATAAAATAAGACAACAGAAGCTAGAGAAAAATTTTTATCTATCAACAAATACAGAGGAATAAATATTTCAATAACAGAAGTGGCAAAGTTAAAAATACCAATACTAAGATAAAAATTCCTAATTTCTTTTGATAAACCAGGATTCATAATTTTCTTAAAATGATTTTATTACCTATCAAAACTGCGACATAAGCAAAAACAGCGACAAAATAATCATCGGACCAGATGGCATATTCAAATAATATGACAGAAATATTCCTGCTATAGTGAATAGGCAACCAAAATTAATTTCATATTATTTGTTTCCAATTTAAAATTCAACCCCTCCCTCACAT
>JAGLID010000141.1 GCA_023143145.1 Minisyncoccota bacterium | reverse complement strand
CAGTTATATTACTAAGCAAAGACCCTTTTCTAAACGAAGAAGAAGTTTTAGTTCACGAATTAGTGCACCTTATTTTATGGGATTTTGATATTTTTTGCGAAAAAATAGTTCTTGAAAAAAATGAACCTTTGAAAGGTCAGCATGGAAAATATATGGATAAGTTAGAAAATACAGTTGAGCATCTAACTCAAATTGTGTTATCAAATAAAAAAATCTAAAATATATTAGAAGTATTTTTTATGAATAAAGCTCCAAAGAAAAATCATTATCTTCCCAGAACTTATCTTAAGCATTTTTTATTAGACAATGAATTATTTTTTTATTTAAAGGGTAAAAAGTTTTTTGAATCAAATTTAAGTTTAGAACAAAAAATAGTTTCAGTTAAAGGAAGAGATGGTTTAAATATTATTGGTTTTGAAAATCATCTTTATCGTATAAAAGCGGATGGAGTTAATGTACAAGATGTTGAGGATTTTTTTCAAGAATGCGGAGAAAATTTTTTAAACGAAACGATTGACCAAATAAATTCTAAAGAAATTGGAGATAGAATAGATAAAAAAATAAAAGACAAGTTATGTCTTTTTATGGCATCAATGAGAGTTAGGACTCCTTTATTCAAATGGGAAACAGATGAAATAGAAAGTAGTTTTTTCAAACATGAAACAAAGCGAGAAATAGAAAATATGACTAACAAAGACCTTAAAAAGATGATGAATGAAGGGAAAGAAACTTATACAGACAAAGAAGTGAAAACAGTAAGAAAAATATTTATTGAAAAGAAATATGATTTAAAATTTCCAAATGAGCGATTTTTAAAAATGGCTTTTTCTACAATAGAAAAGTTCTATGATATATTTAACAGTATGACTATGAATATTATACGAAGTCGTTCAGATAGATATTTTATTACATCAGATAATCCTGTGGTTTATTTTGTTCCCAAAAACAAAGTTGATGTTTATAATAATCCTAGAAGTTTGATAAGTCGTTATACTGAAGTTTTATTTCCATTAACAAGAAATTTAGGTATTCTTTTGTCAAGAACAGAAACACCTGAAATTTTAAAAGCAGGAAACAGAGAATGCTCTGATTTATTTAATGACAATATATCTCTTGATTCATATAATTTTTTATTTTCACCATTACAAATGAACTCTCTTAAAAAATTTGTTGAACAATATATTCCATATCCATATAAAGTTACAATAAAATAAAAATCTGCATCTATTTATCAAACGAAAGAAGAGGTTCGCCTCCATACCAATCTACTGATATTTTTTTCGCAGATTTAGATACTTTATCAATCATTGATATAATTTTCTGCGAAACAATATCATCTAAGTATTCTCCAGTAAGCGATTCAAAACAATAGAAACATTTAAAATTACAGTCTAAATTCATTAAAATTGAAAAGAAATATTCATCAGTCAAAGCTTGGCGTTTATTGACCAAATCATTTATTTTTTTTAATTCATCCATTCCATCTTTAACGATATAGCCATCTTCTAAAAAGATGCTTATAAGTTCTGTTGGAATGGACAAAACCTCATTTCTTTTCAAGGCAATTAATATCTCATTAGATTGTGGTTTTTCAAATGTAGCTAGTGCTCCTGTCATTGAGTTATAAAGTATCAATTCGTGGTTTTCCGTATATGTCCACGCATTAAATCTAGAAAATTTCATATCTTGCATTGTTGCTCATCTCCTGATTTTTAAAGAACTATTTTCTGTATAACACGCTACAAACATTTCGTCAATTTTTTTTAGTTTCTGTATTTAGTATCTTAAAACGGCTTTGTTGCATAAACCCTAA
>JAGLID010000140.1 GCA_023143145.1 Minisyncoccota bacterium | reverse complement strand
GTCGGGGCGCCGGGATTCGAACCCGGAGTCCCTTGGTCCCAAACCAAGTGCGTTAGCCGTTACGCTACGCCCCGTAAATAATTTTTTACAAATATTTCAAATACCTATTCATAATATATTAAAAATAAAAAAAGTCAACTGGAAAAATTTACAGAATAATCTATAAAAATATACAATTCAATTAGATCAAAATATTCCACTTAAATTTCAAATCATCTAAACCTTTTTCAAGCAAATAAAAAAGATTAGCTCAAGCTTCTCAAGCTAATCAATTGAAATTAATATTTTCATTTTCGATAACCACGTTCATTCCACACGTCTTGTGTAGCTCCCTCTGGAACAGATATATCCAAAACAACTTTCCTCTTTTCAAATTCTTTTGGTTGAATTTCTTCAACAATTTTACAATAGCGACTATCCCAGTTACTGTTATCAAATGTTCTTGGCGACGCAATATGCTCCCATCGTGGTTTTTTTGTGATTTGAACCGTGTTGTCTTTTTTCACAATAAGAAATTGTGAAATATCTTCGAGGACACCCGTTAATGTTACGGTTATCCCGTCCCACTCGCCTATAATACCCTTTTCGATAATAGTTCTTTCAACTTCAACCGTACTGTTTTCCGATTGAACTAAAAACTCTTTCAACCACAAATGCTTTGCATAAACAAATTGATGTTCATACCGTACCACATCATGAGGACTATTGTTTATTTCCAGAAAAGCGGGTACATCATATATCGGATTAATATGTTTTTCTACTCTTAATTGATACCCTCTCATGCTGAATTTGTTCAATTCGAAATCAAAAATATTTTCGCCACCGCAATGTAAGTTTCCCTTCTTGTCAAGCTTCATCCATTCCACATTTGAATAGATTGCTCGACCATCTGGCGTTAAGCCAATAAAATTTCCCAAACTATGTTGAGCCATTGTTTATCCTCCTACGGATTTCTTTTCAATAACAATAACAAGTATTGTCATTACAAAATAGGATATATCTATTTATAACTTTTGTCAAGCCTATTTAAATAAAAAAATAAAACATTAAGAAATAGCTCAATATATTAAATATACAATATATTTATATTTACTAAAGTATATATATATTATACAATATATATATGAATGAATACATAAAATTAGCAAAAAATTCAATTAAAAACTACATCAAAACTGGACAGAGAATGAAAGTTCCTGAAAACTTACCAGAACATTTTTATAGTGAAAAAAAGGGGGTTTTTATTACAATTTATGAGATGAATCCTAAAAAGAAACTGCGAGGATGTGTCGGGACATTTTTACCGACAAGAGACTGCATTGCTGAAGAAATCATTGATAATGCGATTTCGGCTGCGACTTACGATAATAGGTTTGAAGCGATTCGAGGAAATGAATTAAAAAATTTACAATACGAAGTAAGTCTCTTGAATACATCAGAACAAATTGCTTCAATCCACGACCTTGATGTAAAAAAGTTTGGTGTCATTGTCAAATCAAAAGATGGCAGAACTGGACTACTTCTTCCTGACCTTGAGGGCGTTAAAATGCCTGAGCATCAAATTTCAATCGCTTGTCAAAAAGCTGGGATTAATTTAGAAAATGAAGAAATTGAACTCTATAGATTTACAATAATGAAATATTAGTTAGTATCAAACAAATAGTATTTAACATAAAGCGAAATATATTTCAATAAAAAATACATCTAATGATTTATGATGGAATCCCCATAATACATAAATTATTCTTAATTAGGTTCAGAATGACAAATTATTTCATTCAATGATTATAGGATTATATTGCTATCACTCCAGAATGACAACGATTGACAATTTATAAAAATATCAATGCCGAAAAAAAATAAAGAATATCTTGTTGCTCAGGTTATCCCTGCTATAAAAATGCCCAGAAATATGGCTCAGTTTTTTTCTTATCTAATTCCTGAAAAAATGGCGAAAAATATTGAAATTGGAAGCATTGTGGAAGTACACCTACGAAACAAAACCATACTAGGAATAGTTCGTGAAATTCAAAGTCTTGATCCTGAAAAAATTAATTATAAACTAAAAGAAATTACAAATGTCTTGGACAATACAATGCAATTATCAAAAAAACACATTCAACTGCTCCAATTCGTTGCAACTTATTATTATTCCCCTTTGAGCTTGGTTGCAAAATCAGTTCTCCCGCCAATTACAAAAAAAGATGCACGAAAAAATATTAATCTGAACACAAATTGTAGAATTAAAAAAATAGAAAAGAATCTAACAAAAACATTTTTCAATGAATCCAAAGACCAAGAAAACATTCTTCTGATACATAATTTGCAAAGTGAAAAATACAATATATATTCTGAAATCATTAGGAAAGTTATTGTCCAAAAAAATAAGACAAATATACCGAAACAAATCCTTCTCCTTTTGCCTGAATATTTTGATATCTATAACTTCTCCAATTTTTATGTGGAAGAATTTGGAATAGATAATATTGCCATTATAACAAGTGAACTCACCAAAAATCAATATTTTGAAGAATGGAAAAAAATCAAAAGCGGAAAAGCACAGATTACTATCAGCACCAGACAAGCAGTTTTTGCCCCATTTCAAAATTTGAAACTTATTATTTGCGATGACGAACATAATTCCAGCTATAAAC
>JAGLID010000014.1 GCA_023143145.1 Minisyncoccota bacterium | reverse complement strand
TTGTAATAAATTCTGAGATAAGAAAAGATCTAACGCAGGCAGATTTTAAGGTAATAGAAGAAAATACAAATGTTATTGAAAGTTTAGCAGGAACTAAAAGCTTAGAATTCAAAACTGGCGCAAAAAAACCAGAAGGATGGGTTCATTTTGATTGTAGGGCTTCATGTTATGTAAATATCGGAGATTTAATTGATACTGAGAAGGAAGCCGAGAGAATAAAAAAAGAGATAGAAAGCCTGAAAAAGTATACACAACAGATAAGAACAAAATTAGGAAACGATAATTTTGTCGTCAATGCTCCGCGAGAAGTTGTTGAAAAAGAAAGAAATAAATTTATGGTAAGCGAAGAAAAATTAAGAAAACTGGAAGAAAAATTAAAGTCCTTGTAGTAATTTTTTAAAATGGTATAATATTGATATGCAAAGTACCGTTTCAATATATTTGAGATTTAAACATTTTAAATAAATAAAAATTAAAATAAAAATATGACAATGAAAAAAAAATCTTTTTTGGAGAAAATTGTTGGTTCTGAAAAGGAAAAACAAGAAGAAAACGATGTTAATAGAATTGAAGTGAACAATGACTATGAAAAAGAAATTAGTGATATTATGAAAAATAGTGCTGAGATTGAAAATTCTGGTAATGAAAATTCTGATGATAGAAAAGAGGAAGAGAATGTAATAGTGGAAACTGTGGAGAATAGGGTTGATAATCAAAATTGGAATGAAAAAGAAAGTGCTGAAGATGGACAATTAACTGTCGATGTCTATAAATCAAAAGAATATATCATAATAAAATCTATTATCGGTGGTGTTCGACCAGAGGATTTAGATATTTCTGTTACAAGTGATATGGTTACAATCAAGGGGAAAAGAAATAACTTAGATGAAGTAAACATGGATGATTATTATTATCAAGAATGTTTTTGGGGAAATTTCTCTCGATCAATTATTTTGCCAAATGATATTAAAACTGAAGGAGTTGAGGCAATAATAAAAAATGGTATCCTTACACTTAAGCTTCCGAAGATAGAAAAAAATTCTCTAACTAAAATCAAGGTGATAGAAGAGTAGTATGTCACTTATGGATTTTTCGGTTAATGAGATATTTGTTTTGTTTATTGAAATAAGAATAGGGTTCGTGGTAGACTCGTTTAATATTTGTAAAATACGAGGTTTAGTTAAAATTTAACAAAAAGACTTTGAAAAATTTGAATTAAGTTTTCTTATCAAGAAGCATGGAGTTATAATCGAAAGGAATAAAAATTTGGAAGCAATTCATTATATAATGAATCAAAAAAATACAATAGATTAATGTCACTGTTTAGTAAGGAAAGGCTTAAGAGTGATTGGTCTAATTTAATTTATGTAATTTGTTATGATGTTTAATCTTTTTAAGAAAAAATCTCATAGTTATTTGGGAATTGATATTGGTACAACTGGAATCAGAGTTGTACAACTTATGCAAACTGAGAAAGGTATAAAATTGGAAAATTATGCCTATTTAGAGACGAAAGAATATTTGGAAGTTAAAGGAGAGCATGCTAGTTTTAATGATATTAAAATGTCAAATAACAAAATAGTTATTGATTTAAGGAATGTAATAATGAAAGCGAAACTTGATACGAAAAAAGTTATTATGTCTATTCCGACTGCTTCTGCGTTTTCGTCAACTATAACTTTGCCAGATGTTTCAGAAAGTGAAATGGCAAAGGCTGTTGATTTTGAAGCAAGGAGATATATTCCCATTCCTTTAAATGAGGTAGTCTTTGATTGGAGTGTGATTAAAAAGATAAAGAAAGCTAAGAAAGATAGTTCGGACAAGAAATTTGAAAATGAAATTTTACTAGTTGCAATTTCTAAGGAAACTACAAATAAATATGTAAATATTGTGAAAGAATTGGGTTTAGAATTAGTTTCTTTGGAAACAGAACCTTTTTCTCTTGCGAGGTGTTTAGTGGGGAAGGATGAGGGGGTTTTTGCAATTGTTGATATGGGAAATAAGATGACTAGTATTTCAATTGTCGAAAATGGTTCTCTCTCAGGAAGTCATAGTATATCTGGTACTGGTGGGGAAGAAATCACGAAAATGATTAGTAGGGGTTTTAATGTTGATTTAAATAGGGCAGAAAAATTGAAAATTGATTTTAGTTCTAATAAAAACAGTGAAGTAGAAAATAAAATGTTTGATATTATTTTACCTATGGTTAATATTCTTGTTTCGGAAATTAATAATGTTAATGATTTACATTTTGTTAATAATAAGGAAAAAGTTAAAAAGATAATTTTAACAGGAGGGTCAGTTGGCATCCCAGGGTTAGTTAAACATCTTACAAAAGAATTAGATATTCCTGTAGAAGTTGGAAATTCGTGGAAGAATATAATCTGTAATACTGCTTTGCATGATAAACTAGAAAAAAATTCACCATTTTTTTCTGTTGCTGTTGGCCTTGCTTTAAGGGGATTTGAAAAATAAGTTTTTTATATAGAGTCGGGTTTAGGTTGTTTTAAATAGATTGTTATATATAAATAAATTATAATGAATGAAGAATATTTGAAAAAAATCTGCGATTATTTAATTTCTAATAATATTGTGGACCAAAATATATCTAAGGAGCTGCATGACGAAGCAGTTGAAAAGGATAGAGATATTTTTGATATTCTTATTCGAAAAAAAATAGATACTGAGGAGAATATAACAAAAATAAAAGCAAAATTTTTAAATATTCCGTACATTGATTTAAAAGATATATTAATTGAGGCTTCTGTTTTGCAAGAAATTTCAGAAAAAGCATCTATTTTTTATAAATTTATGCCGTTTGAAAGGATTGATAATCTAATAAAGATTGGCATGGTTGATCCTGTTAATATTGATGCTCTTAATGCTTTAAAATTTATTTCAGCTAAACGAAAGATACAAACAAGTTTGTTCGTTATTTCAAATAGAAGTTTTAATGCTGCTGTTAAGCAGTATAGAAAATTTGGTGATGAATTGGAAAGTGTTTTAAAAAATGTAGATAAACAGATTGTAGAAAAAAATGATGAAGAAAAACAAAGAAATGATGTTGATAAAATTTCAGAGGATGCCCCAGTAACAAAAATTGTGGATATTATAATTACGCATGCCATAGAAGGAAAAGCAAGT
>JAGLID010000139.1 GCA_023143145.1 Minisyncoccota bacterium | reverse complement strand
TAGAGCATAGCCATAGTGAAAATGGGCATGTTGTCGAACAACTGCTGGATCGTCTTATAAGACGTGGGTTGAAATATGAAGATGGGTTGCTTTTTATTGTTGACGGATCAAAGGGATTGATTAAGGGGATAAAAAATAAATTTAAAGAATACGCATTTATTCAACGTTGCCAATGGCATAAACGAGAAAATATTATAAGTTATTTAGAACCCGCACAAAAACAAGTATATAAAAGACGGCTGAGATCAGCTTATCAAAAGACAACGTACAAGGAAGCAACCGATGCATTAGAACTCATTTACCGTCAGTTGATAGAAATAAATTTGTCAGCTGCTGGAAGTTTAAAAGAAGGATTAGAAGAAACTCTCACTTTGCATAAATTAGGTTTATCTGCTGAACTGAAGAAAAGTTTTAATACCACAAACTGTATTGAGTCTGTAATGTCTCAGCTAGCTCAATATACGGACAAGGTAGATCGTTGGCGGAATAGTTATCAATTGATCCGTTGGACAGCAGCTTCTCTTTTGGAAATTGAACCGATGTTAAAGACAGTTTCAAACGCAAAATATTTAAACGTTCTCAGATTTAAGATGCAAGAGGAAATTAAAAAACGGCAAGAAAAGAAATATGGAAAACCTATTGAGGATGAAATCATGGAGCTGATGCTTCTTTAAACATTGTTGGAGCCTTGTCAATTTCAACTAAAAAAAGCATTGACTCAAATACTTCGACAACCAAATTTACTAAGTTGTTGAAATTATTGAGTTTAAGTTTTTTGAGGAGAGATTTTCATCACTACATTTGTGGTTTGAAGGGTAAATTGATTTGACTTGTCCGAGAGGATCATGAGCAATACCAAGGGCATTGTAAATCAAAGTCTGGCGTTCATCAGGGCGTGTATTGCTACGAATATGAATAGTTTTTTGTTCTTTAGTTTGCATAGTACTTGTTAAACGAATATGTGTTGATAAAATTGATCGAAGAGTGCTCCAGTTATAGTTGATATTTCTATTTTTCAGTTTTTTCAAAATAACAGACATGATGTGATAAGCCAAAACAGTGATAAAAATATGCGCGATTGTTGGAGCATCCGTGTGATGAAAATTAGGACGTAAACCTAAATGCCCTTTCATGGAGGAAAAACTATCTTCAATAGTTGTTAGCGAACGGTGAATTTCTGAAATATTTTGTGCGGATAAATCCAAACGATCTGTCCGTAAAACATATTCGCCAGGTGGTTTTTGAGGAGAAGGATTCTTTTTTTGAAAAGAAATATATGTGCATAGATCATCTGTGTGTTGAACATCAATCGTGTAAAGATACCCGACCTGGTATTGCTGTTTCAATCGTCCTATTTTTTCTAAGATTTTATCGTATCGCTTCGTCGCTCTTTTTTTAGAAAGGTTTTCATTGAGCGTCCGTAAAGCTTTCTCAAATTTTTGTTGACGTCGAGTAATAATGCTTTGTTCTTTGATAAGTTTATGCGGGCTGCGGCATAAAAGAAAAATTTCTGTTTCTGTTTTAATCAGGCGAACAGTTAAAGATTGTTTTGAATCAGCAAGAGGAATACTCTCTTCTACTGCCGAATCCCAGAAATCTTCAGAATATTTACGTTTGCGTGAAACAGCAACATAATGCAATCCACGTTCTCTAATAAGGGCTAAATTTTTATCTGAAGCCATTCCAGCATCAATAACGATAGTTTTTTCAGGAGTTAACCAGTTCATCCTGTCGTCTTGTAATTGATCTAAGAGATTCGGAATTGTTTCTATCTCGACGCAAGCTCCTGAAAGAATACGGCTTTGCTTAGGGAATCCCATTTGATCAACAACCAAAGCTAACGTTATGAGAGGCCGGTCATTACGTTTATCTTTGGAACGATTAAATCCGGCTATTTTGCTGTCAGGTTTACGGCCTTCAAAATATGTATTTGTTAAATCATACAAAACCAAAGAGTTAGTCAAATTGAAAAAGCTTTTGGCATTTCTATATAATTTGTCTTCAATTGCTCGTTTTTTACTAAATAATTTATCGGATATTCGATAAAACCTATCATTACCAAAACTCTCGGATTTGCTGTCTATCAAATCCGAAACCGCATATACTTTCGTCCAAGAGGGTATGGGTGTAATACAAAAAAGTTATTTCAATCCAGCCTTCAATGGTAAGTCCTCAATAGTGTTATTTTCAAACAAATTTCTCCCAATCCCCAATACTTTTCGACAAGCACTTTTCAGCTTACCTATCAGAACTAATGATCGCAAGAAGATTATATTCTCAGCATGTTCACGTTTCCAAAATAATCCAGTTCCCTTAATCCGGAGATTAATAACTCGACGAATGGCACTTTCAACTGTACCACT
>JAGLID010000138.1 GCA_023143145.1 Minisyncoccota bacterium | reverse complement strand
GGAGGAGGTCACCGGTTCGAATCCGGTATGGTCCACAAAATAAAACAAGCTAGCGAGCTTGTTTTTTTAATATTCATTTAAATTATTTATTTTTATATTTTGAATTGTTGCAAGCTTTTTAGCTATTTTCTTCTTTCCTTCCTTGCAAGGATAATGTCCTAGTACATTCTTTTTTGTATTCAATTCCTCATATTCATTTTCAAGGGAGCTTAGTATTTTTGAAAATTTTTCTTTACTCCATGTCTTCTTGTTTTCTTCCATATTATGAAAAATTGAAGAGAGTTTTCTGCGGTAGGTTCTTCTAATTTCTCTATTCCAGTGTTCTTTGAAATAAATTTTTTTGTCGAATGAAAAATTCATTATATTAAGAGCAAGTAGCAATCTATTTTTTTGGAAGATGGAGAGAGTTCTCTCTTTCAGGTCATTAACTGGGTCACCTTCATCTAAATTTGCTTGAAGCAGATCTAAAATATCTAATTCTAATGATTTCTCAGCTTCATTTATTGCTTCAAATATGTTGCTTATTTTTGTTTTACTGGAGAAAGAATATAGAATTCCTAAAAAGAGTTTATATAGTTTTATGTAAACACCTCTATTTGTTTCTCATTATTGACTATTGTCTAATAATAATGATAGCTTGTCAATGAATAAAAAAGATGCAAGGAAAATTCCTAACATCCAGTACATCCAGTTGCTATCAGAGAAGCGATAATGATTAACGCTACTATAATAAATTTGTTTGTTTGATTCATCTATAAGTACCCTCCTATACTGTTGTTTAATAAAAGACTAGTATTCTTTTCTTGTTTTGTCAAACATTATAATAACCAATTGATATTTTTTCTGTTCGATATATTCTAAATATGATATGATGTATAAAAAGTTAAGATTAAACTAATGAAAATAAAACTTTATAAAAGCGATATAAATGTCAACATAACTAATTTTATGCGTAAGTGTGGATATATACCTTTTCATGATAGTTTTACAAAAGTTTTGGCGGGTTCGGGATATCCGAGATTTCATATTTATATTAATGACGAAGATGATAAATTTGTTTTGAACTTACATCTCGATCAAAAAAGACCAAGTTATGGTAAGGAAACGGCACACAGCGGGGAATATGATGGAAAAGTCGTGGAAGATGAAGTTGAAAGGATTATTGATTTTATATAGAAACTGATTATCTGCGTTGACATTTTATTAAATCATGTATATTGTTCAGTTAGGAATTAATTTCCGCATAGGAGAATTGACAATGTGTAATGAATTAAAGAATCTCTTGAAAGGTAAGATTCTTACTGAGGAAGATTTGACAAGAGTGTATGAACAATTAGACGAGGTAGGTAATAAAGTTGCCTGCATTCTTTTGTGCAAAATGCAATTAGAGGATAGTAGTCTAGTTTTCATAATAACAAGAAAGGCATTAGATTATTCAATGAAATTGCAAGCATCGGAAAGACTATTTGTTCAAGACGATAGTCCTGATAATTGCAGAATTATTCTGAAAAATCTAACAGATATGCCTGATAAAGATTCTGAGACACTAAATCTCTTGTTAGAAGTAGGCAGAAAGTTGCTAAAAGACAATAATAGCTTAGAAGATGCGTACTTATGTGCGGATTGTGGTATAGACATTTCTCAGCTATATCAATGTTGAGATTAAAGTGAATAGTGAATAATTTATAACCAAATAAATCATTTTTTTTATTGACAAAAATCAAGTATTAAGTATAATAAAACAAGTCAAAATACGTTAATTCAAAGGTAATAAGCTAGACAATCGCCTGTTTATTCATGAGCGGGAGGAAAGTCCGAACACCCGTATAAAATTATTTATACGAAATGGGTAGTTGCTAACGGCAACCGTTTCGATTCGTTGAAATAGGGAAAGTGCCACAGAGACTATACTATCTTGAGCAATCAAGAGAAAGGTGAAAAGTTGAATAGTGTTTCACATTACTTTTGTAATTTGAGGCTATATTCTTTCCTTGTCGGTGACGGCAAGTGATGGTAAACCCTGCCTGGTGCAAGAACAAACTCTGGAATTTTCAGAGAAAAAGTGGTTCGCATGACCCTCTCAGCAATGTTGGGGCTAGATAGATGATTGTCGCTTCGGATTTATCCGAGGAACAGAATTCGGCTTATTGTTTATTGCCTTTGAATTGAAGTGTTTTTTGTTTTCTTTTTGTAGTATAATGATATTAGAAAGTATAACCTTGCTTTATTATGAAAAAATCAGAATTATTTTTCAATGTTCTTTTGGTCCCGATAGATTTTTTGATGATTTTTTTGGCTGGAATTTTAGCCTATTCTCTTCGATTTAGCACGGAACTATCCTTTTTAAGGCCAATTGTATTTGACCTTCCTTTAAGTAATTTTATGGAGATTGTTTTTGCAGTTTCTCCGATTTTTATAATTTCATTCGCATTACTGGGTTTGTACAGTAATAATGGTGTACGGAAGCCTTGGAAAGAAATATTTCATATCATAGTTGCTGTTTCATCTGGTTTTATGTTTTTGATTTTTATTACTTTTATGCAACGAGAAATGTTTTCTTCTCGTTTTATTTTTTTTGCTGGTTGGATTTTTGCAATTCTGACAGTTGTTTTTGGTAGAATAATTCTTCGTTTTATTCAAGGATGGGCGGCAAGTAAACTCAAATTCGGTTTTCATCGGCTTGTTCTTTTGGGTGATAATAGTGCGGTGAAAACAATTCAAAACGAAATAAAAAATAAGCCCGTTTTGGGATATAGAATAATTCGGAAGCTGAGAGATTTTCGAATTGAGGATTTAGAAAAAATATATAAAGATCCTGGAATTGATGAGATAATTTTATGTTCTTCAAACATGCCAAAAGAAAGAATTCAAGAATTACTTGATTTTTGTCAGGAAAAAAATATTGATTTCAAGTTTGTGCCAGATATGTTTCAGGCCCAAGCAGCACTTTTCGAGATGCAGACAATTTCAGACATAACTTTGATTGAGGTGAAAAGAACGCCTTTGGATGGTTGGGGAAATGTAATGAAGAGAGGAATAGATATTTTTGGGTCATTGATTGGTATTATTCTTTTCTCTCCTTTTTATATTTTGATGGCCTTGATTATCAAGTTTGATAGTGCTGGTCCAGTTTATGTGAGACTAGAAAGAATTTCCAGAGGAAAGAAATTTATACTTTTCAAATTTCGTTCGATGATTGATAATGCTCATGAAATGAAATATGATCAAAATGGAGATTTGAAACCAGAATTTGCAAAACTTAATGAAAGAGGAGCGGGTCCGCTTTTCAAAATGAAAAACGATCCAAGAATTACAAGAGTTGGAAAATTTATTAGAAAAACAAGGCTAGACGAGTTTCCTCAACTGTTCAATGTTCTTAAAGGGGAAATGAGTTTGGTTGGTCCGAGACCTCATGAGCCGGAAGAAATCGCCAAGTATAAAAAATGTCATCGAAAATCATTGACGATTAAACCAGGAATGACTGGTATGGCTCAAATCAGTGGAAGCTCTGACTTGGACTTCGAAAAGGAGGCGAAACTTGATATATATTATATTGAGAATTGGTCTCTCTTTTTGGATTTTATTCTTCTTTTTAAAACCTTAGTGGTAATGATAAAGGGAGACGAGACTGCTTGTTAGATTTTTAAACTAAACGAAAGATGCAACCTAATTGTTTTTTGAGCGTAGTCGAGAAGTTGAGGATATGATTGTAATAAAATTTCTCATACTTAAGATATTAAGATTTGAAGTAGGGTAAAAATATATCCAAACCTTTTTTGAAGTTGAAATACTGGATGATTTGATGTTCATAAATATAATATTTTCATTTACTGTTTACTATGGCATAAATGTGGTATAATATATTTGTGGAATATATATAGTAGTTTAAATAGTTATTCAAGTATAATTTTTAAGTTGAGATTATTTAATATTTTTTTAATTTAGCAAAATAAGCTGAACAAATGAGATACATAAAATTTAACATAAAAATTACTTCAATATTATTTTTATTATTTACTGTTTCTTTATTTTCGAGTTCGTTAATAGTTCAGGCAGCTTGTCCTGATTTTGGTAATCCTTGCAATAGAAATGTTTGTGGTGGAACAGGAACAATGCTGTGTGACGGTACTTGCACAGTAGCAGCTCCTGCTATTTTTGACGAAGACAGATGTAATCGAAATGCTTGCGGTGGAACAGGATTTATAAATCAATGTACAGGTGTATGTTCGGCAATTGCACCACCTTGCACAATTATTTGTGGAGATGGATTAGTAGAGGGTCTTGAAGAATGTGACACATTAGGACCTGTTGGTTGTTTTCCAGCTGCTCCAGTTTGCACACCTACAGGAGATTTTATTTGTGGCACTTGTCATTCAATCTCGGGAACTGAGCCATTTTCTATAGGCGGAAAGCCCGTGGTTGATACTGTGAAGGATGCCACCACAGATATCTTGACTTTTGCTGGAAGTATCGCTCTTTTGACACTTATCATTGGTGGTATCTATTATATCGTTTCTGGTTCGAACCCGGATGGTCAGTCCAGGGCAAAGAAGATTATAGTTTTTGCACTTTTTGGATTGACATTAATACTAGTTTCTTATGCCATGCTAACAGTGATTGATAATCTCCTTGTTAATTAGCTAATAAACATTATGAAAAAAATTGAAAAATATATTTTTATAATATTTATATTTACAATTTTTATTTTGTCTTCACAGACTTTATATGCAATGGAACTTAGTTATTTCGACAAAGACGTTGCTCAAGTTTTTGCTGAAGCTGCAAAAGCCCTCTTGTCTTTTGTGGGTGGTTTATCGGTATTGTTTTTGATTCTCGGAGGAATAGTATATATCTATTCTGGTTCGAATCCAGAAGGTCAGAAAAAAGCGAAAAAAATAATAACTTATACGTTAATAGGATCGATATTTTCATTATTGTCTTATGGAATTATATTCATTTCATCTGATGTTTCGTCAGATACTGCAATTTACATTTCGAACGCTAGTGTCTCTCCAACTTCAGGAATTCCGGGTTCGACATTTACTATAACAACTAATATAACGGCATATAGTGGTGTTGATTCTGCAACAACGTTCGCAAGTATTCAAAGTCCAAACGAGATTGTAGTCGCTAGTGTTCTTTTGAGAGACAATGGAATTGCTCCTGATTTAGTGTCGGGAGATGGGAAATATACAGCAGACTGGACATCAGGAGCAGCAGGTTCATATTTTGTGGATATATCTGCCTGTGATGTGGATGCAAATTGTGCTGAAGCTGAAGACATATAAGAAAGTGCATAGATATTGAGAAACTGTATAATGAAATCGTAGTTTAAAATTTACAGATTGTTGATAAATATAAATACAGAATAGAAAATATATAATTTGTTGTTTGCTATTGGATGATTGTGAAAGTATAATTTTATTATCAAAAATTAGTTAGAAGGATATCATATCATTTAAATTTATTTATTAAAAAAAACAAAATGAATAATAATATAAAAAAAATTTCTTTGTATGCTTTTTCAATTATTGCAATTTTGTTTGTTTCAATTACTTATGCACAAAAACCATCTTTTGAAGTTGTGCCTCAAAGTGCGCCTACGGTTACTAATATAATTGTAAATCCTGACCCTCAGAATATAGGAAAAAATATATTAATTACTGCAAAAATCGTAGATGTTTCTGGTATCAGTTCAGCAAAGGCTCAGATAGAAGATTTATTTGGAACGGTTATATTGACTATGGATCTTTATGATAATGGAACAAATTTTGATGTTACTGCTGCAGATGACATTTTTTCAAACTCGTATAATATTTCAATAGGGATACCAGTCGGTAATTATAAGGTTTTTATTATTGCTTCAGATGTTTTGGGAAATGTTTCAAATACCGAGCAAGCTGGTTTCAGTATTATTGATGCGGTACGATATTTGGCTACGATTGACATTGCACCAGTTGATCCAAGTGTTGGAGAGGGAGGGACTCAAAATTTCACAGTTACACTCAAAGATCAGTTTGGGGATCCTTATGCGGCTGCAGTAACTTGGTCAAGTAGTGATGTGGCAGTTGGAACAATTAATGCGGCTGGATTATTTAGCGCATTGTCAGCTGGCGCAACGATTATAACAGCAAGCAATGGATTAGTAAGTAAGACTACTTTTGTTACCGTATCGGCATTACCTTATTTAGCTGCAATTAACATTGTTCCAGTTAATCCAAGTATTGCAGAAGGATTAACTCAAAATTTTACTGCCACACCAGTAGATCAATATGGTAATCTTTTTGCGTCTCCAATAACTTGGTCAAGCAGTAATAACGTAATCGGAACAATTAGTGCTGTTGGATTGTTTAATGCATTGTCAGGTGGAGTAACGAATATAACAGCTACTAGCGGAGCAGTAAGCAAAACTTCTGTTGTTACTGTAATAGGAACGCCATATTTAGCTACAATTGATATTCTGCCATTTAACCCAAATATTGCGGAAGGAACAACTCAAGCTTTTACTGCTACTCCTAAAGATCAATATGGCGATGCTTTTGTGGCTCCAATAACTTGGACAAGTAGTGATATCGTTGCTGGAACAATTGATGGTGCTGGATTATTTAGTGCATGGAAATTTGGAACAACAACCGTAACAGCGACTAGCGGAGCAGTAAGCGGAACTTCAATAGTTGCTGTAACAGCAGGACCACCGTATTTATACGTAATTGATGTTACACCAGTTGATCCAACTGTTGCAATAGGAGTAATTCAGCCTTTCACCGCCACACCTAAAGACCAAAATGGAGTTGTTTTTCCAAGTACAATAACCTGGTCAAGTAGTGATAATACAGTTGGAACAATTGATGAATTTGGAGCTGTTACTGCATTAGTAGCTGGAACAACAACAGTAACAGCTACTAGCGGAGCAGTAAGCGGAACTTCTCTGTTTACTGTAGCAGGTGCGCCATATTTAGCCACAATTGACATTATCCCAGTTAATCCAAGCATTGTAGAGGGGTCAACTCAAGCTTTTACTGCATTTCCTAAAGATCAATTCGGAGTTGCTTTTGCGAGTACAATAACCTGGTCAAGTAGTGATAATACAGTTGGAACAATTGATGCAGCTGGAGATTTTACTGCAATATTAGCTGGCATAACAACTGTAACGGCTGCTAGCGGAGCAGTAAGCGGAACTTCAATGGTTACTGTAACAGCGGGTCCACCGTACTTAGCTACAATAGATATAACACCTCTTGACCCAGAGATTGCACCAGGATTAACCCAAGCTTTCATCGCCTTTCCTAAAGATCAAAATGGAGTTGATTTTCCAGTTCCAATAGCTTGGTCAAGTGACGACAATGCAGTTGGAACAATTGATGCGGTCGGATTATTTACTGCATTAGCAGATGGTGCAACTGTCATAACAGCGACTAGCGGAGCAGTAAACGGAACCTCTGTAGCTTTTGTAGTGGGACCATATTTAGACTCAATTGTTGTTAACCTAATTAATCCAGGTGTAACTATTGGATCAACTCTTACTTTTACAGTCACAGCTACGGATCAATATGGAGATCCATTTTTAGCTGCGGTGACATGGTCAAGTAATAACAACGCAGTTGGAACAATTAATGCCGGGTCAGGTGTATTTCTTGCAATAGCAGATGGAATAGTTGAAATAACAGCTACAAGCGGTCTAGAAACTGGAACGACTGATGTATATGTTACAGCGGTGCCATTTTTAAATTCAATTGACATTATTCCAGTTAATCCAGAAATTATAATAGGTGGAACTCAAATATTTGCTGGCGCGCCTAAGGATCAGTATGGAGTTCCATTTCCTGCTATAGTTGTATGGTCAAGTAGTGATGGTGTAGTTGGAACAATTGATGCGAGCGGATTTTTTACTGCATTAACATCTGGCACAACAACTATAACTGCTACTAGTGGAGCAAAAAGCGGAACTACTACAGCAAATGTTGAGTCGGTTTCGGTGTTGATTCAAAGTCCGCTAGATGGTGATAATTATACTCGAGGAGATTTAATTGATTTTAAGGGGTCAATTTTAAATGCAGTACCTGATTATTCATATGAATGGACTTCAAATATTGATGGGCTACTGTCAACAGAGAAAAATTTTTCGACACTTAATTTATCAGCGAATAACCATACAATTACGCTAGAAGTTACTGACGGAATTACTAATATATATACAAAAAGCATAGACATAGTTGTAAATAGCCCTGCTACACTGACTATTCAAATGCAAGTTTCAGAGACTGAATATTTTAAAGATATAAGTTATTTCTTCGGAACGTCAGTAACATCAGGAGGAACTGGAGAATATCTTTATAATTGGCATTTAGAATCTGGGCCACCTATTTCAACAAATAAAATCGCAATTGTAGAAGATATTCCATGGTCTCTTGGGTATCATACTTTAACAGTTGAGGTCACTGATGGTGTTGATACTGCACAAGATACAATGATAATTAATGTTGTTGAGAATACAAGTATATACGATGTATATCCTAAGGACGGTACTATTTTTGTATTGGGTCAGCCTATCGCTTTTAATGCCGTAGAAGTAGTTACATATGGTTTTGGTAGTATAAGCTGGAAGTCGGACGGCATTCTTATCGGTAATACGATGTTTTTTCAAAAAAGTGATTTAGCGGTTGGTTTGCATAATATTGAAGTGAGAATTAGGGATTCTTCTTTTCCAGCTACACCAGAAGTAGTCAAAACATTCAGAATTGAGATTATTCCCGTGCCTACAGATTGTGATGAAGATTGGATTTGTACAGATTGGTCTGGGTGTGTGGTCACAACTCGAACTCGAACATGTTCTGATAATAATTTTTGTGGAACTAGCGTTTTAAAGCCAGCTGAAATTGACAATTCTTGTGCTGTGCCGCCAGTATCATTTGATTGGCGAGATGTGAGTGGGATAAATTACATGACTGGAGTCAGGGATCAGGGACTTTGTCAATCTTCGTGGGCATTTTCAACCTTGGGGGCTACTGAATCAAAATATAAAATTCAGACAGGGAACATTAGAAATCTTTCTGAGCAAGACCTTGCGTCATGCTCTTATGCAGGAAATTGTATTGGTGGAACATATAAACTGGCACTAAACTATCTTGAGGATAGCGGTATTACTGATGAAGCCCATTTTCCATATCAATCAGCTACTGGCTTAGATGTCCCATGTTTTGGTAAGTCTGTTGGTTGGGAAAATAATATTTGGAAGATTAATGGCTCTTATAAAAGTGCTGCACCAGCTCAACAAACTATCAAAGATAGACTTGTTAATGATGGCCCTGTTATTACGTCTATGAATTTAAATGATGAACTTTATGGTGGTTGGAGTTTCACGACAAAGAGTTGTGATGATGATGATTATTTAAATCAAGATGTTGTGATTGTTGGATATGATGATGTTAGTGGTTATTGGATCGTTAAGAATAGTTGGGGGCTTGGTTGGAATGCGGGCGGATATTTCAAAGTCAATTTTGGAGAATGTGGCATCGAGAAAGGAATTGGACAACCAAAAGAAGTGATTAATCCTTAAAAAAAATAATTTTTTTCAATATGGTATATTTCCTGAAATAGTAAGTATTAAATCAATCGAAATATAAAAATAATATTATATATTTATAATTGCAAATTTATTAATAAAAAAAACAAAAATGAAATTAAAAATTAAGTTGGGTATAATTGCATTTTTAGTATTTTTTGTACCATTTCATTTATCTCTGGCAGCTTTGACAGGAATGAAAAATCCTGCTGCTACATATTGTGTTGATTTGGGATATGAATATTCTATAGTTCATACAGACGAAGGCGACCTTAGCGTATGTATATTTCCAGATGGAACGGAAACAGAAATATGGACATTTTTTTCAGGTCAAGAAAGTAGAGAGTTTAATTATTGTACTAAAAATGGACTAAACACAAAAACAGTATCGGACGAAAGATGTGCATATAATATTAAGTGTACATTATGTGTTTTTGAGGATGGTAGTGAAGAAGAGGTTACGAAGTATATGAATTTGAATGTTTTTACTAACAATAATGAAATTAATAACAATGCTGAAGCTACGCAAGGTAATTTACAAGACAGCGATACACAAAATACAAATTATCAATTATTTTTTGTTTTACTTGTAGTTTTTATGGTCTTGGTTATTATATTAAAAAAACTTTTTCAGAAGAAAAAATAATTGAATAATATTTCAGTCAAAGTAAAATTTTGAAATAATTTATAAAATCCTGAAAATTGTTGGTCAATTCTTTGAAGCGGAAGGTATTGCTTCTTTTAAGTTAATTATTAATTAATCGCATATGTTCAAATTAATAAATAGAGTCTGTCTGTTTCTGTTTTTACCTCTTATTGCGTTTTCATTTATTGCTGGTGAAATTAGAGCAGAAGGTGTTACTCTTCCAAAAAGTGGGCCAATCATTTTGCCTGCGCCGACAATACCGCAAAATTCAATATTTAATATTGCGATTGATAAATCCGAATTAAATTATGGAGAAAAAGCTTTAGTAAAAACGACATTGCACAATCAAACGGAACAATCCTTAAAAGGAACAATCATTGTGACTATTTTTCCGTTAGAGGATTATTCTTCGGTAAAAATATTTAATTACGAATTTGATTTATTGTCTGCAGAAAAAACAGAAAATCTAATTTCAGAAATTCTGCTAGAGGATTGGATGATTGATGGAAAATATAAAGTTGACGCAGAAGCGAAAGACCAATATGGAAATATTTTTGCGAAAAG
>JAGLID010000137.1 GCA_023143145.1 Minisyncoccota bacterium | reverse complement strand
GAAAAAAAGAAATTATTAAAATTGGTTTTTATTTTTTTGGCTTTTTTCATTTCTATCTGCTGTTCTTCAAATCCCATTTGTGCAATCACTCCTTGAGGAGTTCCATGAACGATATCCAATCTGAAGTCTACTTTAGATACTAATCCATATTTATTAAATCGATTATCTATAAAATTAGCAATCGTGTATTCAGGGCTTTTGTCTAAATATAATTTCGAAGAATAAATTAATTCCGAGATCAAGGAATCAGCCACACTTTTTTCTGGCATAATCATTACTTTTTCACCGAGAAGATTATAACAAGGATGGTTTAATCCCGCTACTCTTCCGCCGCTCTCTTCTTCTTTGCAATGTATGCGGATAGGTTTTTTCCTGTCTAGTAGAACTTTATTGCCAAGAGAATCCACTAGTAGCAATTCTGGTTTGTCAGTGTTAAAATACCAATTCTCCACTTTTTTCTGCATTGCCGTCACATTTTTAAAACCGACAAGAGTAATTAGTTTTTTTAATCCATTGACGGAATCAGCAAACTCGCCCCAAGCACGCCATGAAACATAAGTTATTATATAAAGAGAAGTATAATTATCCCAGATTCCTTTGTTTTTCATTAGCTCATAGTCAACTATATCGAGACAGAGAAAAACCTTATTCGGACTTAATGCCGCAAGTATTTTGTTATTATCCAGTTTGCTGTACCCGATTGCATAATCATTAAGCAACTTTATCTCTTTTTTATCCATTATTTGCTTTATCATAAATCTGTCCGAATCAGGATCGCATTCATAGATCTTTGTGCCAAGAGGCTTGTCTTTCAATATCTCTAAATATGGGATTGTGTTAATCACGTTAATCATTGTAGTATCCACCCCTAAATGCTCTATATTGTATATATCTTCATTAGTTTTTTTATCTTTTAATTTAACCACCATATAACCGATATTAAAAAACTGGTCTTCTTCCTCATAAACCCACTCAAAAACATCAAGATTAATTCCCAGTTCTGACAGTATCGGTTTCAGTGTCCGACTTGAACTTCCATTCAAAGAATTAATAACTATTTTATGTCCAGATAAGGTTGCTTTGTTTATAATATCAACATCTTCTTTGGTGATATTTATTATTGAGGCATATAACTTGGCCATCTTGTCGTAAGTTATTGTATTCAAAATATCAGTGTGATTGCTTCCTGACATTTTAATCACATATCCATCCTTATTTTTATAAATATCCTCATTCACAATTCTATTGAGTATAATCCTGTAATTTTCATATACGTCGGGTAATATCTGAGAACCATCAGAGGCCAGCACTTTTCTACCACAGACATAATTTGAAGAATGACTTGGAGTATAATATGTTGCGCCTGTAGCCCCCAGTAAATAGCACAGGAATGAAAACATATAGATCGTGGTGGTATCAGAATATTTTTCTAGAACAATCACTTTAATTCCGTTTTCGGCCAAAATTCTTGTTTCCATTTCCACAAAACTAGCTGTATGAGGTCTCACCTCTCCTCCAACCAGCCTAATGGGCGTATCCCGAATAAGCTTAATAATGTATTCTAATCCCAAATTATAAATACTCTCCATAATCTCAATACTTTCTACTGAAATATTCTTTTTTAATATTTTGCAAAATTCGTGTATTTCAATGTTTTTAAATTTTTCTTGAATTTCTTTATGAACCTGTTTTAAAAATTCCGCTTCCGCTTGAACAAGAATCGCTAAGAACATGTCATTGTACATTTTTTGGGGATTTTCGCTATTGTATACATCAACAAAAGCTCTTATTCCGGCGGTAGAATTTTGAGATTTTTCCAAAAAATCATTCAAATGTTTCTTAATATTATAATCATCAGCAATTCTTTTGGTAATTAAAAATTCCTGCGGTTCATTATTTGCAAAATCAAAAACAGGTTTTATGTTCTGATGATCTTTTTTATAATCAGTCCAGTTGTCTTTAAAGTTTTGTAGTAATTGTTGTTTTAATTTAAGTTGAGATTTTTGTACGATATTCCAGTCTCCATTTTGCTGTGAGTTATATAAATTCTCCAACTCTTTTTGGTTTAGAATTTCCATTTTAAGATTTTTATTTTGATTAAATTTTATCGCTTTTAATTTAAATTTATTGATAAATATTCAAATTATATCTTATGTTGCTTTATTATCAGCTTTGATAAGTTTAACATATCAGTTAAATTTGTCTATTACAAATACTTTTTAATCCAGATGCCGAACGCTTAATATATAATTAATAAAAAAAAGAAGCAGTTTGAAGTCATCGCCCTGCTATTTTAATTTTATTTCTAATTTTTTAGTCCTTTAAGCATTATTGCCTTAATAGTCCCTTTTGGAAAATTTACTGCGCAAATAGGTAAAATTTCAAGTCGATTGCCCAGTAAAATAAGGTGATCCTTACGTACTCTTCCGCAACAACCATCAAAACCCATGTGGTTTTCCATTGAATGTAGAATGTCCATTACCCTCATTGAACAATCTGTTACAGTGGTTGCCTTGCTGTTTATCCAATCTTGGTCATCTTTATAATAACTTTTCCATGATACTTGTCTGTATTCCTTAAGCCACTTTATTTCTTCATCTGTTAGTGTCTCAAGGACCGCATACAAAATTATTTGAGCTTCGGCTCTCGATAGATTCGGGTTTAATCGGCGCTTAATTTGACCCCAAAGTGATTCTTTATTTGTTTTTACCTCACTTCTTGCTATTCCTAATGTAATAGCAATTTGTAAAAGTTCTGTGACTGTCAATCCTGCAACGTGATACTTTGTTTCTTCTCCTCGTATCGCGTTGTTAATGTCATGAAGCCGTCTTTGAGCCGGATAAAGTCCGACTATTCTTCCGTCCCAAGCAGGTGATACTTTTGCATTCAGATTATTTTCCAGAAATAATTCCTGATCTGGCGTTATCACAAAATTCATTAAAAATTTTTGTAGCATTTCCAGAACATCCATATCTTTTTTATCTATTATATTTTTTGACATTTATTATTTTAACCTCCCTTTGGTTATATAATATGCTTTTTAATTTTAGACGATTATCAAGTTATGGTCAAAAAAATATGCGTTTCGTTTGAGTACATAAAAAGCATTAGAATTGTTTTTTGTTTATCTGTTATTAGCTATGATGAAATTTAAGAAGAATAAAACGATAAAATTAAAAGTACTAGATTTAATAGATAAAATAGTAGTAGTCATTGCAAAAATAGGAATTTTAAGATATTATAAATATGCCAATTAAACATTAAAATAATCATTATGATATTAGGCATAAAAGACTTACAAAAACTGGTCAAAGAAAATAAATTAGTGGAAAATTTATGCGAACGCGAACTTACCAATCCGGAAGGTGCTGGATATGATTTAAGACTAGGAGAAATTTATAAACTTGAAGGCGAGGGATTTCTGGGGATAGACGAGCGAAACACTCCTGAAGTTATATCAATTGCTAAGTTTAATTCATCGAAAGAAGAAAATTTTATCTTTGAGCCTGGCAAATATTATCTAATAAAAACTATTGAAAAAATTAATCTGCCTAATGATATTAGTGGTATTATTTTTCCTAGAACTACCTTATTTAGATCCGGTTTAGCTTTATTTAATGGTGTAGCTAATCCTGGTTATTGCGGTGAATTAACTTTTGGACTTTGTAATCTGGGTAAAAATATTATAAAAATATCTTTAGGGGCCAGAGTTGTACATATTACTTTTCAAGAAATTTCTGGCGAGGGAAACGCTTATCGTGGACAATGGCAAGGCGGACGTGTTAGCACGGCAGGAAAAGAAATACAGATTTAGGACATCATATTTGAGTCGTTCATATTGTTCGTCATAGATTTCATTATGATAACTCAGAAGCTATCCGTAAAATGAGATTTAGGGTTTATGTTTTATTATGCAAGACTTGCTCTTGAAGATTCTTTTTATATTATATATATTAAAGTTAATCTAAAAATACTTTTTAAGTTTTAAGTATTGCGTAAAAAAAGAAAACAAAAGAAGAAAAGAGTTTATGGTATTTTTAGACAATTGATGTATTGTTTGTGACTCAGAACTAATCATTTGAAAAGTATTATGTGTTCTTGTGGAACATTTGGTAGTCGGGGTGGAAACTAAATCTGAGGGTAGAAATATG
>JAGLID010000136.1 GCA_023143145.1 Minisyncoccota bacterium | reverse complement strand
CCTTTGATGATATACTCTTTTAAAATCTTAGTAGCCCAGATGCGAAACTGTGTAGCCTGTGAAGAGTTGACTCTGTATCCAACGGATAAAATTGCATCAAGGTTATAAACATTAACCTCTCTTTTCACTTCTCTTTTACCCTCAGTTTGAACTATTGGGAATTTCCCAATAGTTGTATCCTCTTCTAGTTCATGGCTTTTATAGATATTTTTAAGATGTTCATTTATCGTTGTGACATCTACACCAAAAAGCTCAGCCATTCTCTTTTGAGGGAGCCAAACAGTTTCGTTGTGCATAAAAATTTCTACTTTTACATCACTGTTATTAGTAGTATAAAGTAAAAATTCTGTTAATTCATCTTTTATTGTAATTTTTTTAGTCATAATTTTTACTATTATTTTAATTCCATCGGGTAAATCATTTCTTATTTTTCAAAAATATTTTTCTTTATGCCAGCAAAATTCTGGTCGGGGCGACAGGACTTGAACCTGCGACCTCACGCACCCCATGCGCGCGCGCTAGCCAACTGCGCTACGCCCCGACAATGGGAATTTATTTTTTATGAAAATATTTCAACCAAATCTTTTTAAAAATTGGTAAAGAAAGTGTTGAAAGGACAAAACCTAAAGTTGGTACAATCGCGTTTATAAACGGTTTTGGAAGGTTGGCAAAAACAAAAAATAGAACTATTACAAAATAAGTAAGAATTGTTATAACAATTCTTCGAAATAAGCTGGTTTCCCACGCTTTATCTGTTTCAACCTTTTTATTTCGTTCTTGAATTAAAGTAATTTGTTTTTCTAAATTCTGCATAAAAAGAATTAAGGACAGGCTTCTCGTTCTGCTTTACTTAATTTCGAAAACAACTTTATGTTTTATGTTACTAACTGGTCGGGGTGAAAGGACTCGAACCTTCGACCTCACGGTCCCAAACCGCGCACTCTAGCCAACTGAGCTACACCCCGACACGTTGCAAGCTGAAAGTATTTTATGGATTGTGTTGGTAAAGTCAATCTGAAAATGTTATCCTTTGAAAGGATAATCCTGTTTTGAACATTTGTCCCATATTGCGGGATGGATTTATTATTTGTTTATAATGTTACTTCAAAAAAGTCATTATCTTCTCAGATAGTTTAAATATAAACTTATATGTTACAAAGACAGTATACAACATTATTGAACATTCCAATTGTTGAAATGAGTACAGGAAAAGAACTTGGAAAAGTATATGATTTGATAATTGATGATCAAACTGGAAAAATTGAAGGTTTTTGGGTGAGTTCTGGTTTAATGTCCGGCAGTGACAAAATGGTGTCAATTAATGATGTAGCTGACTGGAAAATAAAAATTTATATTGATGATCCTGATAGTATTATTGAACCGGATGAGATTGTTAAAATTAAAGAAATTTTGGAACGAGATATTTATATATATTTAAACAAAGTAAAAACAATCTCAGAAAAAAAACTAGGCAAAGTAATTGATATTTTTTTTGATCCTATTTCAAATCAAATTATCCAAATTCAAATTGCCAAAAATATTTTTGGTTTTAAATACCAAAAACGACTTATTCCTTTTTCAGAAATTTACAAAATAACCAAAAAAGCGGTTATTTTAAAAAATGATTATAAAACTAGTTCAGTGAAACTTGAAAAGGTCTTTGATTTAAGCGAAGCAGTTTGAAAAGAAGCTATAAGAAGCTTTAAGCCTTAAGTTTTAAAAAACCGCCCACAAATCTGGACGGTTTTTTGAAGAACAATATTTTGATTTATTCTGCTGAGGCGTCTCCTCCTGCTCCAACGATAACGTTTACGATACCGTATGATAACAAGATGATTACAATACCGATAGCGGCATAAGTAATAATCTTTTTTCCTTTGTTAAGGTTGTCTTCCTCACCGCCGGCTGTAACTAGTAAAAAACCGGCATATATAACAAATGCAACAGCTAGTAATCCTAAAAATCCAAGAATATAGTTGATAATATGAACTATGTTTTCCCTGAAATTACCTGACATGGTATCAGATGGTTTGTCTCCACCTCCCGGATCAATAATAGCAGCTTTAGCAGATAAAAAAGAGAGCGCAGTAACTCCATAAATAGTAAGACCGTTAAATAATTGACGAAAAACAAATAATTTTTTCATTTTTAATTTAATTTAGAAAATAAATATTAATTAAACTAATATAACTTTAACACTTTTTTATAATTCTACAAACAGAAAACCTTGCCAAAAAATAGTAATATTTTTTAATTGTATTTTTGTCAGACATCATTTTGAATAAATTTCTTAGTCTCCAGCTCCGATTATTACATTCACGATAGAATAAGCAAGTAGAACAATTACAATACCGATAGCGGCATAAGTAATAATCTTTTTTCCTTTGTTAAGGTTGTCTTCCTCACCGCCGGCTGTAACTAGTAAAAAACCGGCATATA
>JAGLID010000135.1 GCA_023143145.1 Minisyncoccota bacterium | reverse complement strand
GGACGATGTTGGAACCTTTTTGAGGGAAAAACCTTCTCTAAATCTACAAAACAATTTATAAACCTAAAAAAGAAAAGAAACAATATTAAAAAAGGAGCTGATGCCAAAAACACCTGCTCCGTCCTGAGATTTATTTCTCAAGAAAATTTGATTCGGCAATTATTCCGTTTCGAACTTCCACAATATCTCCTTTCTCGAAAGGAAAAATAATATTCTCTTCTGAGAAAGACCAATAGGTTGGTACATCACTTATTGTGTTGTTCTGAATTTCTGTTATTGGCACCAACAACACCATAAACTCTGTGCATTCTGTACAAACAATGATGTCACTTTCCATTCGGTAGGCACCATCAGAGATTCCCCATCCTGGAATTGGTCCTGATTGATGCGCGGTTCCCGAACCGAGAGAGGATGCTCCCACATAAATACAGACAACTCCAAAAACACTAAGAATTAATATGATTCCAAATACAGCAACCTTATCGTTTTCTTTCGTTGATTTATATTGTTTTGAGTAAAACAAAGCACCAATCAAAAGGCCAACCCCTATTAACAAAAGTACATATTGCAAGATCATTTCTTTCACTTTCCTTTTCGCTCTAAATAACCTTCATTGGATTATAGATCCTCTTGGTTTTTTAAAAAGCAATGTTTCGATTTTACACCTCTGATTTTATCAGAGGTTTTTTTAAATCTACAAAATAACTTATAGATTTAGAAAAAGATAATAAAGAAAAATTTTATATTTTGTTAAAATAATGCTTAAATTTCTTGATACTGATCTTCATCACAAAGCAACATAAAAGTGTACACTAATTTTTAAAAACTGTCAACTTTCCGAAACCAAAAAGTTTTATGTTCTTCTAATATATAAAAATAACCGCTCATGCAAGCAGTTATTTCATTGGCTCGCTCTTAGGGATGATTTTCGAACTTTTAAATGGAATGAAGTGTTATTTTAATCAAAATTTTCTTTTTATAATTTAAATTTCAACACTGTATGGTTTTTACTCTTCTTGACGGACGATTTTAAATCCTTTTTTTTGTGCCTCTTCAATAAAATCTTTTTTGTATACTTCTGACTTTTTATTTGTTGCCTCATCTATAAGCAGTAATCGCAATTCTTTCCCGACATTAGAAAATACATACAAACCAAAATTAAACTTTTTTGTATTTTTTATGTCATCATTTGTTATTAAAAATAAATCACTACCAATTGGCACGAATGATTTCTCTGAAGGTGATAATTCTTTATCATATCTAATCATTGACGACTGATTAAATAATCCAATAGATGACAAATCTAAATAATCTTTAAAGCTAAGATCATACCTTTTCATAAGCTCTCCCGCTTTAGTAGTTAATTTTATAACGCCTATATCAGTAGAAATAGCAACAAATTTTGAAAATTTATGCAAATCTTTTTGAGAAAGACATCTAACTATTTCTAAAGTTTGATATGAGAAACTACCTGGGTTTTGAACTTCACCAGACAAAATCTTAGCTAAGATATTTTGCATCTCTTTCCGACTTACATTTTGTGCAATATCAAGAAATCTCATGGTCCAGTCTTTCTCTACTGGATCCTCGGAAACAACTTTTCCTTCAATATCTTCTTTTGTTTTTACTATAATATTTTCGAGATTAATTTGTTTATTATATTGTTCTAAAGCAAATCTTTTTTCTGCACGACTAAGTATCTCAACTGATTTCTCTTGTGCTTCAGCATTCGCAATAATCTTCTTTTTTTCTACCTCAGCCTCTGCTTCACCAATTCTATTTATTTTTGCAACATCAAATTCAAAAATATGATTACCAACGACTCCGAATCCTTCGGACATTGTTTCAATTAGTTTTTCTAAAGGCTTTTCAATTCCAGCAATATCTTTTATTCCCATATTTTTAATAAAATAAATTAATAAGAACTTTTTATCATTATTTATTGTCTCTATTCTAGCATTAAACTATTCTAAATTCAACATTATTTAAATAACCCCTTGAAACAAGGAGTTATTTTATTTTTGAATTTATCAGAAGCAACACCACAATAAATGTATTTACCAATATCAAAATATTTTTGTTGAATTAATTTATCTGTTATGCTTCGGATCATAATTATTTTCTAAAATATTATTTATTTTAATATTTTTCAGAACTACAATTACAAATTCATAAAGAGCAAAATATACTGGCGCATGATTAGGTGTGACAAAAAAGCTTTTTACTTTAACGGGAGTCTTCAGTTGAAAATTAGTTTCAATACCACCCGTATCAATATATGGAGTTATGTCTTGATGATCACCATTTTTATCTGGTTCATAATAAATCACATGTGCAATCTGACCAGTGAAATACGTCATCCAATCAAAGTGTCTAATCTGGCTTGTGTGATCAATATATGTAGAACGATACTTTAATGATTTTTCCAAAGGTGAAATATCATATTTGATATTGTCCTTAAATATCTCTTTTATATAATTAATAAACTTTTGATTGCTTCTAATATGTTCTTTTTTAATAAAATCTTTTTGTATCAAAGATAACAGTTTAATAAAAGAAGAAAAAGTAGAATATATCTGTTGATGAAATGCTTCTGTTTTATCTACCATATCCATTTGAATTTGATCAAGCGGTCTAGATTCTATTTTGTTTATTAATTTTTCATTATAACGACATAATTCATCTTCTACTTCCATTAAAATCATAAACCTTTCATGAAGTCTCCCAAAAAACTCACTAAATGCCTTCAACGAAAGCATTGCTTTATCTCTTTTTTCTTCTGAAAATTGAGATACATGCCTCATTATTGGTAAATGTATTTCGGAACGAAAAAGATGTACCCCATATTTATTCATATTAATATTTATTTTAAAAATCTTCAAACCATTTTCTATTTATTGTAATGGCTTCTTCTAACTTAACTTCAATGCCCAATTTCAATTCCTTTATTTTCTCAGCTAACTGTTCTCCGTCGATTAAATCAATTTGAGGCGCACCATCTCTAATAGCTTCATTTTTAGCATTCTTAGTAAAAGTTCCAGTTGTTATAAACAGACCTTTTTCTGATCTGCCAATCATAGCACCTCTAAAATCTCTGATTTCTTTAGATGGTACACTACCTTTATATCTTTTGCATTGAAAAGTTATATAAAAACTAATAAAACCATTAACTTTTAAAATTCCTTTACCATCAACACCTCCATCACCAGTTTTGCCTGTAACCTCTACCTGTACAAATCCACTTTCTCTCAAAATTCTTTGACACAATCTTTCAAAGGCAGAAGGATCCATTTTTAATAATTGTTCAATTAAATCATCTTGCCATAAATTTTCATTATTTCGAAGCTCTTGCCCTTCGTCAACTTTTTCTTCAATTGTGTCTTTTTGCTTATCTAAACTTTTTACATGTTTGTTGATTTTGCTTTTATCAACCTCTCTTACTTTACTTCCTTCACTTGTAAGCGACCATACACCTCTCGAAGAGTTTTCTAAAAGTCCATATCTTTTTAAATAAGTTCTTGCCCAAGCAAGCCTGTAACTTAATTGTGTTCTATTTCCTATGTGAATCTCATTTATTTCTTTTTCTGTCAATTTTAAAATCTCTGCGACCTTATCATCAATTTCAGAATTAGACCCAGATCCTCCTAAGGCATGTAATGCAGAAAGTAATGGATTAAACATTTCATCATAATTTGGAACTGACATAATTTTTTATTAAAATTTAATTTTGAATTGATTAAATTATA
This sequence comes from Minisyncoccota bacterium, assembly GCA_023143145.1. Lineage (GTDB taxonomy): Bacteria > Patescibacteriota > Minisyncoccia > JAHIHE01 > JAGLIN01 > JAGLLA01. Next base: position 152 of record JAGLID010000135.1, on the reverse strand, counting down.
CTTCTATACTAATCGTTTTTAATTATTTTGTAAACCATAAAAAATAAAAGAAATCTACTGAAATAAAAACAACCGCTTACATAAGCGATTATTTTATTAGTTCGGACCCTGGGACGATGTTGGAACCTTTTTGAGTGAAAAAATATAAAAAT
>JAGLID010000134.1 GCA_023143145.1 Minisyncoccota bacterium | reverse complement strand
TTTTTAATAAATCAAATGAAATTATTAATTATTATATTAATGAAACAGTATTAAATTGTTAGAAGTTTTGATAATATGGGATATTAATGTATAATAATATTATAAAAATACAATACTTTAGTTAGCGAGTTAGTTGATCAAAATAAACAATTAATCACTAGCTTAAAATATGATTAATTTGGGCGCGTAATAACTGTAATATTTTTCATTATCGCTGCGGTCAAATCAACGGAAAAAATATACAAAGTTAGATCTTTGATTTTTGCATTAGGAATTTTTGTTTTTTTAACGGGTGGTCCATTGCATAATGCTGAAAATAATTTTCAATATTTTTTAGCTGATATTTTAACACCAGTTGCAACATTGATATTTCTCCTAGGTGTTTGCTTGCCTTATCTAAAAAATAAAAACAAAACTAAGAAAGAAACTGAGGTTAAGAATGAAGTCAATACTAAGTAAAACTAGTTCTAAAAATTAATTAGTAAAGCCATTCATAATTTCATCTTAAGAATGATTTGTCAAAATAAAAAAATAAACTATGGATAATTATGATGTGGTGATTATTGGTGCGGGTCCTGCAGGGTTGAGATGTGCAGAGATGTTGGCAAAATCAGATAAAACTGTTTTGTTGCTGGAGAAAAATAAAGTTGTTGGTCCGAAAGTTTGTGGTGGAGGATTGCCGAATACAGATTTAGAAAGATTTAATATCCCTGATGAGCTATTGGAGAAGAAATTTAAGGCAATGACAATTCACTCTCCACTCTTTCAAAATGAGATAAAATCCGATGATGAATTTCTTTATACGATCAATCGAGAAAAATTCGGTCAGTGGCAATTTAGTAAAATTGATGAAAATAAAGTAAAGATTAGAATCAATACAAGAGTAAAGGAAATTCAAAAAGATTATGTCGTTTTGGACACAGATGAAAAAATCGGTTTTAAATTTCTTATTGGGGCAGATGGTGCCAACTCAATTGTTCGGAAGTATTTGGGACTGAAAACTGAAAAATTTTGTGTGGCAATCCAGTATATTGTACCTAGTAATCAATATCAAAAATTGGAGTTTTTCTTTGATTCAAAATTGTTCAATTCTTGGTATGCTTGGATTTTCCCTCGAAAAGATTTTGTTTCAATTGGGTGTGGCTGTAATACGAATATGCTTTTAGCCAAAAAGCTTCGAGAAAATTTTCATATCTGGCTGGAAAAAAATAAAATAAATGTTTCGAAGGGAGAATATCAAGCTTACACGATTAACTATGATTATCGGGGATATAAATTTGGAAGTATATTTCTTGCCGGTGAATCAGCAGGGCTTACTTCGGGATTGACTGGTGAAGGAATTCACGCAGCTTTGGTTTCAGGAGAAGAAGTTGTCAAGTCTATTCTGGATGAGAATTATTATTCTGAAAAGATTGAGAATATTGTCAAAGTTGGGGATAGGCACACAAAGATTCTGAATTTTCTTGATAGACTTGGTATATTCAGGAATCTAGCGCTTGGACTTATCTCTATTCCTCTGAAAAGTACAAAGTTACAAAAAATTATTAACAAAAAACTTTTTCACTGATTTGTAATGTATTGTCATTTTGAAGTGAAACAAATAATCCCGTTACTATTTATTCACGCTTAACTATTTTTTAGTATTTTTGTTGCCATATAGTACTCAATTAATTTAAATGGAAATTATGGAAAATTGCAATCAAAACAAGGGAACTAGTAAAAACAAAGAACTAACTCTCAAGGACAAGAGAACGATGTGGTTTATGTTCTGTATGGCGATATTTGTTTATAATATAGTTGCCGTTATATTGTCACGAAGTGAAAATGAATTTGGATGGTCAGATGGAAATATGTATAATACTTTGTTTTATGTTTTGGCAGTTTTATCCCTAATCCAATTTATTGTTGTGATCAAATTAAATGCGAAGATACGAGAAAAATCTTTGATGCTGATGCCTAATAAGCATACAGAATATTATATGTTGCCTATAGCATTCTCAGAAGCTATCGCAATATACGGTCTCATTCTTTTTTTATTGCACGGTAATTTTCAACATTTAATCTTGTTTAGTAGTATGGCGATTTTTGGCTTATTGCTGTCTTATCCGAAAGAATAAAAAGTGTTAAATTTTGATTTCTAAGCAAACTAGTTTTTAATAGTTTGTTTTTGTTTAGTTGATGTTATATAATTAGTTTAATATTTAAAATAGGTGATAGCTATTACGTTTGTTTTAAGTATAAAATATGAATATAACCCAAGAAACTCACAAAATTCCATTAGCCGATAGAATGAGACCTAAAACATTGGGGGATTTTGTGGGACAGGAAAAACTTTTGGGGGATGGAAAAATTCTGCGAAAGGCGATTGAGAGTGATGCAATTCCTTCGATGATTTTCTGGGGTCCTCCAGGGTCTGGAAAAACAACGATTGCATTTGTAATTGCTAAGACTACCAAAGGTGAATTTATAAAATTGAGTGCTACGACAAGCGGAGTCAAAGATATCAGAGAAAAAATCAAGCAAGCTGAGGAGTTGAAGGAGGAAGGCAGAAAGACGATTATGTTTATTGATGAAATTCATCGTTTTAATAAATCTCAGCAAGATACACTTTTGCCACACATCGAGAACGGTACAATTATTTTGATTGGTGCTACTACGGAGAATCCTAGTTTTGAAGTGAATAATGCTGTGCTTTCCCGTTCTCGCGTTTTTGTTTTGGAAAAACTTTCTTCTGAAAATATTTATCAGATTTTACAAACCGCACTGGGAGATAAAGAAAGAGGATTGGGTAATTTGAAAGTTGAGATAAGTGAAAAAGATTTACAATTTCTCTCTGAGATGTCTGACGGCGATGCTCGAGTAGCTTTGAGTTCCCTTGAATTTGCCAGCAATATCAACATTAAAATTAATAAAAAAACAATCGAAGAAGCACTGCAAAAATCACTTGCCTATGATAAAAACGGTGAAGAACATTATAATATTATATCAGCCTTACATAAATCTATGCGTGGCGGCGATGCGGACGCGTCGCTATATTGGCTAGTTAGAATGCTGGAAGGTGGAGAAAATCCTCTTTATATTGCACGGCGATTAATTCGTTTTGCTTCGGAAGACATTGGCATTGCTAACTCACATGCTCTTGATCAGGCCGTGAGTGTCTATCAAGCCTGTCATTTCATCGGTATGCCAGAATGTTCTGTGAACCTTGCTCAAGTTGTTGTATATATGGCCAAAAGTAAAAAAAGTAATGAGCTCTATAAAGCTTATGAAGAAGCTGCTGCTGATATTCGAAAATTTGGAAATCTGCCAGTACCATTGCATATCAGAAATGCGCCCACAAAGTTGATGAAAGATTTTAATTACGGAAAAGATTATAAATACTCGCCAGATTTCAAGTATCAAGAAAAGCAGGAATATTTGCCGGAAAAGATAAAGAAGAAAAAATATCTTGATTTTGATGAAAGGGGGTAAATTTGTTGTTGTGAAGTTTTAATATTTTATCGAAAGAAGATAACAACAAATAATGTCATTTTTGAGAGCGTTTAGTATATTTTTAGGAAAAATAGAAATAATATTATATTTGCCAATATTGTTCAAATAAACTATTATTAGATTATAAAAAGCCTAACTAACGTTTTAATATTAATTATATGAAATGTCCAAAATGTAAACTTGAGGATTTAAGGGAAGTCAAAATTAATAATGTGAGGATTGATAGATGTAATTATTGTGGGGGGTTGTGGTTTGATAAAAATGAACTAAAAATTTCTCGAGATAATCGTGATAAAAATTTGATTTGGTTGGATATCGACTTATGGGAAGATCAAAACAAGCTAATGGTTAGTGGAAAATCGATTGACTGTCCAAGAGATAAGAAACCACTTTTCAAAATTAAATATGGCAATACCGACATAATGGTTGATATTTGTCTCAATTGTCATGGTGTTTGGCTTGATAAAAATGAGCTCGATAAGATTATCGCCCAACTCAAAGAAAAAATTAATACTGAAACAATTCCTGGTTATCTGAATGATTTAGGCAAAGAAATTGTTGAACTTTTGACTCATCCAGGTCAGGCTGATGTTGAATTACGGCATATTGCGATTGTGATGAAACTCCTTGAATATCGCATTATTGCTCAGCATCCAAAACTTGCTGAATTGATTGCGGTGTTACCAGATTAAAAAAAAATTATGAGATTTAAAATTTTTTTTACGAGTATAATTTTATTAGTGGTTTTGGGGTCTGTGATTTATTATTGTTTGTTTTTCCAAGATAATCATAATAAAAGAGACATTGATTTAAAAAAATCTCGAACTGAATCTCAAGACTTGCCTCAAGCTTTAAACCTTCATTATTCATTTTTCAATCAAGAAGAGTTTTATGATAAAGCGTTTGAAAATATAGAGCCTTTAAAAAATATAGAAGATGACATTAAGGGAGTTATTGTTAATCATCATTTGCTTGCTCCTGATTTAATTGCCGAAGCTTTGAGCGCAGTTTCTTCGGAGAAATCTATTACGATTGTCTTGATTAGTCCAAATCATTTTTTTGCTGGACGAGGACAAGTTATTTCTTCTTTGTATGATTGGCAAACTCCATATGGAATTTTGGAGTCTGATAAGGATTTGATTAAAAAAATGCAAGATGTGAATTTGCTGAACGTTGAGGAATGGCCTTTTGAAAAAGAGCACGGAATTTCTAATATAGTTGCTTTTATTAAAAAAACTTTGCCGAATGCGAAAATTATTCCTTTGATTGTGAAAGATACATTTTCACTGAAGGCGGGAAATATTTTTACCGAGAAGCTTGAAAATATTTTACCTGAAGATTCTTTGCTGATTGCTTCTTTAGATTTTTCACATAATTTACCAAGTCCTGTTGCTGATTTTCATGATGAAAAAAGTTTAGCGGTTCTAGAAAATTTTGATTATGAAGGGATTAAATTTTTGGATATTGATTCCAAACCAACTCTTCGAATATTTCTTAAATATTTAAACACAAGGAATGCTTCGAATTTTAATCTTTTAGGTCATTCCAATTCGGCAAAAATTCTCAAAGATGAGAATATATTTGAAACTACGAGCTATATAACGGGGTATTTTTCTTCTGGTGACAAAAAGGAGAACAATAAAGTCACTCTTTTAGTTTTTGGAGATTTGATGTTAGATGGGTCTGTTAGACAATTGGTTGAAGAAAATGGCATTAATTATCCTTTTATTAATATTGAACGGTTTTTAGGTGGGAATGATTTTGTGCTTGTTAATCTGGAAGGTTCTTTCATAGATTTTCATTTAAAATCAATTACTCTTGATAAAATATCTTTTGCTTTTGAGTCTAGTTCTGTTCCTGCGTTGAAAAGACTTGGATTTAATATATTTAATCTTGCTAATAATCACACTTTTGATTTTGGGAAAATAGGATTAACTCAATCGAAAAAACATTTAGAAAATAGTGGTTTTGATTTTTTTGGTGATTCGTTAAATGACACGAACATTTCGACTGTGAAAGAAATAAGAAAAACAAAAGTCGGTTTTGTTGGTTATAATGAATTTAGTGGTATAGGTTTTGAAAAAGTGATAACTGAAATTAAAAATATTAGAAATGAAGCTGATTTTGTGGTTGTGTATGCACATTGGGGTGGGGAATATCAAGAAAACTTTTCTAAAAGTCAGCAAGAAAAAGCTTATCAACTAATTGATGCCGGAGCTGATGTAATTTTAGGGTCTCATCCTCACTCCATTCAGCCGATGGAAGTTTATAAAAATAAACTTATTTTTTATTCTTTGGGAAACTTTTTATTTGATCAGGTTTATTCTCTTGAAGCACAACAAGGCTTGGGAATTGGTGTCGTTTTTGATAAACCTGATGTTGAATATAATTTATTTCCAATTGAAACTAGAAATTATCAAATATATTTAATGAACAAAGAAAAAGCTGATAGCATCTTGGATGAGTTGGCAAGCGACTCCCCAGTTTCTCAAGAAATAAAAAACCAGATTATGCAGGGAAAAATAAAAATAGGAGCTTCAAATTTATTATTAAATAATTAAAATAAAATGTATGAATCCACAGAATAATAAGCCACAACAGGTTAAAAAGTCAAGCAGTAATGTTTTAATTACTGGACTATTTGTTAGTATTGGACTTATTTGTTTTTTGTTAATTATTGTACTCAGTACTAGAGTTTATCTCTTGCAAGAGATAAAAAGTGATGAATTGAAAAATCAGATTAATGTTCTTCAAAAGCAAATAGCTGATCTGCAAAAACCAGAAGAAGAAAAAATACCATTTACAGAATTACTTATCGATGAATCTGAAAATATTACGGAAAATCAGGACGAGTTTTTGGTTGTGAAAGTTTCTGGTGAAATTTCATGGAGTGTTCCGATAGAAATTAGCAGTTTGAATATTTTTAAAGAAATTGATGGTTTATCTCGTGAAGGAGGAGCTAAATATTATAAAGTAGGTGAGTTTGCTGGAGAATATCCCAAAAAAGGAGAGGTTATTTTGGTTAGCGCTGGGTTTAATGGTCCTGCTTTTTATCCCGGATTTTATAGATTTATTAAAGACAGTAAAACTGGAAGAATGATTTTCCTTGAAAAATATTCTGACGAACTTTATGATGGTGATGGATTCGACAGGACAGAATTTAGTATTGATAAAGATTATATAATCTCCTCCTTAGAATTTCCAGAATTATTTATTGGACCAAATTCGCGTCAAGTTTTGACACTTCATCAAGGGGTAAACGTAATTTTTGATTCGGAAAATCTCAAGAAAGTTTTCACAGATAAAAATTTAGGCGATGTTTATACAACAGCGAATTATTCTTCAAGTAATGTTGATGTTTTTTCAAGGAATGGTTTTTATATCAAAGCAAAAGATGGAGCAGTAAGAGTCTATTCTCTTAAAGCAGATTTTGTTGCAGAGAATAATGTTCCAGAAATAACTTGGAATAATGGAACAAAAAATACAGGCGGATATACTTTTACAGATGTCACGGGTTGTGGCAGTAGTAATTATATATCAGTAGTTTCTAAAAATGTAATTAATATTAGCAATGACTTGAAAGCGGCTGGCAGAAACTCAATGGGAGATATAATTTATGAATTTAAGGATGTAAATCACAAAGTTTTGAAAGATTATTATGAAAAAATAAAAGACTGGTCCGCTAGTGATGGAATATCTTATGAAGAATTTGCGAAGGGTCATTCTTTGTTTTTTTGGATTGATCCATTCGACAGACTTGTTAAATTTGAAAGCAATAAATTTGTTTCTCCTGCAGAATGTGCCAAGCCTGTGATTTATTTGTATCCAGAAAAGGCATCTGAAATATCAGTAAAAGTTGAGCCAAAAGGTGGGATGAGTTATTCTGATCCAGACTATAACAATGGCTGGATAGTTAAGTCGGATAGTTTTAGCAATTTGACAGATTTGAGTTCGGGAAAAAGTTATCCTTATCTTTTTTGGGAGGGAAGAGGAGGAATTTATGAACAACCTCAGAAAGGCTTCACAGTTGCCAAAGAAAATGTTCATAATTTTCTGGTTGAAAAATTGGGAAAATTAGGTTTGAATGAAAAAGAAATTGCTGATTTTGTTGAATTCTGGGAGCCAAAAATGAATGAAGCACCATATTATTTTGTAACTTTTTTAGGAAATCGCGAAATGAATCAGATTGCGCCACTAGACATAACTCCTAAGCCTGACACTGTAATTAGGGTTTTGATGGATTTTTCTCCTTTGAATGAAAAAGTTGATTTTGAAGGATTTGAAATCAAAACTCCTGAAAGAAAAGGATTTACAATAGTTGAGTGGGGTGGAGTATTGCGATAATAAAACCGTGATTAAGAAAATATTTAAAATTGAGTTTATTGAATTTCGGCTGAACTAAATTATAATTATCAATTATATATTTTTCTTATTATCAAAATCAAAGAACGAGGTAATGTCTTGTTCTTTTATTTTTTGCTAATATATATGAATGTATAGCTGTTATTTACAAAGACAAAATATGGTTGTACGTTAAATAGGTTAAGAGTTTTGTTGGAAGTTATGATTATTGGTTTAAAATTAATTTTGGAGAGGTCGCATAGTGGTCGATTGCGCCACTTTGGAAAGGTTGTAGTCCCGAGGGTTTGAATTTCTCCTCCGCTCTGTTTCTGATTTTAAAATAATCAGGGCTTGCGTGCTTAGATTGTCGGGCGTAATAAAATGGAGTCCGGCTTGAAATATCAAGTAATCTGCCTTTAGACAGAACTCCTCTACCAGCTAGTGGATACTCTCTAAGTTTCGTGATTTAATTAGACAGAGCTTTAGAATTTTAATATTTGCAGATTAAAAAAACTAGGTCTTCAATTGAAGACCTAGTTTTATGTTGGCGTACGAAATTTAATTTATTTCATTTTCTATATCCTTAATCTCTTTTTCAACAATTTTTTCAGAATTTTTTAAAATTACAAATATGCTGTCCCTGATTTGTTTTTCTTTCGCATTTAAGCCAGGCTTTGAATCGAAATATTCAATCTTCTTTTCTAATTTATGGCGCAAGTCTTTGAAAGTATTTTTCAAACTTAATCTAGCCTCTCTTGTTTCTCTTAAAATATTCTTTCTTTCTATTTTCATCTTATGATAAACACAGATTGTTACAAAAGAGAATATAAGAATCAATAGCGTCAAAATTAAAATCAAGCTTTTATAATTTATCAACAAAGAGCCGACGGCGAATCCGTTCAAAGACACTTCTATTTTATACTCTTCGGATGAACGGCTGACCGCTCCTCTTGAATCTTCAGCCGTGACATAGATCATATAAACGCCGCCTGAAAATAGCTCATCGGTATACAACGACCAAGAACCTTTCGCGTCGCTTATGGTTTCCCATGTTTTTATCAAATTTTCTTCTTTTTTGAAATAAATAACAATGATGGAGTTGGGAATAGCTTTTCCTCCTATATACAAAACTTCTTCTCCAGTATTATATATCCCGGGTTTGATCAGTATTTCAGGGGGTGCGATAGAATCGATATTCACATCGATAAAAGACCTTTTTTCATTTCCAGCCTTATCTATCGCTGTTATCGCCACTTTATGCAGGCCGAAAGATCGAAGAGGCATTATAAACGGATTTATTTCTTCAGGGGTAACTAAAGAAACTTCTTTTTTATCGATTTCTATTCTGTAATGGCTTGTGCCGGATAAATCGTCTTTTGCTTCAAAGTATAATTTAGGTTTGGGAGAAGTTGAATCCTCGTCATTATTTATTTCTATTTCAAAATCATCTGGGGTTTTTCTGTCAATTTGGATTTTGAAGTGAAAAACATTACTCCATCCAGATTTGCTTTCCAGTCTTAAGTGAAAATACCATATTCCGCTCCCTATGTGTTCATAGGTTTTTGAATAAAAAATTCCTTCCGAAATAAAATCAGGAGTGGTTGACGGATTATCGTTAAATTCAATGCTTACTCCCGTAATTTCAACGGGGCTTTTCCAGCTGAAAATCGCACTCTGGTTGCTGTACCAATCATTTTGATTAGAGTTTGTTGGCGAGGAAATCTCGATTATATCTATTTCGTTTCCCGTTTCGGCAAAAACATCAAAAGTTTGGACTTTTTCAAAAGCTGGAAAGAATAGAGCGGTTATAATTATAAACAAAAGTTTTCTCATACCAAAAATAAATTATTTTATATGTGATTATTTCCTAATTTTTCAATATTTCTTCTGATGATGATTTCTTTTTCTCTTAGCTCTTCTGTGAGCCGTGTTTTATATCTCTTATCTCTTTCTAACAGAATAATAAATATAACAAGAATTGACATTATTAAGATAAGAATTATCAGAAGAATCGGCCACCATGACAAAAACGTGCCCTGAAGCCAGACGCCTCTTTTTGTGACAAGTAAATTTTCTAGAGCAATTTCAATTTTTATGGATTCTTCCTGCCAATTACCGGCTGTGTCAGACGCTCTTACGATTACGAAGTATTTGCCGGTTTCAAGAGTGGGTAATTGATAAGGGCTGGTAACTTCGGTAAAATAGGGTTCTTTTTTGTTTTCATGATCAGCGGTAATATCAATAATTTTTAATTCATAATAATCTATTTCAGAAAAAGCATCTGTTGTAAAAAAAGAAACAATAGGCTGCGCAAAGCTTGTTTTTACTGACGGACTAACCTCTATTTTAAAAGATGCGGGGCCATTGTTGTCAATTCTTGCCAGATAATGACTAATTCCTCCCCAACCATATTCGCTTTTGGCTTTTATGTGAAAATACCAAATTCCATCTTTTAGATTTGAATAAGAAACAAAAGATTTGTTTCCTTCAGATTTGTCGTCTGGTGATCCCTGTGGATCATTGTCTAGAAAGTAGCTGAAATCCGTAACCTCATCTTCTTTGTTCCATGAAAGGGAAATATTATTATTTTTATACCATTTGTTTTGATCGGGATGAGTGGGAGAGGAAATAATAGGACCTTCGGGAGGAAGAAGGGATATGGTGAATTTTCCATTTCCGATAGAACTTAGGATCTCCGTGGCATTTCCGTCATCAAGAAGAACTTTTGAAGTATCAAGAAAATAAACAGTGGCTTCTCCCGGTTCCACGGCTCTGAAAGTTATAGTCAAAGCTGAGCCAGAGGAAGTGTTTATTCCAGGAGAAGGAATGCCGCCTTGAAAAGATATTTCTCCTTTCACATTTGAATAAGAAGGAGGTACGGCCCAGATGGAAATAAATGATTTTCCCGACGCATGGCTTACGACTTGTATTTTCTTGGGATTAAATTTTAAATCTACGCTTAGTGCGTTAACATTATTTCCTCCGGTATTAAGAAGTACTGAAACGTCAAAAGTGCTTCCAGTATAAAAAGTTCCGTTATTCGGAGATAAATACAAAGAAGCCCCCGATGCTTTTACTGTCGGTGTTGTTAAAAAAAATAATATTAAGAATGTAAAAACAAAAACCCCTTTTTTCATTTGTTATTATTATTTTTTATAGCGTTTTCTGTTTAAAAATAGTTTCCGAATTATTAAAATTATAATTATTGATCCGATTAAAATCAGGAAAACAATCTGACATGGAAGAAATTTCAGCACAGAAGGAGGAACAATTTCAGCCAATCTTTCATTTCCAGCTTTATCAACGGCTTTCACTTTTATAACGCTTTTTAAGCTTTGATCTTTGAGTAAATAGGGACTTTTTACGGTTTTCCACTTTATTTCTTGTCCCGGCTTGATGTTTCCAAGCCAGCTTAAGCTGGTCTGTGACACTTCATAATGGCTTATGCCTGAAACCGTGTCTTTCGCGGTAAAAACTAAATATTTTTTCTCTTCGATATCTGTAATTTGAGGCGTGAATTCTTCTGGACTGGTGGTGTCTATCATTACTCTGGCCGTAATCTTGGGAGACCAATTTTCATTAGGCAATTTTTGTTTTAGATGGAAATAATAAATGTCATCCTGCAGTCCTTCATAGCTCATATTGCCCATCCAAACAAGTTCTCCTTCCGGTTTGTCTGGAATCTCATCCGGCTCTACTAAGGGATCTCTGCTTAGAGTATAACTATAGTCCGCTTCGTCGACTAAATCCCATTGCAGGCTGAGAGTGTCGCTTTTGATCCATTTGTTTTCGTCTGGGTTGGATTTAATTTCTATGAAACTATCCGGTTTCTCTATTATAGTTAAGCTATCGTTTAAAAGGTTTGTTTTATCTTCTGTCGCTTTACCGTCGTTTAAAAGTATTTTTGTGTCAGATAGATATAAATTACAATTTCCCGTTTTTTTTGCTTTGAAAATTATTTTTAAAATTATGTCATTCCCGTCGTATCCGCCCGGAATCCCTCCTATAAATTCAACACTCCCATTTTTATTTGAGATGGCCGGTTCGCCTACCCAAAGCTCAATTACGGAGTCTCCCGTAATTACATCAACCGCTTCCAAAATATCCTGGTTAAAATTTATTTTTGATTCAATCGTATTTATTTTTGACTCTTCGGTGTCTATATATAGATTTTTAATAAATGTGTCTGACTCTAGATATTCTTCGCCTTGAGGCAGAAAATATAAAGTAGAGGCGTTGCCAACAAAAGGAACTATTAAAAAAGACAGAAAAATTATGGTAAAAAGTATTTTGCTCATAGTTTTGCTGTTAATAATTTCGTGTTCTTTTTTATATTATACAAGGTTTAGTTGTTTTTTACAAATTTTTTATCGCACAAATAACTTTGGACTGGTGGATATGTTTTACACTTCAGTTTGAAAAAAATGGACTGTCGAGAATAGTGAAACGGAGCTTGACCCGAAGTATTATTTAGTTCTGCTTTTAGATATATCTCCGTCTCGAATTCTCGGGACTACACTACTCTTTACACTCCTGAGCTAAATTATAAGCCTTAGTCCGTCCAATGATACATCATGATACTAAAGTCATAAATATCAACAATTCCATTTTGGTTTATGTCGGCACAAGGATTGGCTGGATTTTTTGATTTCGAATAATGCAAAAGAATGCTGAAATCCAAAATATCAATCTTTGAATCATTGTTTAAATTTGCGCCATTGCATTTTTTTTGCGGTCCAGGAGGTTGTCCAGGAGGTTCAGGAGGCTTTGGAGGACTTGGCGGTTTTGATTTTTCTATAATATTGAAAGTTAATTCTTTACTGTATTCGCTTTGTTCTCCTCCGGAAAAAATAATTTTTGATTTTGTAAAATATTTTCCCGGAGCGTAACTGCTGCAATCAAAAAGATATAGCCATTTCCCATTTTCATCGGAACTTAAACTTATTGCTTTGAAAGAAGGGGATATAAAATTAACTATTAAATCATTAGGATAAGAACTTCCATATATAGTTAAAGAATCTCCCTGTGTCATTGTTTTTTCAGACAAAGCTATGGTTGGAGGAATATATATATTGCTAACTTCTGTTATCTGATTGGCATTAATGCTTAAATTATAGGTTAGAGTAGGGGACGACAAACCAAGATCGTCCTGCGCAAAGATGCCGAAGTCATAAATTCTATTCGCCAAAATACTTTTAATGGTTATATCAAAATTTCCATTGCTGTCGGCTGTAGTAGTTCCTGTAACTTGACCGTTTTTCAATATGGTTATAAAAGCATCGGGATAAGCTTTCCCTGTCATTTTTAAATTTCCCGTGGTTTGTATTGTTCCGCCTCCACCTCCGGGAGGAGGAGTAATCTCGCTTACCGTTGCTGATACAGTTGTGCTTGATGAGGGCAACGTTATGATAGCCGTCATTCCTGTGTCGCCAAAGGTACCGGCGATGTCTATAAAATAGCTGTTTCCGATTGAAGGATTCATAATCTGATTTATTCCCGAGCCTCCGAAAGTTGCATTCGTTCCTATTTCAATCCTGATATCGAATCCACCGGCAATATCCGCGCAAGCCGTGAAAGTAATTTCATCCTGAATTGTGTCAACACTGACTATTAAATCAATAACACCTAGGCAAGCCGTTGCTATATTTTGGTCCATTCCATTTACTGAGAAGTCATAATCCATGACATTAACAGGATTTAGCTGGGATAGATCAAAAGCGTCTCCCATATTATCAAATTTTATAACTACGGTATTTCCGGTGTTTATAGGGCTTATTGTTCTAAAAGCCACTAAATGATTTGCATAACTATTTGCCCTTGAATCAGATATGGTATCGCTTAGGCTGGTAACGGTAGCGGCGATAACTATTTGCTCATTATTAAATAATGGAACAATCACTTGTCCCATTATTAGCGCTATTATTATAAATTTTAACATTTTGTTTTGAACGATCATTTTGATGATAACCCTTGATTTATTAACGACAACCCAGAATCATACGTAATTTGACTCTATGGCAATGTTTTTTCTGTCATCCTGATTCAGTATTGTCATTTTAAGGAATTGAAACAATCGAAGGTTCTCGAGTTTAGTTTCGTAAGATTTTATATTACAGTTCTGCGTGCATAGTCTCGGGATTCTTTTTTGTCAACTGGCGAATCAAAACGATATGTGCCTCTGTCTGATTATTGCGTGTGATGCTCTCCTTTGAATAGTATTTTTAATGCGAGTTGCCAGCGTTTTTTAGTTTTAAAGAAGAAAATAAAAATGACTAATAAAATAATTAGAATTCCGAGCATCAATTTCCAGGGCAAAACCCAGAAAGTTATAACTTGCGAAGTTATACTTTTATTAGAAGTTCCGTAGACTCCAATTACAGAGGCTGTATATTTTCCAAAGAGCCATTTAATATCCCATTCGACATCAATTTTTCTTATGGCTCCAGGCATAACATTTTTTTGAGAAAACTCAAATTCCGTGACATTATTTCCAAACCAATCAGTAATCATTATATATCCTCTTGGTTTAGCATGAACGGTTCCCATATTTTCAAACTTTATTTCAAACGGTACTGGTCCGTATTCTTGAAAAGAGGGAGCAGAGAAATTACTAATCGCAAGTTTTTCATTTAAATCTCCAGAAACCATTAACAAAACAAGAGATCCTGTTTTAGTAGAAACAGCCGCGCCCATTGTTTCTTCATTTGACATAGAGCCACTGATTCCTGCTAAAATTGATCCGTATTTTCCTCCTGGTTCAGCATCTTGAGGAACTTCTATAATAAAATCAACTGATCTTTGTCCATTTCCTTCTAATATAAATTCATTAGGAATTATCTTGATCCATTTTCTTAGTGAATATGTCGTATCTTCATCTTCTTCAGTGGAGGTAACTACTTTTCCTTCTTCGCCGATAGGCTTAAAGTTTTCCGCTTCCATTTTTACAGAGATAGGACTATCAGAAGGGTTAAACACTTTTATTTTGTTTATAATAGTGTCTCCGGGATTTGTCGTCAATTCAAAAGTTAGGGGAGAAATAGTAACTCCTCCTCCGCTTTTTTCCTGGGCAAAAGCAATTCCTGCATTTACAATAAAACCAAGAATAGCTAATACTAAAACTATTTTTCTCATATAATACAATTATGCATAAAGCTTAAAACAGAACATTGCCCCAAAAAAGCAAAATTCTATTAATTTATTTAATAAGTAGGAGTACAAACAAAAACGAGAGTATCAGAATATGATCCGGTGTCAGTGGTGGTTGCAATAGCCGCGTACAAAGCAACTTCAACAACTCCTGCACTTACAGCTCCAGCTGCAGTGGCAATTACTTGATT
>JAGLID010000133.1 GCA_023143145.1 Minisyncoccota bacterium | reverse complement strand
TGCAAATACGGTTTTGTTTAAATTATTAGATTCGTAATATTATAAATCACTAATCAAGAGAAGTGATAATAAAATATTTTACTATTTAATCTTTATTTCTGAATTGTTTTCATTGATGATGGAAAAATAATTAAAGATAGAACACATCAAGAACTAATTGAAAAAGAAAATGGTCACTACAGAAAACTCTGGGAACTTCAAGCTTGTGGGTTTATTGCGGATTAATTCTCTCCTAATTTCCTCTATTTAATGACTCCATTCTTCTGAATGGAGCCTTTTATGATTTCAGATATACTTCATAATAAAATTTATTATTTTAAATACCCATTTTATATAGAGAGAGGAGATAATATATATTTTTTAAAAGTTATATATAATGAAAATTAATTACAAGTAAAAACAACTTTAAAACATGAGATTTATTCATAATTTGAGGTATTGACAATAATTATAATTCGTGATATAGTAAACAAGTTACACGAGTAACCCTTTAGTTTGCGTAGGTTATCACAAACAATATTTCAGGAGAACTGAATATGATAATAGATATCAGTAATTTATCACAAGCAAAAGTTTTAGCAGTGCTATACAACGCAGCAGGAGTATATGGAATAGCAAGAAGAGATTACCTTGGACTAACAATGACCGTAGAAGAGGCTGAAGAAATTCTTATAAAAGACCAAGAATTTGATAACTTCCAGACCAGACCGCTGAAGTTCGCTTTTTCAGGAGTCAAACTTGACGTTACCGAATATGATATATATCATGGCAAGGGAGCGGCAAAAGAAGCAATAAATGAACTCAGAATAACTGGGGATGTAAATAGTGAACTAGTAAAAACTAGGCACTCAGAGCGTAACAATAGAGGATCATTAATAATGTGATCTCAAAAATAGTCCCTCGTGAAAATATTTTCACTTGGGATTCTTAATTTACAAATTTGCGATAATTAATACAGAGACATAATATCTATATTTTCTACATTTATATATTCTATAAATTAATTTAATTTTCGTGCACAAGTTCCAATTTTTTGCTATAATATTATTATAAAAGCTAATCATTTTTATAGTTTTTATTTATGTCAAAATTTAAGGAAAAATATGCAAAATTGAATAATGAGCAAAAAGAGGCCGTTGATTGCATCGATGGGCCGATGTTGGTTGTGGCAGGACCAGGAAGTGGGAAAACAGAGCTTTTGAGTTTGCGTGTGGCAAATATTTTGCAGAAAACTGATGTGTTTCCAAATAATATCCTTTGCTTGACTTTTACCGAAGCGGCAGCGACGAATATGCGAAATCGACTGAGTGACATCATTGGTCAAGCTGCATATAAGGTTGCCATTCATACTTTTCACAGTTTCGGTAATGAAATCATTAATCAAAATCCAGAATATTTCTATCAAGGAGCAACATATAATCCAGTTGACGATTTAGCGCAAGTGGAAATAATAGAAGAAATATTAAAAGAATCAAAACATAACAGTAAACTAAGATCTTATAATCCCGAACAAGGTTTTGTTTATATGAAAGATATAATCGAAAGAATTAGCGATTTGAAAAAAGCTTTGACATCTGATGAATTTTTGGATATTACATTGGAAAATAAAAATTTTTTTGAAAATTCTGAAGAAATTATTGATAAATATTTCTCCCAAACTATTTCCAAGAAGAAGCTTGCAGAATTTAAAAATATAATCGATGAACTGGAAAATGTAGATTTTTCAAAAAGAAAAATTAAAACAAGATTCAGAAGTATTCAGAAAACTATGATTGCAAGTTTGAACGAATCTCTTGAAAAATCAATCGCAGAAGAAAAAACAAAATATCTCTCGCAATGGAAAACCAATTTTACAATGAATGATAAGAATAAGAAACGAATTTTGAAGGATTTTCAACAGATTGAGAAACAAATTGAATTAGCCGATATATATAAAAAATATCAGAAAAAACTTCGTGAAAAAGGATATTATGATTTTTCAGATATGCTCTTGGATACTGTGAAAGTTTTACAGGAAAGTCCTGAATTGAAATATAATATTGCGGAAAATTATTTATATATTCTAGTTGATGAATTTCAAGATACAAATAATGTTCAAAACAGACTACTTGATAGCATAATTGACATTGAGGCTAGCGGAGGAGTACCTAATATTCTAGCCGTTGGCGACGACGATCAAGCAATTTATAAATTTCAAGGAGCAAATGTCGGAAATATTATTAATTATATCGACAAATATCAGAAATTGAAACTTGTTGTTTTGAAAAAGAATTATCGATCAACTCAAGACATTCTCGACTTAGCTCGAAAAACAATCGTTTTAGGTTCAGACAGATTAGAAAATAAGATTTCAGAAATCACAAAAAATCTTTCGGCAGGTAATTTGAATATTGAAAGTGGTCAAATTGTAAACAAAGAGTTTGAATCAAAATTTCAAGAAATGATTTGGATTGCAAAGGAGATCAAGAGAAAGATCGAGCAAGAAAAATATCGTCCAGAGAGTATTACCGTAATTGCGCCAAAGCATAAAACATTACAAGAATTTGCTAAAATTCTTGATTTTTTCAATGTTCCCGTTTCTTATACGAAAAAGAAAAACATTCTTGAAGATAAACAAATCAAAGAAATTATCACGATATTTAAATTCATCAATACACTTAATAATATAAATGAAAAAGAAGCTGATGAATATTTGCCAGAAATTTTGAGTTTTTCGTTTTTGAACATCGATTCAATTGTAGTTTGGAAAATATCAACTGAAGCTTATAAAGAGAAAAAAAGATGGCTAGAAATTATGATTGAACATGAAGATGAGAAAATAAATAATATAGCGAAGTTCTTAATTTTACTTGGAAATAAAGCTAATAATTTCACAGCTGAAGAGTTAATTGATGTCATTACGGGGGTAACAAAATTAGAAGAATGTGAATTTACCAGTCCATATAAAGAATACTACTTTTCTAAGAAGAAATTTGATTCTGGAAGGTCTGTTTATCTTGATTATCTTGTCAGTTTACATTCGTTTATCAACTCCATTCGTCAATATAAAGGTCATGAAACGCTAAGCGTGGCTGACGTTATTGACTTTGTTAATTTACATGAAACTCATCGTATTGCCTTGAATGTTACAAGTGAATTTTCTGATGAAAAAAAGTCCGTAAACTTGATGACGGCTTATGGAGCAAAAGGATTGGAATTTGATACAGTTTTTTTGATTGATTGTTCAGAAGACCTTTGGATGAAAAATAATAATGGCCGCTTGAGTTTTCCTGCAAATATTGATCTAGCACCACAAAAAGATAGCATAGAAGATAAGCTCCGGCTTTTTTATGTGGCTCTAACGCGTGCTAAACGAAATCTATATCTTACTAATTATAAATTTGACATCAAAGGGAAAGAAAAAGTGAAACTTCGCTTTTTGAATTTTACAGATGAAAAAGAAGAAAGAGTAAAGGAAAGTAAAAATATCGAAATTATCAAAAAAGAACAAGATGACTTTGTCAAAAAAGAAAATCTGGAAAATCTAATTGAGTTGAAATTAGAAATTAATAATCATACTATTTCTAATGCCGACCAAGAAGATTTACTTCGAACACTATTAAAAAATTACAAATTAAGTGTAACGCACCTGAATACTTTTTTGAACGTCAGCAGGGGAGGACCACAAGAGTTTTTGCAAAAACAACTCCTGCGATTTCCGCAATCACAAAACAAGAACAGCGCTTATGGTTCAGCAGTTCATAATGCATTTAATAATTTTTATATAAGATTTAAACAAACAAAAATTATTCCTGAACTTGATTTATTTTTGGAAATTTTTAAAGATACGTTGCGAAAACAGAGATTGAATAAAAAAGATTTCAAAGAAATGCTTGAAAGAGGAATTAATGACTTGAGCTTTTATTATAAAAAGAAAAGTGGCACTCTTGATTATAACGACATTTGTGAATTTGATTTCTCTTCTCAAGGGGTGAATCTCGACGGTTCTAATATTACAGGAAAACTAGACAGAATTCATCTCGATGAGGAAAATAAAACAATAGAAGTATATGATTATAAAACTGGAAAAGCATTTGAGAAATGGGCTGTTAGTGATGCAAGCAAAAAAATAAATAGCTGGGAATATCAAAATCAGCTTGTATTCTATAAATTATTGATTGAAAACTCTAGAGAGTTTGGTGGAAAGTTTTGTGTAAATAAAGGAACTCTGGAATTCGTAAAACCAGAAAGAGATGAACTGATTGAGCTTTTATTGATTATTGAAAATGATAGCGTAGAGAGACTCACAAATTTAATCAAAATTGTATATCAAAAAATCCAAAATCTAGATTTCCCAAATGTGGAGAAATATTCAAAGGATATTAAAGGAGTTTTAGAATTTGAAAATGATTTATTAAATGATATGATTTAATATATATGTCATTTTGAATTAGGTTCAGAATGACATATCTTAATACTTAAATAATAATTTCTAACAATTTAATCTATGTATCTATTTTTTGACACAGAAACAACTGGTCTTCCGAAAAAGTGGGATGCTCCAGTGACAGATTTGGAAAATTGGCCACGCTTAGTTCAAATTGCTTGGCTATATTTTGATGAGAATGGTAAAGAAATTTCACGCAAAAACTCTATTATCAAACCAGAAGGATTTCTTATTCCTGAAGAATCATCGAATGTACATGGAATCTCGAACGAAATGGCAAATAAAAAAGGAGTATCTTTGAAAAAGATCCTCAAGGAATTTTCTGAGATGGCTGGAAAAACGAAATTTTTAATTGCCCACAACATGAGCTTTGATGAAAAAATAATTGATGCAGAGTTTTTGAGAAAGGGGATTCAGAAAAGTTTATTTCAACCCGAAAAAATATGCACCAAAGAAGCATCAACTCAGTATTGTGAAATTTCTGGAAATTATGGCTTTAAATGGCCGTCTCTTTCAGAGCTCCATATAAAATTATTTGGACAGGATTTTGAAGATGCTCATGATGCATTAATCGATGTTAGAGCATGCGCGAAGTGTTTTTTTGAATTAAAAAATATCGGAATTCTATAAATATTAATTTAATAGTCAAATTTGCTTATATTAATAATTTTTTCAAATAAATTATTTATGATTGACTTTTACTTTAATTTGTGCTATCCTCGCTGTATTAAAGTAAAAATCTTAACTTTATTTATATGACGAAAAACATTTCTGAAGTAGGAGAAACGTTTGTAGAAAACTATAAGAATGCTATAAAGCTAGAGGAATCTTACAATGAAACTGCCGATGAAAGAATTAAATTACATCAAGTCTCAAGTAAGATAGCTTTTTTGTATGAAAAATTAAGAAATGCGATTGACTATAAAGAAGAGCATCTCCTGAGAAAAACCGCCATAGAAAGAATCTTAAAGAGGAGGCTAACAACAGAAAAAAATGAGCTTGATGTTGCAAAATTCTTAATATATGAACTAATCAGAGCAAGATATTTACAAAATGATAAAATTCCCGAGATAAGAATTTTCGAGGTGAAACAAATCATTGAAAAATATACACTGTTTATCAATAATTTTCCTGAGCAAAAAAATGAAAAGGGTGATAATTCCGACTATTTATTTGATTGGACAGTAGGGATTGCAGCTTGCGAAATTGAAGAAAAAATTGCTCCCTATAAAAGAGAGGATGCTATTGTAGAATTTGCAAAAGATGTTATTGATAAGAAACTGAAAGTACCAGAACAAATTATTAACGAAGAAAATAGAAAAAATCAAATATACATTGCTCTCTTAAGAAATCTAACCAAATCTGATGTACCACTAATTAGATATAGACTATTTGAGATGAATCATCCAGAATGGTTTTTTGCTCCGTCAGAAGGTTTGATTATGAAAATGTCAAAAGATATTTCATCAATAATAAGTGATATAGAAGAACAAGCTAACAATCCCTTAGGTGAACATTTTTCAAGATTTATAAAAAAAAACCTAGCCTATTTTACAATACTTGAGGACGTAATCACTAGAAATACTGGAAATATAAACAAAATTTTTGTGCATCACCTTCATATAGAAGATGCAATTAAAGATGCTTGTATAAAAAAATATAAAGAAGCTAAAATAAAACTTAAACGAGCTGCCACAAGAAGCATTATTTATATCTTTATAACAAAAGTTGGATTAGCCATTGCCATGGAATTACCCTTTGATAAATATATCATTGGACACATAAATTATTTTGCCCTAGGTGTGAATATTATTTTTCCGCCATTACTGATGCTTTTAGTTGTAGTAACAATCAAGATTCCAAGTAAAAAAAATACAGAAGCCATTGTGAAAGGGATTATGGAAATGATTCATGACGAATACCACGATAATCCGTTTATAATGAAGGATACTTTACACAGTAGTTCATTTTTCAATAAAGCATTTAAATTCTTCTATGCTTTTGTTTTTATCGGTTCTTTTGGAATCATAATTCTAATTTTACAAAAATTTAATTTTAATGTTATGAGTATTGGACTGTTCCTGTTCTTTTTGAGCGTTGTAAGCTACTTTGGTGTCAGAATTCGCCAGAGTGCAAGAGAGCTTGTTGTTCTGAAAAGAAAAGAGGGGATAATAACATTTGCCACAGATCTTTTTTCAATCCCAATTCTTCGTGTGGGACAATGGTTTTCAACTAAACTCTCCAACATAAACATCTTTGCTTTTATTCTTGATTTTATTATTGAAGCTCCATTCAAAACGTTTGTAGAGGTTTTTGAAGAATGGATTAATTACATTAAAGAAGAAAGAGATAAGATATACTAAAATGATTATAAAAGATAAAATTTGGGATCAAATTGTGATTGATGATGACCTAGCTGTAAAAATTATTAAAGATAAGGATTATCAACGACTAAAGGACATATCACAATGTGGAGTTTTCAAACATTCTTTTTTGTTCGACACGGAATTTAGTCGCTACGAACATAGCATTGGAGTTTATTATTTGCTAAAAAAATTTGGAGCGAAAAAAGATGAATGTATCGCGGGACTTCTACACGATATTTCTCACGGAGCTTTTTCTCACGTACTTGATCTAATATTTATTAATGACGGTAACGAAGGATTTGCTGATAGCATTCTTTATGAAAAAATATCTAATTCTCATATTGAAAAGCTTTTAAAAGAAAATGGCTATAGTTTAGACAAAGTTATTAATAACAAAAAACATCGTATTCTTGATCAAGAGCTTCCAGATATTGCTGCAGACAGAATAGATTATACACTGCGAGATCCATTGGGAATGAATGTTCAATTAGCAAGAAAAATTATAAATTCCTTGAAGATTGTAAAAGGGGAATTTGTTTTTGACAATTCCTTTGTAGCAAATCTTTTTGCTCAGCAATATTATATTTTAAATAATGAATTCTGGTCTTCCTCTTTTTGGACTGTAAATCACAAAATTCTTGCTCAAATCATCAAACACAGTATAGAAAAAGGCTACATAGAAAAAGAAGATTTATTTTCACTAAATGACAACCAAATAACAAAAATTATTGAAGAAAAGAAAGATAAAGAAATTTCAAAGCTGATACAAAAAATCAAGAATCTCAATTGTAATAAAATTAAGATTATCAAAAAAGGGGAGGAGTATGATTATTACTGGAAGAAAAAAAATCGTTTTGTTGATCCGAAAATATTAATTGGTAAAAAAATCAAAAAATTAAGCGCTATAAATCCAGAATGGAAACTTAAACTTGAGCATTTTAAAAAGCATCCATATTTTGAATATAGAGTCAAATTGAGATAAATTATTAAGTTATAAATATGAATGAAATAAATCCAACGAATTATGATCCAGAAAAAGTACTATAAGTAAGAACATACATCAAAAACAATTCAATTGTATATACACATAAATCCGCTAGAGTAGCGGATATTAAAATATGTTGTATGTCGCACAAGGTAGGTTTTACGACATAAAATTGACCTTTTTTAAACTTGCAGTAAAGCAAGTCTTTGTGCTAATATATTCAATTTTTAAGAGTTCATAGAATTTCTTATCAATTCTAATATAATATTAGCATCTTCTTTTTCTGGTGTCAATTCTAAGTTATGCACAGGATTCCGATTAAACTTTTCTTTATAACTTTTTTCCAATTCTGTATTTTCCCATGAAAGATATTTTTTTGTTGATCCAATGAATGTATGTCCCATAAGCTGTTGAGCTTCATCTAGTCTAATTCCACTATTAAGCGCAGTTTTGCAGAATCCATGACGATAGCAATGTGGGCTTATCATGTCAGCATTCTTGATTCCTGCCCGTATGGCGTGTTTTTTGACCAGTCTTTGGACGGTTCTCACTGAAATCCGCTTATATCGATAAATGCCGTTGAAACTCATGAACAGCGAGTCATCTCTGGATAATAAATCGCGTTTTTCGAGCCATAACATCAAGAGCCTGTGCGTTTCATCATCCCAACAGATTACGCGATAACCATTGGG
>JAGLID010000132.1 GCA_023143145.1 Minisyncoccota bacterium | reverse complement strand
TCTATAGATGTATCTATAGATGCATTTATTATAGCATGGGAGATGGTTTTGGTTTGGGGGTGTGATACCTTTTTTTTTTTATTCTTTTGATTTATTGTACTTGTTCTAAATATTCACTCAGTTCATCATTTACCGTTCCTCCTTTATAATAATTAGCAAAATCAAACCCATCCACATTATAATTTTCATTTCGTGGATCATTAGAAACTGTAGTTTCAAAATCATTCCATTTTTCCTTCGCAATACCCATTTTTTCATCAATTTGATTATCATTATCATCTAATAATTTGTATACAAAATACGTAATAGCATATTTTCCATATCTTAAACCATTTCCCCATTCATCCATTCTGTAACGGTTTTTTTGCGATACTCCTCTTGTTCGGTCTTCCTTCTGGTCTATTTTTCTATATATTTTTATTAATAAATACAATAGATTGAAATCAATATTTTCAAGGCTATAATTCTTAAACATAGCATGGGTACCACTACTACGTGCCCGAGCAACATCCCCTTTACAGACCAAAAGTAATCGCATTAATAATTCACTAGAAATAATACTGTTTTTATCAACCAAACCATTTTGTACAACATCGTAAAATTGCCCCCTCTTTCGTTCTAATAAAAAACCGTGCGTGTTAAATAAATAATCTTGTAATTGAACTAACTCTTCATCGTTAGACCTTCTGTCTGCCATTCTTACAGGTGTCTGATTATTTGTTGCCTTTGAAATTTTTTCAATTACCTCTGACATGTCTTTACTCTCTGACAAAGTAATAAATTTCACTAATACCTCCTTATTTTCGAAATGATTCTCATTGTCAGAATTTTTCAACAAATAAGCAAGGGTAAAAGCAGTTTGCCCACCATTTACAATTTGCGGATTTGTAACTAGTAGTGTCGCAACTCCCGGCTCAGCATTTCTGTCGGAATATGAAAAATCATTACATATAATTGTAATACCGTTATTAAGTAATGAAAATTCATTTAGTTCAGTATCTTTCATCGATTCTTGAATTGCTTGATTTACACCTCCACGAGTAAGACCGACGTAACAACGTGGATTATAACGAAGTAAAGAATTCCTATATTTTGACATCATAATTGCGATTTCTTTTGTGGGAACAAAAGCAAGCTCAACACCAGCACGAATTTCATCACCCAAGTCAACACTATAAGAAATACGGTTTGATTGATTTTTGTATACTTGTATTTTTAAAACAAAATCTTTCTGATTAAAAAAATCATGCTGTAAGTACGGCATTAAAACATCTTTATAAAATGTTTCTCCATTTATAATTTCTACAACGTCACAAACATTTCCAGATACCTGCAAAAGCTGTTTCTGATCGATACGACTGCTAACATTTCCCAAGTAAACTAAAATATATTCATATCTGTTTAAATTTTGTATATTTTGAAGTTTTTTTTGAAAATCAATTATTTTCCCGTTGTACCCGTTACCATTTTTTAAAGTATTTTTGCCATCAGAGATAATTCTGTCCAATTCCATTCTAAAAAACTCGTAACCATTTACAGGATTAGTTTCAAAATTTTCAGATGTTGCTGAAAATTTTGACTGAATGAGATAAATTTTCTTTTCTTCTTCGTCTATGTGATAAGCATCAAGACCTCCGTCGTTAGTACCATCTGTGATTTGTAATTCTGAAATATCAAAATCTAGTATCCCAAAACGCACTTTTAAAAATAGATGAATAAAAGACCGTGATCTTTTGTGTATTTCAGCATCCGTGTTATCTTGTTCTGGATGATAAATGCCTAAATTTTTTGGCGCACTTTTAGCGATTTTATCCAAAACATGAACGAGTAAATTGTATTTATTATCTGTCATATTTTTAAAATTAAATCTCCTCAATAACCTTTTCAATCTTCTTCTCCATAATTTCAATTAGGTTTTTGTTGGCGGTGATGATTTCTTCTTCCTTTTCCGTTTCGATAACGAGTTGTTTTTGGATTTCAAGAGGTGGGAGTGGGATTTTTAATTTTTTTACAAATGACAAGTTTGCCATTTTAAATTTGCCATCTCCTAAATCTAAAAATTTTTGATATTGCGATTGAACAGCTAGAAATAGGTAAATCGGATCAAGCTGGTTTTCATTTTTTGGATATAGTCCAGCAATATTTTGATTTGTAGATGCTTCAAGTTTTAATAGTGCTGTTTTTCCAATTGTTGCGCCAACTAATGCAAGTAGTGTTGTATTAATTTTAAATAACCTTGTGGAAGAATTATTTAATCCCTCCTCAGTGATAAATTCTTTTGCTTCGTAAACTTTTTTATCTTTACAAACAGCAGAACCTAACCAAGGAATATATCCATTCCAATATTTTTTTTCATTTCGTTTTGGCGTACCACCACTTTGAATTTCACAAACCTCACCCAATTCAACTAACTCAATATCTTCCAACTTCCCAATCTCTTGACTAAAATATCGTCTCTCTCTCTCTAGATTTTTGATAATTTCTTTAGCGTGATTGATAGCATTTTGCTTAACTTCAATTTGCTCCGCGATTTCTTTTTGAACTTCAAGCGGTGGAAGTGGAATTTTTATTTTTGAAAATTCAGAGATCCAATATCGCTTATGATCATCATGTCTAAATTTTATTGTCTTCATTAATTGAAACAAAAATCTTGGATCAGCCTTTTTTTGGTCGATATGTAAAATTTTCATTGCCGACGACTTTACCTTAAAAGGGAAATCAACAAATTTTATTGCTGTTGTAAAATCATCAAAAATAATAACTGGTAGTTTATTTGCCGGCATAATTCCTTCCCTCTCGTTGGTATATCCTAAAATAAAAGTTTTGCCAGCAGTTAAAACAGGAGTTTTAAAGCTATCATTATAATTAACAGATTCAACAATATATTTTGTTGGCTGTTCATATTCCAAAATTTCTTCCAACTTTACCATTCCCCATTTTTGTCGTTTTTTTAATTCCTCTTGTAATTTTTTTTGTTGTTTAATAATCTGTTGAAAATCAACATTCTTAAATGCTTTTTGCATTTGTTCAACCACTTTTTGTATGCTTTTCTGTGCTTCCTGAAACATGAGCGAAGCAAAAACACGACTTACCTGTTCCGCTTGTTTTTGTAATTGCTCTGTTAGTTTTCTGTACGGTTCTGTTTGTTTTTGAATTTGCTTTAATGTTTCTTTGTACGGCTTAAAAATTTTTTCTAAATTCTGAGTAATACTCTGTAACCTTACATAAAGATCTCTCTTGTATTTGTCTCCTGTCAAATTACAATCACCACTTTCAGCAATTTCTTCCTTTTCGACTACCCAAGCAAAAAGACTTTTATCATTTACTAGTGTATTTTTATTTCCTGTTTGTATAGCAATACTTTGTGCCCTAAGAACATCAAGTGCGCCACCTTTATCAAATAAATCGTTTGGCAAGTCGGGTCGTGGTCGTCGTTGCACACCAAGATCAAAACCATCATTTAAAACTTTTATAAACAATATTTCGTTTGTCTTTTTAGCAATTTGATTATCAAAAAATAAAATAGAAGTTTTAACGCCAGAATATGGTTGAAAAACTCCAGATGGCAAACTTACTACCGCAAAAAGTCCGTCTTCTACTAATTTTTTGCGGAGCGCTTTATATGCTTTATCGCCTTTAAAAATTATTCCCTCTGGCACGATAATTCCCGCCCGCCCATTAATACTTAAATGTTCCATGATGTAATCCACAAAAAGCACTTCGGCTCTGTTTGCTTGAATAGAAAATCTTTTGTGTGGTTGAATTCCGCCCTTTGGAGTCATAAACGGTGGGTTTGCTATGATGACATCAAACTGCTCATCCCAACGCTTTTCACTTGTCAGTGTATCGTATTTATAAATTTGCGGATTTTGGAAACCGTGCAAATACATATTTACCAAAGATAATTTCACCATATCGGGTGAAATATCATAACCAACAATATTATTCATTATTTTTGTTTTTTCCTCTGGCGTTAAATTTTTTTCTTTATTTGTCGGCTTTCCTGTTTTATTATCCAATCCGTCATGGTCTTTACAAATATGTTTATAAGCGGAAATCAAAAAGCCAGCTGTTCCACAAGCAGGGTCAAGAATAGTTTCATTTTTCTTTGGGTCAACAACTTCGGCAATAAAATCAATGATATGTCGTGGTGTACGAAATTGTCCTGCATCGCCCTGACTTCCAAGAATTGAAAGTAAATATTCAAATGAGTTACCAAGCTCTTCGCTGTGCTCATAAGAAAAACCGTTTATCTCTTTCAAAAAAAGTGTAAGTACACGAGGGTCATTGTATGGCAAACGAGCATTTTCAAATATTGTACGAAAAAGTTCTGGAATATGTTTTGCATAAGTAAGTTTTTTTGTTGCTTCCTCATAAAGATTAAATCTTTCTTGTCCTGAAAGTTTTTTATCCATTAATTTACGCCATGAATATTGTTCGTATTCATCAATAAAAAATTGCGGTTTTAAATCCACCTCAAGATTTTCCTGATCCATATCATCCATAAACTTATAAATCAACGCGTTAGTAATTTGATCCACTTGTGAGATTGGATTAGTTACATTTCCAACAAGAATATTTCTGGCGGAGTCAATTTTTCTTTTTGTTTCTGAATTTAACATAATTATTTTTTAATATATTTTTTTATATTTTTAATAAATGCATTCAAAAAAATTGTTAAAAATTCTTGATAAGTCAACCTACATTCGGACTTCACAGATATTAATTTTGTCTTATCTTCTTTTTCGGAATAAAAAAAATCTCCACACATTGAAACATAATTTTCAGAATTAGTCTTCTTAAAAAATGTTCCTATAAAATTTCCATTATGAATATAATCGTTTCTTATCAAATATAAAATTTCATCTGGTTTAAAACTTTTTTTATAAGGCATTTCTCCAACATACCCTTTAATTTTATTTTCTAATTGTAATACAACTGGTTTAAAAAATCCTTTCACTAAATTTTCACCAATTGACTCTTCGGGTTTATTGATTCTATAAACTGCTTCTGCACAAGAAACAAGTGTAGTGATTATTATCTTTTCTGTATCTTGAAGTGGTTTTTGTTCAGCGAGTTCGTTTAAAAAATTACATATTTGTAATGCTTTATCTAATTTACCAAATGCATTATTCACATTATAAAATTTATCATATTCTAATTTTAAAATAGAATCTTTAAAATCAGTTTCATTATTAAAATATTTGTTCCATTTAAATTTCCACTCATTCTCAAAATAAGTATACTGATCTTTTTTCCATTTTTCTTCTACTACATTCATAATTATTTCATATATTGATTAACTGATACATAATCTTTTACATATTCAGGTATAGTCTGACGATATCCGTTTAACGCTTGATATTCTGGCATTGTAAATCCCGCATATTCTCTCGGAAATCTTTGATTATTTATTTCATTTCTAAAATATTCATCCGTAACATACGCTTTAAGATAATTTTTGATGTACGGAACATATTTGCTTTCTGGTTTATAAATGGAAATAAACTTTTCACATTCTTCTTCTAAAAGTTCGTCTCTATCTTTAAATTTATCAATCCGTCCAAAAACACGCTCTAAAAATTCACGCCAAGATAAACGACGATCAAGGTTTTCACTCTTGCGTATTTTCTCGAGATTTAAAAATAATCTCGGCTTATCTTCATATTTTTCACGAACAATATGTACTGCTTTATCCCATTGTTCATTTTTTACAGCTGTTTTAATTTCTTCATCTTCCTGTAATTCTTCACGGGCTTTTTCAAAAAGTTTTCTGTCAACTTTCATTCCATCAATTCCTACGGGTTTTTCGGTAAGTGTTTTTACTTTATCAGGATCAAAAACTTCTATTTCGTCAATGTCAACACCAACCTGTTCCCCCTCTTCAGTTCCTTTTTGTTTAATTGGTAATTTTAAAATTTCATCATAATCAAATTTTTCTTCAAAATATTCACAATTAGCAAAAAAATCAAAAAGTTTAAAATTTTCTTTTTCATGTCTATGTTTTTCATTATATTCATCAGTATATTCAAAAATAAATTTTCGCGTTCCTCGTCCTTTAATCTGAATAAAATCAGTTGGAGAAAAAATTGGTCGCATAAATGCAAGATTGAGAATATCTTGACAATCATAACCAGTTGTCATCATTCCGACAGTAACACAAATTCTTGTTTTGCTTGATTTGTAATTTTCTAAAAATTTTGTATGTCCATTAAGATTATTATTTGCAAAATTGATAGTAAATTGTTGGGCACTTGCGATGTTTGAAGTGATTTGTACAGCAAAATCAGAATTATATTTATCATTCCAAAGCTGGCTTGCCATTTTATTTAACATTTGCGTAACTTTTGAGGCGTGTTTTTGACTTACGCAAAAAATAATACCCTTACCGATTTCTCCGCTGATTGGATCTTTCAAGGCATTTTCTAAAAAAGTTTGACAAAATACACGATTTGTTTTTTCGGAAAAGAATTTCTTTTCAAAATCTTTTTGGAAAAATGTTTCCTCTGCTTCTTCGCCCTCTTCATTTTTTACCATAACAGCATAACCTTTTTCGGAAAGTAATTTAGCAGTAATATCTGTTCGTGCATCAGAAACAATCGGGTTTATTAAAAATCCATCTTGTACTCCGTCAAGCAAATTATATCTAAAAGTCGGGTCGCCGTTCGGACAACCAAAAGTAGTATAAGTGTCTAAAAGTTGTCTACGCTCCCATGCTCGCGGATCTTTAGCGGATAATTTTTGAGGATCAACATTTTTTAGATAATCTTTTGGTGTTGCTGTAAGTCCTAATTTGTAACCAATAAAATATTCAAAAACCGCTCGTGAATTTCCACCTATGGCACGATGACTTTCATCAGCAATAACTAAATCAAAATCTGTTGGTGAAAAAAGTTTTTTATATTTATCTTGTGCCGATAAACTTTGTACCGTTGAAACGACAACATCAGCCTTTTTCCAGTCATCACGATTTTGTTTATAAATTACAGTTTGAAAATCATTACTCAAATATTGTACAAAATTTTTGTGTGCTTGATCCTCTAATTCTAAACGGTCAACTAAAAATAAAATTCTTTTTGCGTTTCCTGTTCGTAAAAATAATTTGATAATTGCAGCAGAAATAAGTGTTTTTCCTGTTCCTGTTGCCATTTCAAAAAGAAATCGGTCGTTTCCACTTTCAGCGGATTTTTGTAAAGCATGAATTGATTTTAATTGGTATGGTCGTAAAATTCTCAAGCCCTCATCCCATAAATATTTTGCGCGAGTTTCTTCTCCTTGATAGCGTGGGTCATCTTTAAAATTTGGATTTTGAGTAAGGGCAATATATTCATCGCTTACTTCTTCATCAGCAAGTCGTTTATTGTTTGGTTTAAAATCAAGACGATATATTAAAGATTCTTGTGTTGGAAATTCAGTAATAATTTCAGGGTCGCCTCTTTCTAAATCCCAAAAATAATGCAAATTTCCATTTGAAAGAATCACGAAGCGGACATTTTCATTTTTAGCATATTGACGAGCCTGTTCCTTTCCATCAAGCGGGTCTTTTTCTCCTTTTTTAGCTTCTAAAATTACAAAAGGAAATCCTTTTTCATCCAATAATAAAAAATCAATAAACCCATTTTTAGTAGTTTCAAAATCTTCCCCAAAAGTATCAATATCTTTTTGAGTTATTTTAACATTTGGCTCAAGTTGAATGTTTGCTTGTCCTTTTTCGGTATCAAAAAATCTCCAACCTGATTCTTCAAGCAGTTTGTTAATTTTTATTCGTGCGTTTGCTTCTTTAGAATTTACCATAATTATTAAACTGAATTATCAATATCTATTATAGAATAGTATATCATAATCGTAACACGGCTACAAAAAATAAATGAGAAAAAACTTCCGAAGGGAAGTTTTTGTTGGGGTAATTTAAATTTTTCTTTTTATGGCATCGTGTTGGGTGGTTGTTTCCAGAATGGAAACAACCACTTTTTCATCCAATTCGTTATTTTCAAAGATATTTTATTGTTTATTTTGTAAAATGCTTAAAGCTTCTTTCAAAAAAATCAATTCACGTTCAATTATAAACTTGCTCTTATATTGTTCAGATGTTCTATGTTTTTCAATTAATTCTATGGATTCTTCTAACGGAACCCAAACTGATTCGTAACCATCATCAATTTCTCCTTGTTCATACGATGGCTTTCCAATTTCTCCTTTTACTCTGGTAATATAACCATATGAGATATGTAATAAATTGGACTTGTTTCGATACTCAATCGTAATACCAAGTTCGTGTTCTATTT
>JAGLID010000131.1 GCA_023143145.1 Minisyncoccota bacterium | reverse complement strand
CTAATGTTTGTTCTATGATTTAAAAACCCAGCAAAAGTTCCCTCTGTATATTTTTTAATTCTGACAGATAAACTTTCTGCGCCTTTCATATTCTCTAAAACCATTTGCAAATCTGTCATTGTTGGCATTTCTAAATTGGTGAAATCCGCTTCAAGGGTAATATCTTTAATGGCGTAAGTTTCTGCAATCGCTCGATCTAAAATAGAATCTTCTTCTGTGGAAATTTTTCCAAGCATAACTTTCAAAAGTCCCGAAATATTTGAAATAGCGGTCCGCAAAACATCGGCTGGAGTTTCATCTTCCAGAGCAGTCGGCAAATCAAAAGGATTGATGTGATGTTTTGAAGAAAGAGAGATTCTCAAAAAGGTTCCCCCAATAGTTTCACAAAGATGTTTGTATTCATCTTCTGGATCAATAACAATAACTTCCGTATCCATCATTAAACTCCGCAGAATTTCCAGTTTCACAGCGTAGCTTTTTCCTGCGCCAGATTTAGCGAAAATAACCATATTCGCATTTTCCATAGAGAACCTATCAAATAAAATCAAACTATTGTTATGCCGATTAATTCCATATAAAATTCCCTGATTCGAAGTAAGATCACTGGAAACAAACGGAAAGGCAGTTGAGAGAGGAGAAGTATTCATATTATTTCCAATCATCAATTTGTCATTTCCAAGAGGCAAAGTGGAATTAAATCCTTCTTCCATTTGCATTATGGCCGATTTCATATAAATTAACTTTGACTCAAGAACAGACTCGATACCTGTTTCAATTCCTTCTAATTCCTCTTTTGTATCTCCATAAATCGTCACGTAAAGTCCAAACTGGAAAAAATGTTCAACACCTTGTTGAAGATCATCTCTCAAACCCTCAGCATCTTGAAAGGCAGTTTCAAGCATTGGATTTCGAACCATACCCTTTTCCTCTTCAATAGACATTTGAGACTGAAGCTGAGTTACAAGCTTCAACAAACTTTTCAAAACATCAGCCGATTTTTGTGGATGAATAAACATCGCAATATCGAAAGTCGTATCAAGATTAATAATCGGAGAAAACCAGTTTGTCTGTAAATATCTTGGATATGCATAAACAAAAAAAGTTGTAGCTAATTTTTTATTAATCATAACACAATCGCTCTCAATTTTGAATGCCGACGGAGCAATAATGTCTTTCACAGTTGCCATACCCTGTTGATATATTTTTTCAGAATCCAAAAGTGCAATTTTATCATTAAGCTTCTCATTTTTCTGATTTTTAGCTATTTTATTTTTTGACATATAGAATTTATTATTAGTTACTTTATATAAATAAGCTTCTTATTACATTGCTAAATCAAGGTCCTCGATGTCGGCTAACGCTTTCTTTTCTGAACTTTCAGGATTATATAAATTATAATAGAGCTCAATCAATTCTTGCGTATTGAGCATCGTCATTTTCAATCCAGAACCACCAAGATTTCCCACAACATGATCAACTCTCTGAAAAAGCTGATCTTTATATTTTTCAAAAGTAGCTCGATCTGAAATCAACTTTTGAGTATTCACAGAACCACTCAAGGCTTTGATAGCACCACCCTTTGACTCTGAAATAGAGAAAGGAACGACAACATAAAATGTTTTATTGACAATATTGGCCATCTTTACTAAACCTTGAATATATTCAATATAGCTTGCTGTTTGCATACGCAATAACTCATTCATCTGCCTTTTTTCATTATCCTTAAGAATCTGCAAATAATTATCGAGATTTAAAGTTCGAGAATTTACAACAATTTGGACAGAAAAATCAAGCGAATTCAAAAAACTTTGAAAATGATAAATTGTTGCATCTTGTTCATCAATTGACTTTAAGGCAAAATTAATTGAAGATACCATAAGAACAGCTCTCATGCTACCATTTTTCATAATAACAACATTATCTTTTATTTCAGCGATTTCAAGATAATTTTGTGTACTTAAGTTTTTTTTCTTTTGTTTATCTGGCGTAGACATAAAATTCTATTGTTAAGTTGTTAAAATCATTCAATTATATATTCTCGTCTGGTCTTGTTTTAGCCTCAAAGGGGGTATCAATCGAAGTGCTCGTATCGAGTAGCCATGCCAATTCTCTAATTCTTCTTTTAGAGACCTTCTTCTCTTCAAAACTCGTTTTGGAAACTTTCTTTTGAGTCATTTTATACATCATTAAATTTGGTTCTCTTCTCCAAATATATACATGTGTAGCAGTATAAAAATTGATTATATTCGTCAGCAAACGCGCAACCGTCACTCCTTTGGGCTTCCAAAAAGCAAATGCCAAAGTAAGAGGAATTATAAGAATAGTGATAATTATAAAAAAAACTGTATTAAAAAAAGTCATGCTAACTATCAAGATTAAAAAACCCGCTACCAAAAAAAGAGTTTGTTTACCTGTGAAAGGACCAACAATCTTGTCTTCCACATTTAGAAATTGAGGAACGCTATATTGCATAAAATATGTATTAAATAGTTAGTAGTCAGTATTAAGTAACTAATATCAAATATTAAACACCATTCAACCCTTAATATTTAATATAAATCACTTAATTTCTTGATTTCAAGCTTCTAATTAGTCCGTAAATTAACTTACTAACTTCAATAATTTGTTCTGCCAATCCTATAAATTCTTCCTTTAGTAAATATCCAATATCCCTTGCAATAAGTAGTAAATTCTGTAATTTAGTCAACGAACCAAGAGACATATGATAAAATTGTATTTTTTATTTTTCTCCTTTCCGAGAAAACCTTTCGGTAAGGTTGCCTGACAATTTCGTGTGTTTATCAACGGGTTTTTCATCGTGAACTCCACAGAATAACGCAACTAAATTTATTCCACTCTAGAAAAATCAATTATCTTTTTCTTCGTTGAGTAGGGGAGTAATATTTTTTCGTCAACTGATTTAAAAATCAGATTCAACTGTCTTCTTTCTTCTTGATTCATATTTTTGGTATTTTTGTCGTGATAAACATATTGAACCCTTTCAATATTAGAATGCTTATAATAACCCATTTTTTCTTTATAATCTTCCACCCAAAACTTAATCAAAGGTTTCATTGGTTCAGATTTAGTTTTTATAATAATTGATTCCTGAGAACCAATTTGTTGCCTTCCCACGATTGGAAATTTTTTCAATAAATCATCAATAGATTTTGAAATAATCGTATCGGCCATTCTCTCTGCCTCTGCCTGAGCCTCTTCTTCTCTCATTTTGTCCATCTCTGCCTCTCTTTTCAAAAGTTGCTCGCTCAATCTTTTTGGTTTTTTCTTCGGAACTTCTCCGCCAAGTCTTAAGATTTCATCCTCAATTCCTGGAAAGAAACTGGCAATTGGAAATAAAATTTCTTGCAAAATTATCAAAGAAACTTCTTTGGCTTGCTTATTGTTCAAACCCAAACCTTTTTTTCCTACTTGAACAAGCTGTTCAATTTTGACATCTTTCAAAACTAAATACGCAATCAAATCCTTCAAGACCTGATTTTTTTCCAAATCACCGTCCATATATTCATTTCGAATTTTTGTAATAGCGCCTAAAGAATAATCTTCATAGAGACTATCTAAAACAAAAGCTGGAAGCAATGCGAATCTATTTGTCTTTTGATTATTATTTTCCATTTTTATAATATTGAATTTAAACAATTTCTAAAAAATAACAATTAAATTCTTACTTTTTAGATTAAACAACAGCTAAATTACATTCCCATCTATTTCATTTTCCTCTCTAATTTGTGAGCCTAAACTTATCAAAAGATATAACATCAATTTTTCCGATATTTCTTCAATTAATTTAGAAAAAAACTCTGTTTATCTGAAGTTATCTACTGATCAGACTGCTCAAGCACACAAGGTTTTATTCGCAAAAAGAAATAAATAATAAAACCGAATCATTAATCTTTTAAAAATTTTTAATATTTACCACCCTCTATTCGACTATCTATATTGGCCAATTTTTTGTCAATTGTCAGAACAACTTTAATATCTGGTTTAGCTTCAATTGTGTCTATACTTGCCTGTTGAGTTATCTTATCAGCAGCATTCGCAGTTTTAATACTTTTTAAAAGCGTCTTAAGATTATTATAATCAGTATTTGTTGAACCTGTTAGTTTGTTGGTCTTTTCTGTTTCAAAAGATTCTCTAATTAGCTCTACCTTGTCCTGACGACCATCTCGATGTACTTTCGCAATTTGAGATGAAACAGCATATTTACCATATTCTCCCAGATCAGTGTCACTCAATTTTGAAACAGTTTTTGGATCAAGCTTTCCAAAACCCTTTTCGATTTCAGTGGCCTCGTTATTGAATGCTGCCTTAAGATCTGCTCCAAAATCAACAGCATCAATCTTAACCTCCATATCTTTTCTAATCTCCTCTCTTGATGCAGCTGCAGTAGCACTTACACTTCTTGCATCAGCTTCCTTTGCAGTTACTTCAGCGTGTGATAAACCCATTTTCGCCACATTCTTTCCAAATTCTTTTTGGTCTGGCTTATTAAGACCAGAAACATATTTCCTTCTTTGATCAGAATCCAAATTTTTATACAGAATTTTTACTACTTTATCATCTTTAAAGTCTGTGAGTTTATTTAAATTTTCACCTTTCGAAACCATATCCAAAACTTTTTGTGTCATCAAATGTTCTTCAATTATTTCTTTCTTCTCACTGCTAGTACTAGCAGCAACATGTCTGTCTGATAAATCACCAGTTAAGTACGAACCATCATTCTCATTATTCATTTTTCTTTGACCCTCGGCTGTCATCGTTGATGCCCCTAAATATCTATTTAGTATTTTTTCATCAAAATCCTTTAAATCAAGTGTACCTTCCGCAGAAGTCACATATTGCTGAAGAGGCAGACTTGAAGGATCTTCCTTATCATTTTCAATGGAATTAGCTAATATACAAGTATCTAATTCCTTAGTTGAAAAACCACCAGGAGGTTTTAATATAGTATTTTTTGAACTTTTGTGTAAAGCCTCAAGCATGGTTTTATCAATTTTTCCTATCGGGCCAAACTCAACTTCAAACCTACCTATTAATTCTTGTTTCTCTTTCTTGCGCTTTGCTTCATCTCTGATTCTTTTTCCAGGTAAATATTTTGCCGTTTGCTTATCAATATAGGATTGTCCTTTGTCCGATAAATTACGAGCTACTGCACTTCTATTCTCAACTTCTTTCTTAACCTGCTTTGCCGCTCCCACACCCCGTTTTCCAAGAGCATACCCTCCCATCCAAACATTTCCGACACCACCGCGACCACCAACAAGAGTGCTCGCACCTGCCACTCCACTACTCTTTGCAAATGAAGGTGCCATCAACAAAATCAACATCGGAACTAAAGCTGGAACGATCACGACAACAATCGATTGCAGATATTTCCACTTGCCAGTAAAGTCGCCATATTCAACACTCACTAAATCATTAGCCATCGTTGTCGCCAAATATATGAAAAAAACAAAAACTGGTCCGAAGATTGCCCACTTGGTAATTTCTTTCCACCATTGAGTTGAATATTGTGAAAGTGCTGGAAAAGCAATACCCAAAAAAGCAACTGGAGAAAGAACAATCAAAATTGCAAAATATGTCAAACGAATTACTAAAAAACATGCTAACATTATATAAATCAACAATAAAACCATCGCAAAACAAATTGCAAAAAATACCATAATCAATTCATCAAGACTAATTATAGCTATATCTACAATTTGTGCTACAGGACCCAGCTTGTTTCCAAAAGCATCAGTTACACTCGTTAAGGATAAAGCTGCCGGACCCATTCCGCCTGGCATCCAAGTACCAGAGATTTCCACCAAAAAAAATTGACTAATATCAATAATTAAAAAGGCAAAAACCTTACTGAAATTAATCAAAAACAAAGAAATAATAATCTTTGGTAAAAGAGCCTTGATATTGATTGACTTGCTTCGAAGCATTGTTCCAAAAGCGACAATAAGAAGAAAAAACATAAAAAACATATTGCAAACATCTCGAACAACTGTCCAGCCAAGATTAACAGAATTTGACGTTAAAACCCCCGGTCTTCCTGCATCCCCGACATATATAACTGGATCAAGGAGGATATCAATAAACCATTGAGCGATATAAATAAATACAACCAGAATAGCAAGAATAAGTTTACCTATATAATACGGAATAATGTAAAGCATTCCTAAAAGAAATTCTATAACACCCTCAGCACCAAACCCTAAAACTGTCCAAATTGATGCATGTGCTTGATATTGTGGGATACTGACACTGATTGCAATTACAAGAAATAATAAGATAAATTTTTGCAAATATTTTGTTTTTCTGTTCATATTTTTTTAAAAAAAATAATAACCATCAGATTTATTTTTTAGATATAAAATAAAAATAATTTAATTTATTATATCATAAAATACAAAGAAAGCACAACTGTATATATTTTTGAATTTTGCGAATCACATTCATTAACTTTCACAGAAAATGACATCGAGTTCAACCTACTTTCAAATAACAATTATAGCTTCTAAATATAAAAAATAACAGGAGAGATGGATATTTCATCCCCCCTGTTAAAACCTTTAGTCTTTCTCGATAATAATGTTTGTTATCGTCACCAGCTCGTTGTCTGGGACAAAAATCTTTATTATCATTGTATACTTCTGATACCCCCTTGAATGCTTCTCCTCCCATGTGAAGAAAGTCTCTCCAGAATCAGAAGTGAGTTCAGGTCCTTCAATCCGCAATGGAGATGCCTCTCCATAATATTTATAGAGTACCGATTTAATACTCCAGTTTCCACGCTCAACATTGAACGAAGCCCCTGAAGTTCCTTTATCAAAATCAGGGAGATTGAGATGGACTTCTGTAAATCCGTCTTTTGTCTTCACCCCTGAAGCATCGATCGAAAGATAATCAGCGCTAGAAGGATAGATAATGTCTAATCCTTCATTAGATGGTATCTGAAATCTTTCTATTCCTATACCCATACTCGTTTTTTTGGATTGTTCATTTAATCCTACGGCATAGACTACAAGAAGAATTATTACTATCCATATAATCCATCTAATTGGCCAAGGAACAGATTTCCATGATATTTTTTGTTTTATCCCTTGACTTCCCCCTAGGTTTAAAGGACTTAAGTTTAAGCTTTTTCTTTCAATTATTAATACTATCATTACTCCAATTCCAAAGCTTATGATAAATATTAACCAGATTGGCAATACTGAACCCAAAAGTATTGAAAAAAAGCCAAATATTATACCTGGTATCAAAAGAAGATATAATATTAAATGTTTTAGATCCACTTATTCACCTCCTGTAGTTTAATCTTCTGTATCTTTACTCTTTGCCGCCTTCTTTCCTGTATCCCCTGATTCTTCGGCCGTCTTTCCTGCAATAGCTGCAAGACCAGCTGCCATTGAAGTTAGATCAGTCGCGCCGCCTTCGATCTTTATTTCTGATATCCGATCAACACCCCTTCCGTATTTTTTGGTGTCAACATCAAACTGAGCAGCTTGTGTAATCGACAT
Organism: Minisyncoccota bacterium; assembly: GCA_023143145.1. GTDB lineage: Bacteria > Patescibacteriota > Minisyncoccia > JAHIHE01 > JAGLIN01 > JAGLLA01. Next base: position 2,054 of record JAGLID010000131.1, on the reverse strand, counting down.
ACGATTGTCAGGATTTTCCTGATCAATGCCAGCAAGGGCTTCAAGTCCAAGTCTTCTTCCTTGATAGTCTTTCTCCGTTTGCAATTTTAACTGCTCCGCCTTAAGAACCTTTTGCTCTTCAATTCTTGTATTGCTAATTTCAAGAGCAACTGTTTTATCCGCAACTTTTGTTTGTTGCCTAATAGCGAAAATCTTTTTTCTCTCCTCTAGGGTGTCGTCTCCGAGAACAATATCATTAAGATACAATGATACCAATTTAATCCCTGCCCTTTTTAAAGATATCTCCCCTGTCAGGTCATGCAATCCATCTTCATCTTCGTATTCTCCAATCGCCTTGGTTTTAAGATCTGCAAGGATACCTTTTATAATCTGTTCTCTCTGTTCAAGAGCTTTCTCGACTTGCCTTTTTCCAAAAGCTGATTTTGCTGGATTCTCAATCAAATTTCTAATATATGCTTCCAAATCATGTGCGCTGTATGCACCTAATTTTGCATCTTCGATTTGTATATTAGCTCCAAAATCTACTTGTTCTGTGGAATCCTCAAAATCAACATCCACTTTCACCAACAAAGGGACTACCATTATCTTCGCAGTTGGTAATGTTTTTGCAACTGGATCTTTATATAGAACTTTATCGAGTCCAGGAACTGTAAAATTTAATCCTGGTTTTAATCTTTTCCAATATGCACCCCATCTTTCAATAATCACAATCTCCATCTCATGAACCACAAGAGCGCCAAACAATAAGACGACAGCACTAATACAAAACAATATTATTCCAATATAGAAAAACATTGGTACTATTGATCCCGCAATCATTATGAATACCGAAGCAATTAATGAAACAACAAAGGATCCTCCCGTTATAAATGAGAATCTAACCTTTCCGTATATTTCATTATTATCACTACTTCTGCTTCCTCTTGATGGATTTCCGTTATCTCCCTCACTCTCAGCTGCAATTCTTCTCGCTATATCTTTCATTGTCATAGTTTCATCTCCCCTGTTTTAATTCAATTCTATAAGCCATCAAAAATTCCTCCTGCATTTTTATGCATCATGAATATTTTTCTGACTATTTATTAATGATCAGTATTTTGCCGAATTACCGACAAACCTGTCTGTTTTGTTTACACAAAATCGGCAGATTCTAATAATGATAAATTTAATTTGTGTTCGAAAGCGAAATTTTCTGACTTTTCGCTTAACCTTCAATAAATTTTGTGCACAATTTCTCATAATCAGAACTTTACATTCTACACAAAAAAACAGGATTTGTCAAGACCTGAGTTTTTTGTGTTTTTCTTATTTTATTGGTTTTATAAATGAACTTTATCTTCTCTAAAAACATCTCAATTTCAGAGGATTATTTATACCACATTCAACTATAATAAAGTACATCTCTACAAAGCAACCTCTGCCAGTTTTTTCCATTGCTCAATATCTAATTCCTGAGCGCGAACTTTCAAGTCAATTTCTACCTTCACGAGAATTTCCTCTGCCTGTACTTTCTCAATTCGCAAACCAGCTGAAAGATTATTTGCCAGTTTTTTTCTCTTGACCGCAAACCCCATTTTCATAATTCGAAATAAATTTCGATAATGTTCGTCAGAAAATTCCCGCTTGATATTTTTTATCCTTAAAATCGCCGAATCAACTTTCGGTGCTGGATAGAACGAAGTGTTTTTCACAAAATCAATAATTTCCGGCTCTCCATAAACTTGAACACCTAGTGCAATTAAACTCAATTTTCCCGGCTTTTCACAAATTCTTTGAGCAACTTCTTTTTGCATTAACAGAACGATAAGCTCTGGTTGAGCGACATTTTCCAAAAATAATTTTATAATTGGCGAAGTTATGTAATAGGGAATATTAGAAATCATTTTGAATTTTCCGTCTCGTGTATATTTCTGAACAATCTCGCTAATATTCATTTGCAGAATATCACCATTAATCACTTCTACATTTTCAAATTTTCCTGTAAGCATTCTTGCAAGTTTATAATCTTTCTCAATCGTAATCACTTTTTTACATTTTTTTGAAAGCTCTTCAGT
>JAGLID010000130.1 GCA_023143145.1 Minisyncoccota bacterium | reverse complement strand
GGGATTTTATCGATTTTATAAATGGACTGGTTGAACATTTTAGAAACATTATGACGATTATCCTCACCGAAAATTCTTTGTTGATAGAAACGGCTGATATTTACAAAGACCAGTATCTTAATTATTTAGGCAAATTCTCAAAAGGTGATTTATTACGGGCGATGAACTATTTAAACAAAGTACAGCAAGAATTACGGTTTTCCCAGAATCAAAAACTTAAAATAGAAATTGCACTCACACATTTGATTGGGCTTGAAAAATCTCAAACAATGACGGAACTAATATCAAAATTAGATTCTGCAAACACTGAAAAAAAAAGTCTTCTGAATGAACCTGCCGATAATCAATATACGACAACATCTGAATCATTGGGACTAACAACGGATAATATTCAAAAGAAAGAAATTAAAAAATCAGAACCAACTAACTCTAAACTAAATAGGAAGCAAGTTTTAAAAACCATTTCAGGCAGTGAACAAAATCGTGAGATTAATTTTGATACCGTAATAAGTAAATGGCAGTATTTTATTGATGAAGTATCGGATGAAAAAGGATTGACTCTAGGCCCCGCTATCAAATCACTGCAAGTGCAGTCTATCTCTGGAAATAAACTTAGTGTTTTTTCCGATTATTCCCAGATTGAAAAAACCATCGGGCTAAATAATAAATACCTGGAAAATAAATCTGAAACAATTTTTGGAAAACGATTGGTATTTCAAATTTCTCATCAATTTGGTGCAAATAAGCAGGCGGTTGATCAGTCCATCCAAAAAAGCAAAAAAACAGACAAAGAGAAAGAAAAAAAGTTTGATGACCCGTATGAAGAAATAATTGTAAACGAACTTGGAGGGGTAAAGATTAATTAGAAAAATCTAATAAAAAACCACTTTTTTAACCTTCCGGTTACTGTTCCATTCATTTGATTAATATAAATTTATAGTTATTTTTGTTTTCTATGTCAAAAAATCTTGTCGTCGCTATAGATGGTCCGGCAGGTTCGGGCAAAAGTACAACTGCTCAATTAGTAGCCCAAAAGTTAGGTTTTGTTTACATTGATACAGGAGCAATGTACCGGGCAATAACTCATCTTGCAATTAGAAATAATGCGTTGGGCAATAATAATAAAATAATTGAACTTGCAGCAAATAGCGATATTGAATTGAAATTTAAAAATGGTGTTACAAACATCAGCATAAATGGGGAAGATTTAACCGATAAAATCCGCACATTAGATGTGAATAAAAATGTGAGTGATGTGAGCAAAATTGAAGAAGTGCGAAAAATATTGGTTAGAAAACAGCGCGAGATAGGGAGTAAAGCAACAAGTGTGGTAATGGAAGGAAGAGACATTGCAACTGTAGTGTTCCCTAATGCTGATGTAAAAATATTCCTTACCGCCACAATAGATGAGCGGGCTAAAAGACGCGCAAAAGAATATGCAGAAAACGGAACTGAAATTCCTGTTACGGAGATAAAAAATAATTTGAAGATCAGAGATCAAATCGATTCCAGCAGAGATGTAAGTCCTTTAGTAAAGGCAGAAGATGCAATTGTAGTAGATACAAGTTATGTTACAATCGAAGAACAGGTTAATATAATTCTACAAGAAGTTAAAAGAATAGCCGAAAACTTAGATATTGATGTTAAAATAAAATAAGGATTTGAAAAGCCAAAACAAACAAAAATGTTAAACTAAAAAATGATTTGTGTTATTGTATTTCATTGGCTATTACGAAAATGCAGAAGATATACTATTAGGAGGATGAATGTCCGAAGAAATTAAAGAAGAAACGAAAAAGGTATTTGCCACGATTGACGACTACGAAAAAGCAAAAACCAAATTTGATCGTGTGGAGTATTCCGAAGAGGAATTTTTTGAATTAGCTAACTTATATTCAGATTCATTTCACGATGTACAGGAAGGTGAACCTGT
>JAGLID010000013.1 GCA_023143145.1 Minisyncoccota bacterium | reverse complement strand
TACTTTTAAAAGTAACATTATATGAGGCGTTTAATTATACTCGGTCAAGAAAAATGATATTTTTCGATCGCATGAGACGAGTCGAGAAATTTGAAGCACGAAGTTTTTTGTAAAGTCAGATAGCATTGCGTTAAATTATAAGTATTAATTTCATATTTTGAATATGCTGGACTAATATAAAAATTTGACATAAAAATATAATTGTAATATGATAATTTTAGCAATTCGCTAAGTACTTTTGATAGTACACTTCAAAAGGTTTCAAATTGAGGCTGGAGAAGCGATTGTCTAAGATACAGATACGGAGGAAAAGATATGTCAGAAAATTCTGACGGACAAGGATATGTAGCGTGTATGTTAGCAATGTCTATTGCGACCATGTTACCAAGAGGGTCAGCCATATTTGCTGAGGCTATACATCATGACCAAAGACCTGTAATTGGAAAGCACATGGCAGAATCGATAATTTCGGGGCGAGTAGATCTTTCCGATATAAGGATATCAGCACAACACTTTGATGGACAACAGAGACGAGACCAATTTTCCGGTGGCGGAATTCCAGTCGATATGGAGACTATCCATCAGATGCTCGGAGCGGATATATACCAAGGTGGCGGAATTCCAGCAGTAGCGCTGGTTCAAGAGCCAATAGAGGTCCAGAAAATACTCGGTGCAATGAAGATTGGAGACCAGGATGGCGAACCATCAGCTGGATATGATCCCGCAATGATCACTGCTATGGCAACTGAGGACCAAAGTACAGGTACCACGATTCAGCAGGCATTTGAGAACCAGACATTTTCGGTAGACATCCAAGCAATGACTGCAACGATGAGACACGAGGACAGCCAAGGCTGTACAAGAGACCTTATAAGGCAGCAGACTGCTGCTGAAGAAGGTAGAGGACTCACATACCAACCGACGACAGGAAGATCCATTATGGACCCAACAGCCGGGTTCGGATCCTGAAAAGACGAGGTAGCAAGGCCTTACTAGAAGGAGGAGAAAAGTGATGGAAAAAGAGAAATAAGAGCCTCCTTTAAGGAGGCAATTAAATCTAAAGAAACTCATATCATTGAGTAACCAGGGGCAGAAGGGTGATTATAATCATTCTCTGTCCTATTTTAATTTTAAAATCATAATATATATATGATGACGCGATTAATCGCGTTTTTAGTGCGTTATGAATGAATAAAATTTTTTTGACTAATTCATAACATTTATTGTATAATATATGTGTAGGATTATAAAAAATTAGTTATAAAAATATGTTAGATGATACAATCAACGAACATACAGAAGAAAAAATAAAAGATTATTTATCAGAGGAAAAAGTTAAGGAATCTCAATCAACTGTTTCTGATAATTTTGGTGTGAAAAAAAATGAGAAAAAACATTCTGGTAAAAAAGTATTTTTTATTATTTTGATTTTGGGAATAATTGCATCTTGTTTATTATTCTATTTTACGCGAAATTACGGAAAAGAATCTTTCGACAAAGCACAAGTTAAAGTCAGGATTGACGTGGTAGACGAAATTATGAGTGGAGAAGAATTGGCTTTGAATCTATATTATGAAAATAACACAAGTGTCGATTTGAAAAATGTAAAGATAAATCTTCATGTTCCCAAAAATTTCCTATATATTTCAAGTGAAAGAACAAATAAAGTGGAAGAGTCAGTTCTTTCCTGGGAAATAAAAAATATAGTAGCTGGAAAAACCGGGAATATAAAACTGTTTGGAAGGGTTTTGGGTAACAAGGACAGTGTTATTACTTTCAAGTCTCAGATTTCCTATACACCTGAAAATTTTAATTATGAATTTATCTCTTCTGATAGTTCCAGCGATGTCAATGTAGCCATTACAAAGGTTCCTTTTAATCTTTCAATTCAATCGCCAGAAATTTTGACAGTAGGAGATAGATTTGAATATATTGTTGACTATGAAAATATCACTGATTATGCTTTTAAGTTTTTAAATGTTGAATCTGATTTTCCGGAAATTTTCGTATGTGATTCCGAGAATGCTCATCTTGTAAATAAAAATAATGGGAATTTATTTGTTTTTAATATAAAAGATTTTGAAGCTAGTGCAACTGGAAAACTTTTAATTAAGTGTGTCGTTACAAAAAGTATTGAAAATCAAGATGACATTACAATAGTGAGTGTGCTTGAAGCGTCTGAAGATGGTTCGAAATTTTTTGAATATGCAAAAGAAGAAACCTCAATGATCATCAAAGAGATTCCGATAGAAATACAGCAATCAGTCAACGGCTCAGCAGAGTATTTAGCAGTTAAAGGAGAAGATCTTGAATACACAATCAAATTCAAAAATATAGGAGAGGAGGAAATCAGAGGCCTTGTGATAAAGAGTGAGCTAACTGGTAAGATTGATTTTAGTTCAATCAATGTTATTAATGGCTCTTATGATAAAAAATCAAATAAAATAACATGGAGCGCTTTCAATGTTCCGAAACTTGCATCTTTTTCTCCAGGAGACGAAGACGAAGTAAGTTTTCGAGTTAATATTACTGATTATATAGAGATTAAAAATTCTGAAGATAAACATTTTCTAATTAATAATGAAGTAACTATAAGTAATTTTAACTTTGACTCAAACTCTGTAAATGTTGAGAAGAAGATTGCATCGAACAATAATACTACAAAACTTAACTCTTCATTGTTTATTAGATCAAAAGGATATTTTAATGATGACGGTAGGATAAAAAACACGGGATCAATTCCTCCTGAAGTTGATAAAGAAACAAGTTATTCCATCCACTGGAACTTGAGCAATTTGTTTAATGATGTCAGCTCCGTGAAAGTTGTTTCAGTTTTACCAGAAAATGTAAATTGGACTGGAAACTTTATTAGATCAAATGGAAAAGTTTCAATTGGAAATAATGAGGAAAACGGTGCTTTCACTCCGGCTGAGGAAAATGATATCATCGAAGGAGAAATTAATGACGATATTATAAAAGTTGAAGAAGATGGAAATATTACACAAGAAGTTATTATACCAAAAGAAGAAGAGTTTTACTATAATACAAAAACTAGAGAAGTGACATGGAAGATTCCACTATTAAATGCAAATACGGGAGTAATATCTCCTGTGAAAGAAGTTGTTTTTCAAGTTAGTGTTAAACCCAATGAGGCCAATATTGGCAACGTTTTGAATATTACAGAAATTGTCACAGCAACAGGACATGATAACTTTACGAACAGAGAAATTGAAACAATTGATATTGCACTGACAAGTGAACTTCCCGATGATTATAGTATTGGGATTGATGAAGGAATTGTTGTTGCGAATTCTGACAAATAAGAAATTTTATAGTTTTACAGTATCATAAATATCATGAAAATAATCCATAAAAATCAAACAAAAATATTCAGGAATAGCAAATCTTGTACGGCAATTGATTATTGGACAGACGACAAAGAAATAAATGGTGCAGTAATTGAACTTACTAATCGATATCCAGATAAAGACAGGGTCGTAAATTTAGAATGCAAGGAAATGGTTTATACTATCAAAGGTTTTGGTAGAATAGTCATTGAAGACAAGGAGATAAAATTAAACGAGGGTGATTTAGTTTTAATAAACAAGGGAGAGAAATATTTTTGGAAGGGAAAAATGACAATGTTTACCTCTTGCACTCCGGCATGGTATCCTAAGCAACATAAAACGGTTGAATAATTATTAAATAAAATTTAATGAGTTTCAATTTAATCAAAGAAGACAAGAAATCTGACGCAAGACTTGGAAAAATAAAAACAAAACACGGAATGATTAAAACTCCGTGTTTTATGACGATTGCCACTTGTGGTAGTGTAAAATCGTTGGACAGTATTGAGCTAAAAAAAATGAAGGCGCAAATAGTTCTTGGAAATACTTATCATTTATATCTCAGACCAACAGATAAATTAATCAAAAAGTTCGGCGGGCTTCACAAATTTATGAACTGGAATGGTCCGATTTTGACAGATAGTGGTGGATATCAAGTTTTTTCTTTGGCAAAAACAAGAAAAATTACCGAGGAAGGAGCTGAATTTAAATCTCACATTAACGGCTCAATACATATGCTTACGCCTGAAAAATCAATTGAAATTCAACAAAATTTAGGAAGCGACATCGTAATGGTTCTTGATGAATGTGCTCCGTATCCTGCCGAAAAAAAATATATTGATGAGTCATTGGAACTTACAACTAGATGGGCACAAAGGTGTAAAAAATATTTTGATAAAAAAAATTTAAAGTTGAAAAAAAACGAAAGAGCGCTTCTTTTTGGAATTGTTCAAGGTGGAACATATAAAGATTTGCGAGAAAAATCTGCTAAACAACTATTGGAAATTGATTTCGATGGATTTGCGATTGGAGGTGTTTCAGTGGGGGAGCCAAGTAAAAAAATGTTCCAGGCTGTTGATTGTACCGCACCGCTTCTTCCCAAAGATAAACCACGCTATTTAATGGGAGTAGGAAAGCCAGAAGAAGTCGTCGGAGCAGTTGCCAGAGGAATTGATATGTTTGATTGTGTAATTCCAACTCGAAATGCAAGACATGGCACTATTTATAAATTTACAACACAATCAGATATAATAAATATTAGTAAAAATCCGAAAATGTTTTATAAAATTGTACACATTAAAAATGAAAAATTTAAATCTGATAAAAAACCTATAGATCATAATTGTAGTTGCTTTACTTGCCAGAATTATTCTCGAGCATACCTAAGGCACCTTTTCGCTTCAAAAGAGCTTCTTGCTATGCGTTTAGCGAGTATTCATAATATACATTTTTATCTAGAATTAATGAGAAAAATTAGAAATTCAGTTTAGCGCTACATATTAAAAAAGAAAATGATTTCTCATTTTCTTTTCTAATACTCGCAATAAAATAATTTGTGCCGAAGGAGGGAATCGAACCCTCATGGAATAATCCACACGATTTTGAGTCGTGCGCGTCTACCAATTCCGCCACTTCGGCAAGTTCTAATAGTATAAGAATATAACATTAAAATAATTTGTCAATCAGAAAATTTGTCAATTGTATTTTCATACACTATAATATAACTATGAGTAAAGTAATAGCAATAGTAAATCAAAAAGGAGGAGTAGGCAAGTCAACAACTTCCATGAATTTGGGGGCTTATTTGGTTGTACATGGGAAAAAAGTTCTTCTGATCGATATGGATCCTCAGGCAAATGCAACCACAGGCTTTGGTTTTAGACCAGAAAAGATTGAAAATAATGTATATAAAGCACTTTCTGGAAAAATATTCCTCAAAGATGCAATAATAAAAACATCTCTTTTGGGCTACGATTTAATACCAGCGACTCAGGATTTGGCTGGAGCTACGATTGAATTAGTCGAAGATACCGGGAGAGAATACAAATTTTATAACGCAATTAAAGACGTGAGAGAACAATATGATTATGTTTTAATTGATTGTCCACCAAGCCTAGGGCTTTTGACAGTCAATAGTTTAACTGCGGCTGATGAGATTATTGTACCAATTCAATGTGAGTATTATGCGCTTGAGGGATTGAGTCAACTTTTGAGCTCAATTGATCTTATTCAAAAAAACCTCAAAGAGGACCTGCGACTAATGGGAGCAGTTTTAACAATGTATGACAAAAGAAATCAACTTGCACATCAAGTTGAAAAAGAAGTTAGAAGGCATTTTCCAGGGCATGTTTTTGATTCCATTATTCCAAGAAATGTTGCTCTTGCTGAAGCTCCAAGCTTTGGAAAAACTATATTTCAATATGCTCCAGAAAGCACAGGTGCAAAAGCATATGATTATCTTGCAAGAGAAGTAATCGCCCTTGAATCAGAATAGTTCTAAATTAAGATTAGCTTAGCTTCAAATAAAATATATATGTTAATTGCAATAAACAGGTCTGATTTGTTAGATAATGAATCTGAACTTCAAAAATAAATAAAAACATATGAAAAAAACAAGTTTAGGAACAGGATTGTCTTCATTAATTCCTAACAAACTAAATCAAGACGAAGAGTCCTCTTTAAAGAAGAACAGTTTTTCAGGCGCTAATGAGGTTATACAAATTCCTGTAGAAAATATTATTCCAAATCCAAATCAACCAAGATATTATTTTGACGGCGATAATCTGAAAAATTTGTCAAATTCGATTAAAGAACATGGCATCATTCAACCTATACTTGTCACAAAATTAAGTAAAGGAAAATATGAATTGATAGCAGGAGAAAGAAGGCTTCAAGCATCTAAGCTTATTGGTAAAAAAGAAATCTCAGCTATTGTCAGAGTTGCTTCAAATCAAGAAAAACTGGAACTTGCGTTAATCGAGAACATACAAAGACATGATCTCAATCCAATTGAGGAAGCAAAAGCATACAAAAAGCTTCAAATTGAATATAATTTAACACAAGAAGATATTGCTAAGAAAGCTGCAAAAAATCGTTCTACTATTGCAAATATAATGAGGCTATTAGAACTTCCAGTTGAAATTCAAAGGGGATTAATTGAGAAAAAAATAACAGAAGGTCATGCTCGAGCAATTTTAAGTTTTGAAAATCCAGAAAAAAGAAGAGCTCTTTATGAACTTATTTTGAAAAATAAACTAACTGTCAGAGAGACAGAGGAGAAGGTTCGAGAAGTTACAGTTCACACTCACAAAAGACAGACAATCAAGCAAATAGATCCAAAAATTCAAGACCTCGAAGACAAG
>JAGLID010000129.1 GCA_023143145.1 Minisyncoccota bacterium | reverse complement strand
CAGGAATATTTCTGTCATATTATTTGAATCTGCCATCTGGTCCGATGATTATTTTTGTCGCTGTCTTTATTTATGTTGCGGTTTTGGTAGGTAATAAAATCACTCTAAGAAAATTATGAATCCCGGCTTATCAAAAGAAATTAAGAATTTTTATCCTTCTATATTTGTTAATAGATAAATTTTTTTCTCTAGCTTCTGTTGTCATTTTCTTGATACTGTGAATTTAGTAATTCACGAAGCGGGCCATGTAGTTTTTATGTTTTTTGAAAATTCCTGTATGTTTCCGGCGCGTTTATTATTATAATGGTGGCTACGCTAGGTTTTTACAACGTTTTAAAAATATCTTTGAGATTTAAAAAAATAAATATCTAAAAATATGGACAATCAAATTGGCCAAAAAACAAGTTTTCAAACTTCCAATAATAAATCAAAAAAGAAATTGGCAATAGGTACTATAATTTTTATTATAATAGCCATTTCAATTTTTTTAGTGATTAGTTTTAATAAAAGTAAAGAAATAGAAAACAATATTTCTCACGATCCAACTGATAATATTATTTCAGATGATAAAATTATTGGAATTGATTCCGATTCTGATGAGTTGTTGGACGATGAAGAAGATTTGCTTGGTACAGACAAATTTAAAAGTGACACAGACGATGACGGCTATTCCGATCTTGTTGAAATTGAAAATGGTTATAATCCTCTCGGAGAAGGAGAAAGTAGTGAAGAATTTAATAAAATAGCGGAGAAAATAATTCTTAATAGAAACAAAAGATTGCTGGATGGCTTTATGGAAAAATATAACAGTCTTGAAGAATATAGCATTGAATATGAAGTTTATACTGCAAGCGAAGAAAGAAGCTATTTTGGACCAGAAGGGGATAGTTTTTATAACACCAAAAGTGGCAGTTCTTTTCTTCAAAAAACTTATAAAAAAGGTGATAATTTTAGAACAGACAATGATGGTTCTACTTCGGATGCTTATAAGGTATTTTTTACATTTGATGGAAATTTAGTTAATAATCTTGAAGAAATATATATAGATAATCAATATATTTCCTGTGGTGGAGGAATTTGCAAGAAGAATGATCAGTTTGTTTTTTTTGATTGGGATTGGAAATATTTTCAAAATCCAAATTTCTTTTACAATTATTTAGCCAGTAGCCTTTATGCTGTCAAGCATCTAGACAGTGGCACTAATATTGCTTTCAATGAAGAAATTGCGAGAGCATATTATAATAAAGATGAGGTAAAAAGAAAATACTATTCAGTTGAAGAATTAGAAGAACTTGGAAATAAGTGTGAGAGATTTAGGATTATTCTTGATGAAAAAATATATATTGAGAATATAAACTATCTTGATGAAAATATATCCCGAAAAGCCGAGATTGATATATATATAGATAACAACACAGGAGCGATAGTGTATCTTTCTGTCTTGGCGCAAAGCGACGCAAAAGGTGAAGATGAAAATAAACTTTATAATATTATCAGTTGGAATGCTCACATCGGGACAATAATAGCGAATGATGAAGATATTTTGCAAAAAGGCAGATATACGTTTATTGGAAAAGCGTGGGATAAAAATGAATTGGTGATTGTAATAGAGCCGTATATTTCTAATTATGCGTCTGGCTCTGTTAAATTTTTTAATAGCGACGGAACGGTTCTGAAAGAAATGAAATTAAACGAGGAGAGTTTTGTCGGTCAAGAAAAAAAGAAATTAGTCATTGAACATAACTTAAATTTGGAAAAAGAAATTAAATATGAACTTTGCGTTGATGATTTTTGTAAGATAATTGAACCAAGTATAATATCAAAAAATTATGATTGCTTTAAAAATTCTTTAGACAAAACAAGTTGCGAAAAAATTGATGGCTGTTTTTACGATAATGACCTTTGTTTAGAATTTGAATGTACTTCTTTACTAGTAAAAGACAAAAGATTGTGTGAAGAAAATGGATGTTATTGGACTGATGATAGAGGTGATTATAATCGTTGTTTTGATTATTTTTGTAAATTTCATCAAGATGAAAGTTCGTGTAATGAGACCGAAGATTGTCTTTGGTTAAATTCATATTGCAAGGATAAAGAATGTTATCTTTATGAAAAAAAAGAAACTTGCGAAACTTCAAATTTGAAGTGTATTTGGAATAGTTTTAGATGCGATGACTTTTCCTGTTTGCGTATGGATAACGAAAACGAATGCGTTGTCAATAACGAATGTTCCTGGAAAGAAAAAGAAGGCGAAGGAGAGGGCACGTGCAAAGATATAAATGAAATCGAAGGAAATTTGCCAACCTGTCTATCTTTTGAAGAAGATGATTGCATTGAAGAAGAGCGTTGTTCTTGGAAAGAGAGTCAGTGTTTTTATAATATTTGTGGTATCTATACAAGCAAATTGGGTTGTAATTTTGATAAGAAATGTTTTTGGGAACCATATAGTAGCTGTGTTGATAAATAGAAAAATGTGATAAATAAATTTTAAATTTTAAATTCTCAACTCTAAAGTTATGTCAAAACAAAAAAAGGAATCGTTACAAGCTATTGTTGTTAAATTTTTTTTAGTGATTCTATTATTCACAGGAATGGGAACGATTATTATTGGCGGAGTGTATATTGTTGGAGAACATTATAAAAATGGAATTGATAATAAAAATAGCAAAATTGTTGAAAATAATCAAGAAAATGAAAATTATTATGATCTTCTGGAAAAGAAATGTGCGGGAGATGGTTGTTGCTTGTCTTCTCTGAGAATTATAAGAGAGAATGGATATAAAGAGGCGGATGAGAACGGGAAGTGTTTGGAAGAATTTAGAGCAAATGGGTTTAGATGCGAAGCTAGCCTTCAATGGTGCGAACCAATAGAAAAAGGTAGCGTTGAAACAACTGAACAAGAATTGAATATTATTGGCAATTATATTAATGGGATTATGTCAATGTGTGCGCAAAACTGTGATAGATATTATATCGGATCTCGTTCTTTTGAATTAGTTGATGAATTAGAAAATATTGATGGAGTAAACAGAAAAGAAATAGTTTTTGCAACTGGTAAGATGGTTGAAGTTGAAGAATTGCCGACTATCGCGGGGCCTGATTCTCATGAAAGAATTTATCCAGATAAAGTTGAAGCAATAAAATTTAAAATAGACAATTATCAAAAAATAGATTTTCCAAAAATTTCAATTTCTGAAAAAGAATTATCAAATTATTTAGAAAATAAAAACGCTGAATTCAATTTTGAATTTAGAAATCCATTAAATGAGGAATTAAAAATTAAAATTAAACTTGATGACTTTGAAGGGCAGAATGATTTTCAATATTTTATCTTAAAACCAAACGAGACTAAAATTATTCAGTATATTTATGAAAGAGATGATAGTCTGAGGGATAAAAGAGAAAAAGACGATGTCTTGGATTTAGTAGTAATGAATGATTTTGTTGACGATGAAAATTATAGAAAATATTATTGGGACGAAGCAAATAGTTTGGATAGTAGCGGAACAATGATTTATATAGATAAGTCTATAAATTTGAAGGATTGCAGGGAAAATGATACCTCCAGCTGGCAGACCTATCGGAATGAGGAGCTTGGGTTTGAGGTGAAGTATCCATTTGAATTTTCTCCACAAAAAGTTTTTCAAATGGAACCTGACAGAATGGTTTTTTCCGTTGGCAATACGACATATAACTTTTCAATTTCCATATACTCTGAAAAATATGTTTCAGAAAAAAAAGCAGTTTATACAGAAGAATATTGTAGTAGAGATGGAGGATATAATGATTGTATGTTTTGGTCAACCTGGCTTAATGAATGGAACGAAGATTCTGAAATATTTATATCAAAATTAAATGACAATAGTTGTAAAAAAGAATGTGACAGTGTTGCACATCGTTTTGGTTGTGTTGATTGCGAAACTGTTTTATTTGATAATAAAAAGGCTATAAAGAAAATTAAATATCCTTTACCGAACGAAGACTATTTTCATTGGAGTTTGACGATAGAAAAAGAAAGCAGTCGTATTTATTTAGACTTAGCATCGAATTTTCATGAATTAGCCAGAGAAGAAGGTGTTGTTTCACAAGAATTTTCTTTACAGCAACTTGTTTCAAACCAAAAAGATGAAGAACCTAAAGAAATCTTTGACCAAATTCTTTCCTCGTTCAAATTTATAGATTAAAAAAACTGAACCAAATCCTATGTCAAATCAAATTCAAAACCTGAATCAAGATTCAGGGCGAAATAAAAACCAAAATCAACCATCTAAAAAAGAGATTTTTCTTATCGCCGTTAAAACATTTTTTATGATAGTTGTTCTTATTGTGTTGGTGACAATTATTGTTGGTGGCGGATATTTAATTTTGGATTATTATAAAAATGGAACAGAAAATAAAATGGCGAAAATAATTAATCAGGAAACTGCCAGAGAAAATAAAATCGCGCTTCAAGATGAATTGGCTGTTTTTGAAAAAGAATCATATCTTTTAGATGAAGTGGCTGAAACTAAAAATTATGCTCTGTGCGAAGAAGCGAATAAACCAGCTTTTTGTTTAAATTTTGTAACTCAGCTTACGGAAGATGCCGACTTCTGCGACAAGATATTTGAAGAGAGTGAAAAAGAACAATGCTTGTCTGAATTAGCGAGTCAAACAGGCGATTATAAAATATGTGATAATATAAAAAATCGTATTTTGAAAAATCAGTGCTATATCGGCGCTTACAATAATTTAAGCGATGAAACAGCTTGCGAACTGTTAGATGAAGATCTAACTCTTGTTACTAAAAATCAATGTTATTTTAAAACGGCTTTAAATAAAAATGAAGAAAATTTATGCGGACAAGCAGGTGAATATAGTGATAGTTGTTATTATACTTTAGCAATAAAAAATGGAGATATGGAAATTTGTGATAAAGTGTTAGATTCTAGCCTTAAAAATTATTGCTATTATTATAATTCCATCAAAGATTCTTTTGTGCGTCCTTGTCGGTTAATTAGCGAAAATGGTTTAAAAAATCTTTGTCTTGCTGAAGCTTCAGAAAAAAGTATTTACTGTGATGAAATTAGTGATAGCCAGTTAAAAAAACATTGTCGTGAAAGCATAGCATATAAAACTAATAATGTTGATCTGTGTGATCACGATAGTGATTGTGTTACAAAAATCGTTGTTAAAACTGACGAAGAAGGTTTATGTGAAAATATTTTAAATAATCAAACAGCCGTTAAAGACTGTAAAATAACAGTGGCTGTTGAAAATGATAATTTAGATATAGGAGATTCGTGTCTGAATTCAGATTCAAAACTTGAGAATAATTGTTTTTTTGAATTAGCCGTAAGAACTGGTGATGAGAAATATTGTCGAAATATTAAAGACAAAGAATTCAGGGAAGTACTAGATATAACTAGCGATAGATGCTTTATGAAGGTAGCGCAAACAATTGCAGATAGAACGATTTGCGATAACATAACAGATAAGCCTACAAAAGATATGTGTTTTGAATGGGCAACTTCTGAAATGGTGAAGGTTAATGATGATCCTTCTTTTTGCGAAATAATTCCGGATTATTATAAAGACAGTTGTTATTATAATATCGCTTTGAAAAATAATGATTATCAATTTTGTGAAAAAATTATTGATTTACTTCCTACAAAGTATTCATCTGCTAATAAGATAATTGAGGAAAAAGCGCAGGCTTGCTATGAAAAAGTATTTTTTGCCAGACAAGAAGAACATTTGAAGAATAACAAATCAACATTAATTTCAACGGAAAATGATTATCAAAATCAGGAGGTTGAGGATCCTATTGTTATAACAGTGCGACAAGGGGATGGTTTGACTCACCTTGCGGAGCAGGCCTTGAATGAATTTTTACTAAATATGAATTTTAATGAGCAAGAAGAATTCAGCGGGTTATTAAATTTAGGACAAAGGGTTTATATTGAGGACTACATTAAGGATAGAACAGAAAAGAAAAAATATTATTATGCAGGAGATGAGATCGCCTTTTCCAGAAGTTTAATCACAGAAGCGATTAGGGCGTCAGAAAAATTAACTGAAAAACAAATAGAAAATATTTCAAAGTATACTTATGACAAGACTGATATTAAGTTTGAACTATTATCTAAAAAAGCTTTAAGCTATTGCGATTTTAGAAGCGAGCTTTCATCTTATTACAATATTCTAAACAAAGAATTTGATAATCTAATGTGCCAAGTAAAATTAACTGGCGATTATAATTTTTGCGAATCTATCAATCCCGAACATAAGTCTTATAAAGTTCAATGCTTTGAGCAAATTATAGAGGGAAGTGATAATTATTTGATTTGCGAGAGCTTTAAAAGCGAAAGTAGTGTAAATTTATGCTTTTCTCTTTTTGCTAAAAAATTAGAAGATCCTGAGATTTGCGATTATCGCAGAGATTATATGTCTAAAGATACTTGCTTGTTGGATGTGATGAAGATAAACCCTTCCTTAGATATTTGCGAAAAAATAAGCGAAGATATTTTTCAAAGATCTTGTTATAAGAAAATGGCTTTAAAAGAAAACGATCCCTTGTTGTGCCAAAAAAGCAAGGACCCTTGGTGTTTTATTGATTTAGCGGAAAAAACAAATGATTATTCGCTGTGCGAAGAAATTTCAAAAATATCACCGTTAGATAACGCTCAATATTTTAAAGATATGTGTTATCAGAAAATAGGGAAAAATAATCCAATTCTTTGTGAAAATATAGAAACAGACTTTTTAAAATTTAGCTGTTATCAAAAATTGTTGATTGATGAAAATGAAAATTATATTAAAGACAGTTGCGCGGAATTAAATAATATTACAGATAAAAATATTTGTTTTGCTATTCAGGCAGAGCAAGAAGGGAATATTGAATTATGCGGCAAAATTAATAATGAGACTCTTGGAGATGTTTGCGAATACAATGTTTCCGTAAAAACAAAAGAAAATTATTGTAATTTAATGGGAGATAATAGTTATAAAAAATATTGTTTAGAAAAGGTGGCTGTGGCTAATAGAGATTTTAATTTATGCATAACTATTGATGATCGTTACGAAAGAGGCAAGTGCGTTAATAATATTGCTAATTTACTTGAAGATAAGGAGCCGTGTAAATTATTAGAAGAAGATAATATTTTTAAGAATAATTGCGGCGAAATATATCTTGGGCAAAAGTAGTTAAAATACTTTTTTATTAAACTAAAAGAATAACATGCAAAACAAAAATCAATTGCCTAAAAAAGAGCGCTTATCTCTAATGACCGTCAAAACGCTTTTAGTAATTCTATTATTCACTGGAATGGGAGTGATTATTATTGGTGGCGGGTATATTATTGTAAAATATACAATAACTTCACCAAATAAGATAGATCTGCCGATTATAGATCCTATTATTGAAACTCAATGTGAAATTGATTCTGAGTGCGAACTTGTTTATACAGGTTCTAATATATGTTTGCCCTGTGATACTTCAATAGAGGAATATGAATGTCTTCCATCAGAAGAGGCTAAAAAAATAGAAGAAGAAAGATTTAAGAAAATGGTTGATAAGAAAATTTTTTGTGAACAATGTTTGGAAAAACCTCAACATACTTGCAAATGCGTAAATGTGAAATGTGAGAAAGTTAAAGAAAGGTTGGTTGAGGAAGTGATTATTACGACAGATAAAACGGAATATGAGTCGGGAGAGACATTAAAAATAACTCTAATAAATAATTCAGAGAAAAGTATTTTTTCGACAGCGATTAGCCTTACGCCAGAATTTTCCATATCAAGTATTGAAAAGCAAGAGACTGATAAGACATGGGAGAAATTTTCCGTACGATGCGTTTGGCCAGAATGTGATATTGATTTTGATGGACCATCTGAATTGAAAGTTGGACAAAAGGCAATGTTTGATTGGGTGCCAACTGTGCATATTAATAATAAAGATATGTTTTTAGATCGGGGAGTGTATCGTTTTGCCATTAATTATCAAGCTATCAAAAATCAAGCGTGGCTTCAGGTTTATTCCAACGAATTCACAATCAAAGAAAAATCAGCGCTTGATCCGAGATGTGAGGAGAAAGTTGTAGGAATTGGTTCGTGTAAGATGGGGGCTATAGGATATGAATTTGATTCAAATTTAGAAAAATGTGTTGAAAAAAGAGTCGGTGGTTGTTCGTTTGAAATACCTTTTGGAAGCTTAGAAGAATGTCAGGAAGTTTGCGAGAAAAAAGAAAATGTTGCTCTTCCTGATAAAGAAGAATTGATTAAATGTAATAATAACAGTGATTGCGTTTTAGTTAATTCTGGTTGCTGCGGCTGCAGTATGGGCGGAGGAATGATTTGCATAAATAAGAACTATTTAGAA
>JAGLID010000128.1 GCA_023143145.1 Minisyncoccota bacterium | reverse complement strand
ATATAACATCTGAAAGTTTACTGTTTGTTGCCTTAAATAAAGCTAGGGATGTAAATTCTTTTCTTTGACTATTTTCAATTTTAAAGATAATCGGATAGCCTTCTCTTTGAATTAAAGTTCCTTCAGGATAAATCATTATTTTTCCATCGGCATAATCTTTCATCTCGGCTAGATTTATAGAAATTATATCATTCCAATCATAACCCAATTCTATTAATAAATTAGCAGAAGTTATTTTTCTCTTTTTCCCTGACTCAAGAAGATACACGTTTGGATTATCTGTGGATTTAATCAACAAACCGTCAGGATACAAAGCCCTTCCATTTCTTGGATAAGTATTAAGCTCTTCTTTGTTAATTTTAATAACCTCGTTCCAGTCGTATCCAGATTGTTCAAAAAGTACAACAGAGGTGAATTCTTTTCTTTTAGCTTCCTGAATAATATAAACCGCTGGAGAATCTTCCGATTTCACAAGAGTATTGTCGGGATAACTAAGTTTTTTTCCAATAAGAAAATTGTCCAGTTCTTCTTGATTAATTGAAATAACATTCTCAGCTTGATATCCCAAAACATTAAACAGTGTACTTGATAAAATCTCCCTCTTTCTATTATTCTCTGTTAAATATACACTATCGTTATCTGAACTTTTAACCAATATTCCATCAGGATAAGTCATATCATCTCCATTAAGATAATAATTTGTAAAGTTATTGTCTTCAATATTCTTCCATTTATAATCAAGATATTCAAAAAGGGTTGCTGAAGTAAATTTCTTTTTCTTTCCATTCTCAACAAGATAAACAGTTCCCTTCTTGTCATTGATTAATTTTCCATCTGGGGCATATTTAATATTCAAGCCAGATTGGTAAATTTTCAAATCACTTGAAAAAACTTTTATAATATCACTGTCTTTAAAACCCATCTTTGCAAATTCCTCACCACTCATTTCCATCGCTCTTTTTTGACCATTTTGTAGATAATAAACAGTATTCAGATTAAATTCCTGAAGTAAACTTCCATCTGGATAAACGACTAGGTCTTTATATTTATAAGCGTCAAGTTGTGTCTTCGAAATTTGTTTAATGGTATTATTTTTATAACTATTTGGAAGTTTTTCTTTTGACTCAAATCTTATTCTATAGCCATCACTTATAGCATAGACTGCATTGTCCCCCTTAACTTGATAAACATAATTAATATAAGTTTTCTCAATAGTGCTAGCATTTCTCTGTATAACACCCAGCTCTTTTTCTAGCTCATCTCCAGGACAAATAGTCGGAGCTAAATCTCCGTGTCCAACCAAACCGTCAATATTTTTTCCATTAAAATTTGTTACTTTGTTCAAATCTACATTATTATTCGCAGCTAACCAACCAATCAAATTTACCAGAGATTGTTTAATTGCTGAATTCACGGAGTGAGAAGAAATGGAATTATTTTCACTATTAACATAATCTTGATATCGTCCAATCACACCGATACCGATGCTTCCTGTATTAAATCCGCTCACATGTCCAGCCACAACTCCATTGCCACCTGACCTTCCTTCGTAAATATTTCCGCTCGGATCAATTAAATAATTGTATCCGATATCTCCAAAGCCTACATATTCTCTCTCATCATCATACCATGTCTTACTACCACTCATGTAATTATAAATATTATTAACCATATTTTTATATTCCCCACTACCATCTGAATCTGGAACAAGATTAGTACTTGCTGTATGATGTACTACAAATTTTTTCACCTTCGCATTCACTACCGGCCAAGTCATTTTTAACTCATCAGCGCCCCATTGTAATCTAGAAATTATTTTTGGAATTTCTGCAGCATTTGAAGTTTGTATCTGAAAAAAAGATGAAACAAAAATTAGTAATACAATAACCTTTATATATAGTTTTTTTGTTAAACCGAAATGTTTGTTCATGTATATATTTATAATTATTATACTAATTATAGCAATTATTCGTTCTTTGGTCTAATATTCATTATTTAACCCTTAAACCTAAACAAATACACCCTTGAAAGGATGTATGTTTTTTGTATTTTGGAAACTAATCAAGTTTTATGATACATCAACACCATTTTGATACTGATTAAGTTCATATTCGGTCACAATCACTATATTTTTCCAATCATAGCCATTTAAAACGAAAGACTGAACGCTATCTATCCATCGTTTTTTATTATCTTCTATCAAATAGACCTTAGAGTCATTTAGATTTCTAAATAAGCTACCATTAAAACTTGAGTATTTTTTTATTACTGCAACAATATCTTCTCCGTTTTGATACTGACTCAATTCATAATCAGTCACGATTACTATGTCTTTCCAATCATAGCCATTTAAAACGAAAGACTGAACGCTATCTATCCATCGTTTATTATTACCATCCACTAAATACACTTTGGAGTTATTATTTGACTTTAAAAGAGAATTATTTGCAAAAATACTGTTATTAACAATATCAACAGATAATGAAAAATTATAATCATCAATATCACTTCCAAAACTAGTACTGTTTTTATAACTCACAGGAATTATAGTAAATGAAGAAATATTATTATTAGACAATGATATAGAATTGGTATAATTTTGATTGCTGCCTAAAATTAAATGTTCCACACTCTTCTCTCCATTTTTATAAAAAACAACACAAGGAACAGAATATTTTCCAGAGACTTCTCCTTCAAAGCTAATTTTTATTTTATCCTTGATACCATATTGCCTATCAATTAATTTAAATTCATAATATTCACCTGTCCAATCCTTGATAGAGTTTGAGATATTAACTTCACTGCTATCTATTATAAATTGATTTTGAGTTGAAATATGAAAATTTTCATAATTTATATTAGCATTTTTATATCCATATTTTCCATTTGATTCTACTGTTGTATCATTTAAATAATTTGCCACAGACCAATTTTCAAAAACAGATCTAAAAGTCTCCTTTTGATTAAGAGCTAGCAAAGCATCATTTATACTTTCAATACCAATTTTATCATTACTAATCATGATTCTAAAAATGTTTCCTCCAAATTGATCTACTAAATATTGAGAAAATAAATTAACTGAAGAATAATCATATATTTTATTTTGCCATTCGGTTATAGAATCAACTGGATTTGTTTTAAATCCACTTATTCTTGCCTTTAAATTACTAACATTAAAATCATCATCATAGCCAATAGCAGTTGAAGCATATTCAGATCTTGCTTCATTTAGCCAGATATTGTCCGAAATATTATTCAATTTATTTTTATTATACCAAGTAATCATGTGCTGAAATTCATGAGCAAGAAAACTTTTAATTCTCTCATCATCGATAAATGATATATTTAAATATATCATTTCTCTTTCATTACTTTTTTTATTGACTATTACATCTTTTGAATATTCATCATTAGGATTAAAATATCCACCAACATTTTCTTTTGTCCTGGTAAAAAGAATTGTAATTTTACTATCGTTATCAATTCCTGGATCCCACTCCATGCCAAATATATTTCTCATTTTTGGATAAATTATATTATCAAAATCACTCGCCAACAAGTCCAAACTTAAGTCAAATTCATTTTTTTGTGTACCAGATAGACTATTATAATAATCATTCTCAACATAAAAATATGCGTTTAAGCTAATTTTTTGCAAACTGGCTTGTACCTGAAATCGATCAAAATAATCGTAAGCAGAATCAACAAGAAACTCTTCGTTTTCCGAAATGCTCACCGCTTTTGTTTCAGTATTAACAAAAACAAAAAATAAAAATATTATACAAAAAAACGGCATTACTCTGAAAGCAGCCATTTTCCTTATCGCAATGTATGAATTATTTTTCATTTTTTATTCAAAAATATATTTAATTCAATGATAATAAAAATTATTTTAGTGGAGCGGGTGATGGGAATCGAACCCACCTCTCCAGCTTGGAAGGCTAGCATAATTAGCCACTATACGACACCCGCACGTACTTAAACATTATAGCAAATAAAAACAATATGGCAAGAGGATGGTGTTTAAATCATTATATACCACCTACCTTAGTTTTTATTTGTGATCGCTCTATAATATCTCTTTCTATAATTTCCCTAGTTTTTCCGTACTTCAACCTGGAAAGCTCTTTAATGGCACTGGCGATTTTTAGATCTCCTTGTTTTGGAGGATAAGTTGCCATATTGAACCCTTGACTGATTGTACCATTTATCATTAATTTAAGATAAACATTAAAGTTATCGATATTAATTAAATCCTGCTCGTTAAAAACCGGCTTAAATTGTTTGGCAAGAAATTCAGAATCTTCAGGTCCAACCCTGAAAGATACGATTGTTCCGACATTTCCAAAAACTGATTTTTGAATTTCCTCGGGGAGCTGACCCAAAAATTGATGAGCAATATTCAAAGAAAGTCTATATTTTCTTGCTTCCGAAAGAATCGTTGAAATGCTATCCGTTGTAAAATTTTGGAATTCATCAATATAAAAATAAAAATCTTTTCTTTCTTCTTGTGGTATATCAGTTCTACTTAGAGAAGAGACTAAAATCTTTCCGACGATAACAAGACCGAGCAAATAAGCATTCATTTCTCCAATCTTCCCCTTTGAAAGGTTGACGAGTAATATTTTTTTACTGTCCATTGCTTCTCTGAAATTAATAGAGCTTTTTTGCTGTCCGATGATTGGTCGCATCGTATCATTAGAAATAAATTGCGTTAGCTTACTGGTAATATAAGGAACCATATTTGCCAGAGCCGCCTCGCCACCAGCCTTTTGAGCTTCTTTTTCCCAAAAATTAACTACGGTAAAATTTTTACATTTTGATAGTTTGTATTTTCTATAGTCTGGGTCGGCTAATACCTTTGAAATTTCAATTAAAGTCGAACCCGATTCTGGATGGTCCATAATCAAAAGCATTGCATTCCTCATGTATGATTCAAACATTGGACCTCCAGTTGATTTTAAATCATATAGTTTGTCGAATATTTTTATCATTTCATTGATGACAAAAGTTTTTTGTTCTGGATAGTTCTCGTCATATTCAAGAAGGTTGAGTCCCAAAGGTCTTTCCGTGTCTGAAGGATCAAAAACAATAACATCCTCTGCTCTTTCTTTTGGTACGCAATTCAAAGCATCCTCCACTAAGTCACCATGAGGATCAATAACGCAAACACCTTCTCCGTTCATTATATCTTGCTTAATTAACTCACCTAAAAAGCCAGATTTTCCAGTTCCAGTTTGTCCGATAATATACATATGTCTTCTGCGATCTTCTCTGTCTATTCTAACAACCCTATCATCTCCTCGATAAGTGTTATGTCCCAAAATTAAGCCCTCAGTTGGCAAATTAGACGGAGCAGCGGCTTGTTTTGATTTCAACCACTTAACCTGCGGAGTACCAGTAGTAAATATTGGAAAATGAAATAGACTTGCAAGCTCTTCAGTATTTAAAATCATTTTTCTCTTTTTTTCAAAATTTCGAAATATAAAATTATAGATTGTTCTATTTAAATGTCCCGTTTTATTCAAAAAAGTTTCATGCACTCTGAGAGAATTTGTGTCTGGGGAGTCAAATTGCGTGAATGAATTTTCAAGTTCCCTCAATAAATCTTCAGCTTTCTCTTTCGTCGGAGCAGATGTCACAAGCCTGACATTGGTTTCAAATCCAACCTTGACTGATTTTGCTTCAACAGCCTTAAGAATTTCTTCCTGTGATGGCGTGAGAACAACTGCTTTCTCCTCTTCCTTAGAATTTCCTCCAGCCTTAAAAATATCCATAAAGAATTTTAAAATTTTCACAATAAAAGAAGATTTTCCATGATCAGAAAAACCACTACCCTTTTGCATCTCTTTAATTCTACTCTTGCTCTTTGCTTGCCAAATATTTCCAGCTGGCTTAATTACAATCTGCAGAGAAGCACCTTCTCCTTGTGGGATTTTACTAAGCGCATTCGTAATGTTTGAAAGCGGATCAGCCTCAAGTTGTCTATATGTCTTTATAGGAAAAGCATAATTTCTTTTTTGCACGACATAGGAAGCAGCCGATCCCCCCTGCGGAACAAAAATATTATAATCTTCAATTTGTCTTATATCGGCATCAGGATAAAAACTATTAATCTGTTTTTCAATAATTGGTCGAAATTTTTTGGGGATTGAAACATAAAATGAAATTTCGTTACTGTCAATTGGAGTTGCAATTTCAAAAGTCAAATAGAAAGGACCATAGAGAATCTTCTTAAACATCTCTTCTCTAATATTACTCAAACTTGCAAAAAGCTGCTCCATTATGGAAATACCTTCCTTTTCTTTTTCGCTTATATTTTGGACTTCCTCATCTGTTTTTCTAGGTACAGAAATTTGAAGTACAATCATATTCAAAGATCTTGTGATTCTCCCTTTGATGTTTAAACGAATCTTAGTATAAGCAAGTATCAATAAAATAAAAATCACTAGAAAGAAAAATAAATCTAGAACTTCAAGAGTGATTATATAGTTGCTTATTGCAATTTCCATTTTTTTATTTTTATTTTTAAATATTTAATCTATTTTCCCAAACTTGATTATATGGTGAATACCATAGGGACGCGATTTATCGCATCTATGAGTACTCTAATTTAATTTAGTAATAACCCACACGATGAATTGCGTCCCTATTACTTGATATACCCTCATTTGAATAATATTATAAAAAAACATCTACTCTCACGTTATAAATCTTTCAATTTCCCCTTTTTCACAAGCTCATCATGAAGATCACCAATGAGTTTATCATGTAACGCATCCAAAAGATAGGCATCATTTAAACCTCTGGCAATATTTATACTATGGCTAATACCTTTTTCAAAAGCAATAACCACAAGCCTAGCAACCTTTCCGGGTATATCGAGACTTTTCAATTCTTCTGTAACTTTCTTAATATGCTTTTCTTTTTTTTCTTCATCGTCAGTTGTCGCTTGTTGAGTTTGCGAAGAATTTTGAGACTGATATTTTTCTAAAACATTTTCTTTAGTGATTTCAATCTCCTTTTGCTCTGGCATCGGCATTTTTTCTCCCAAAGCCGCTTTTTTCTCCGCCAGCTTTTTTTCAAGATCTTCAATCTCCTGAAGATTGATATTCTCGCTATTTATTTCTACCATAAATTTATTTAATTACATTTTAAGCTTTACCTTTTTTCCCGACTCGGCACCATGCAGGAACACTTTTTCCAGTAAACCACTCTACAATCTTATCTCTATGTTCTTCGTCTACCAAAGCTAAGAATCCCACAACTAATCCTCCAATTGCCCCAATAGCTACACCAGTTTTTGCGATTGCCATACTTTTAATCAATCCAATTGACATAGTTGTTTTTGTCGCAGCCCATGTCCCCGCTAACCCAGTACCTATTCCCACAAAAGCGCCTGGCGCCGCTCCATACGCCATAGTAGTAAGTATGCCAGCTCCCAAACCAACTGCTGCTATAGCAGCTAATATTAAAGCTGCGTCACCTGGATTTTCTTTAAGCCACTTGAACCATTTTCCCAAAGCCTTCTCTTCATTTTCTGCGATTTCTTTTATATCACTATCAATTAAATCCATAATACCTTCCCATGTCCTAATTGATTTATCATAATTAGGAAATGATTCAAGCAATGCGTCCGAATCACTATTAGCCATTGCATTCATATCTTCTTCAAGCATCATAATTCTTTCGAGATCTATATGACTCTTGGCTAGATTTCGAAACATATTCACAACTCTTTTGATTTCCAATTTTTGCTCAGGATCAAGAAGTTTAAATTCTGCTGTTTTACAAATCTCTTGTAATGAATTTTCTTGAGCTTCAAAAGTTTCATGAGCAGCCTCCATCTTTTCTTGAAATTCCTCTCTTTGTTTTTTCAAATCTTCAGCGGTTTCCCCTAATCTCTTCTGATCTTCGGCTAAATCTTTTCCAAGTTCAGTCCTTGCTTCATTTTTTCCAGCCTCAATTTTCGCCCTTTTCTCATCGGGTGAACTCTCATAATATTCCTTCGCTATTGGGTCATTTTTACATAATTCCTCGATAGATTCTCTTTCCACTCTTTCGGTCTCAGTCTCTTCAAGAATTTCCTCTTCCTGACCTCTTTCGTCAGACGACATTCTTAATTTATCCTTAATTTCCTGAAATATATTTTCATATTTAAGATGATTATTTAAATCTTCTTGAACGCTCTCTCGTGTCGCAGTTTCATAACTAATACCGTAGGAATCACATAATTCTTGAATTCTAGAATCAATTTTTCTAGAATCGTCTTCGTTAATTTTTCCTTTATATTTAAGTTCTTCGAACCTAATATTAAGTATACACTCACACATTATCTCATATATAGCAGGTTTTATTTCTATGTTTGGATCCTCAATTCTTTTTGTAAGACTATCACCTATCAAAAAAATATCACCTATATGTTTTAATATTTCTGACGCATATTTTTCGCTTTGTTCCTCATTAGTTAATTCTTTGTCTGCACTTATTTCATCTCTATCTTCGATTTCTAACAATTCTTTATCTTCCGAATCAAAGCCACTCTCTTTTCTCTTTTTTAACTCTTTTTTCATAACTTCAAGTATATCTGGATTACTAGTTTCCTCATCCCCATTTTCCAATCTCAGTATTATATATTCCAAATCAGCATTTGAAACTTCAAAGTTCCCACCTTCAATAAAATATTCAATTTCCTCAGCACTGCATTTATACTCTTTTCCTTCATTAACTTCAATCGGAACCAAATCTTCGTCTTCTTCTATGAGTTGCACATTACTCTTATTTTGATCCACGAGACTACTACCAAAACCATATGAGATTCCCCTGTCTTCAATCAATTTTCCTCCCTTAGCAATAATTATGTCAGTTTCAAAAAGACTAACACCTACACATTTTAAAATCCCTCCTTCTTTTACAATTATGGAAGACTCACTAAACTTAATATTTTTACAATTTAAAACACCACCTTCTTCTATAACTATATCACTTCCATCAATATCCTTATTCTCAAGGTCATTTTCACTTGCAATTACCAGAGATAAATCATTTACAGACTCTAACTCTTTCTTAAATTTACCCACAGCATCATCAATCTCTTCACTAAGCTTAATATTTTCTATTTCTATATTAGAATCATCTGGAATCAATTCTCCGGTGGCTTGATTCAAGTCTTTAACCTCTGATACTTTTTCATTAAAATATTCAATTCCCGTTTCTATAACTTCTTCAAGTGAGTCATCTGCCCCAGATTCAATAACGACATCTCCATTTTCTCTCTCGATAACATCTACTTTTTTTTCACTCATAATATTAAAATTAGACTTATTTATAAAAACACAATAATTAATATTATATTTATTTTATCTCATTAATCTTTTTTCTCACCTCATCAAACTCCTTTTCCTCTTTTAATTTCAAAACCCTCCTAAAAAGTTCCATTTGTTTTTTTCTTAAAACAGAGATTCTTTCATGAAATCTTACAAACAGTTTTTTGATTTTTGAAATCTTTTCTTTATCAGTCAATTGGCTCATCAATTTATTTTGAATTAATTTTCACATAAAACAGATATATTTACAATCATTCTGAGTATAGTGATAACGAGAGAAAAAATCCTGGTAAATTTCACTTTTACTATCATTACCAGTATCGAAAACATCTTAACAACCCTATTTAATTACAAAATGTTAATAAATTATGTACAAAGTAATAATAAATTTTATAAATTATCCTTCTCTCTGAAATGACATAAAACAATAATCAAAATTTGAAACAATTACTTATGTATTATTTCCCAACAATTCTCTTTTCACTGCCTCAGCTTCTTGCCTGAATATTTCTTCTGCTTGAGGATTTTTAGAAATCATAAAATTTTCCATCTTTTCAAGATTATCTCTCGGAATTTGGTTAAACTCTTTATAATCTTCGTCACTAAAATTTTCAATAATTTTTATCCCGGCATTCTCGCTAATTAATTCCAAAAGTTTTGTCAAAATCTCACTTTGATTTTCTTCTTCTAATAATTCAATTCCCAAAGACTGCTTCAAGTCTTGTATAATTGCTTCGTTTATCAATTTCATAATTTTAACTTATAAATTAAAATTTATTTATTTCGATTTTATTTCAATCAATATCGGCT
>JAGLID010000127.1 GCA_023143145.1 Minisyncoccota bacterium | reverse complement strand
TCCCAGACCCCGAGCAATTCAAATAATCCCTTGTTTTAGGGTTTATTTTTATACTTTTAGAGTGTGTCACGTTATTGACATTTTAGATAGAATATGCTAGTATAATTAGTCATAGAATTCGGGTTAGGGATTCGTGCCAGGTAATGTAATTGTTCATTAAAATAATGTAAAAGTAATTTAACTTTAGATTTATAAATTGATTATAAATAATATTTTGTTATCAACTTAAAACTCTGAAGTAAATCAAATTTGTATTTTAGAGTGGATAATTATTGTACTGGATAGAAGAACGGAGGGTATATAATGAAAGTTGTTTTGAAAGGCGGAAGCGAAAAAAAGAATGATGACATGCAAAAATTCTTTATGGAAAATATATTTCCAATTTTAGAATTTGGAATGGCAATTGAGCCATCTGACAGTAAAATTATCGTTTATGAAAAAGACGGTGAAACGGTTAAAAAGTATATAGATTCAACAGCTGAGGTTATTGTTGAACTTACCGAGGAAGCAAGAAACCTTGCTAGAGATGGTAGCGTGTCTGATGATGAGCTAAAACAAAAATCTGGAGAATTTTTTGATGAAGCTCAGGCAATCAAGAAGATTGAAGAACTTCAACCAGACTTTTCGGTAGAATATTATTCTTGCCGATACACTCCGCCATCAAGCAAAACATAAGAAATCGAATGTAATGTTCACGATTCAATAGAACATATGCAATCTACCGCAAGCAGATGTCCTGGTTGCGGGAAGTCTTAAACAACAAGATATATTTCTTAACAGCGGCGAACTCATTTTTATGAGCTTGCCGTATTTTTTTATCACAAAAAATAATAAAGTTATGTTTCTGTTATTGCTGTTTTTCGCTAAAAAAGGTTCCAACATCGTCCCAGGACACGAACAAACAAAATAATCATCTTTATGGGTTATTGTTTTTAATACTCTGTGGATTATGTGATAAACAATAATTCATTATTCAGAAAGTGTTGGACAAATGTTGAATTGACAAAATATAATATATATTTTAAGCTTTAGGTACTTAGGTTTGTTAAAGGGAATAAATCTAGGTCAATATAATAGTTTGAAAGGAAATAAAGGAGTAAGACAATGAAAGAAAATCAATTCACAGTTGGTAATTGTAAAATCGTAGTAGTTGAAGGTGATATAACAAAGATTGATGCAAATGCAATCATAACACCAATTAATTCTAATGGAGATTGGGATGGTGGGGTCGATAATGCAATTTTTGATGTTGCAAGAAACCATTTTCATGATCAGGTGCGCGGTAAAGTTATTCAGGATCTTGAAACAGTATTTGCACGTGGAAAGCGCAATATGCCCTTGAATAGAGGAAACTTTGATAATGTCATCTTTGTAATCGATGATTTGAAGTCATCTCTTAGTAGCGTGGTAGAAAGTGGTCTTTCTTCAGCAGATTATCATTCTATGGAAGAGGTGTTGCTTCCAGCCATGAGAACTGGTGTTGTGCTTGGTCAAATCGAATCGAGCATGGATGAAGTTGCAGACCAGATAACTGCAGGAATTCAAAGACATTTCGTAGAAATTTCTGATTCCATAATTGCGAAAATTACCATTGTTATATATAACAATGAAGAGTTCGAGTCTGCTATAATAAAGAGACTTAAAAAGATTTAGAGTATGTATATTTGCGTAGCTATGTGGAATATAACACAAGCTACCTTTTTTTATTTTTAAAAGAGTCAAAATAGTTATATTATTATAATACGGAGATTTATTCTTTTCCGCTACGAAAGGTTCCAGCATTGTCCCAGAACACGAACAAACAAAATAATCATCTTTATGGGTGGTTGTTTTTATAACCCTTGAGATTGTTTAGAACTTTTTTATGATTTGTGATAAAATATAGATACAACGAATAATTCAAAAATATGATTTTAGATAAATTTAGAAAATTCGAGTTTGTTAACATAATAGAAGGGGCACATAATATTAATTTTATTTTAAAAGAGAGAATAGCAAATTCTTTATGGATTGGCAAAATTTCTAAAAACCTTAAGAATCAAAATGCTAATTTTATTGATTTAGATAATCGAGCTATTCTAGCATATCGATTGGGAGAGAAATTAAAAACATGTATTCCTACAACAAAATTTATAAATTATAGTCAAATAAAATTTTCTTCATCATTTGATGAATTTTTAAAATCAATAAAACCAGACAGTGTTTTAATGCGAGATAAATTATTGATAACAAGGTTTGAGGGTGTGACTTTATCTAATTTTGTAAAATATTCAGAAATAAATAAAATTAAAAATCTAAGACAAATTCTAAATAATTTTGTATTTAATCTTTGGGTTGGTAATTATGATAAGAAAGATCAGGATTATGTTATAAATAATAATTTAGTATGTCGATCTATTGATTATAATTTATCAGGTCCAGGTTTTTTATCTGATAAAAAATTAGCATTGGGAGCGTATGCTCAATCTTATAGTTTAGATGAGGTAGAGGATAGTGGTTGGGCAATTGCACCAATTTTTTGCAGTTATATTAAACAAAAGAATTATAAAGTGAGCACCTTTGAAGAAGAGATTAGTAAAATTGAAAATATTAGAAATGATGATATAAAAAAATCTTTTGAAGGATTGAACTTTTATAGAGAGTCGAGCAAGGAATTAATAAATGAAGATTTTATGGAATTTTTAATTGAGAGAAAATCTAAAATTAGAGAGGTTGTAAAAACATGGTGTGAAAATGAATATCCGAGAGGACGCAGGCCTAAATCTAATCCCGAGAAAAAAGATATTTCAGGTGATGAACAATTGGAAAAATAGTTAAAGATAAAAATAATCATTAATTCTGTATGGAAAGTCTAACAAAAAGACAAAATAAATATATTGTTCAACAACTTGCAGTGTTTTTCTATAAATATTTTCGGAAGGGAGATTTAACAGCAAAGGCTAAAAATAATCTGTCAAAAAAGTTTGAAAATCGTCTCATGATCCGGACGAATAAAATATCTGCTTTAGTTGGCGGTTATTTTTTATACCATAAAAGTTAATTCGAATTTTTTTGGGATTTGTGGTAAAATATAGATATAATAAATAAAATTTAATATTATAAAAATGAAAAATGTAAAGAGAAATTTAAGTAGGGTATTTTTTGTAATTTGTTTTCTTGCTTTATTCGCAACAAGTCAGAATGCTAGTGCGGCAACTGTTTATGTGAATAGTGCTACTGGCAACGACACTATTGGTGATGGTTCTTCTAGTACGCCATACAAAACTTTTTATAAAGGATATACTGCAGTTGTTTCTGGTGATGTACTTGATTTGACTGGGACTTTCACTTGGACTGATGCAGACGAGACGGGGGATGTTGTTACAACTGGATATACTATTGGAAAAAATTTAATCATTCAAGGAGAAGGTGCAGGGCAAACTATTATTCAGGCTGCTTCAAGTTATGCTGCTGGAGACAGGGCAGTTTTAAATATTTCTGTCGGATATACAGTTGCCATTAATGATTTAACTGTTCGTTATGGCTATAATAGGACTGGGTCTAATGGTGGTGGTATTAATAATGAAGGGACGCTTACGGTTAATCATTGTGATATATCTCAAAACTATGTATGGCATTACCCGTCTTGGGGTGGTTATGGTGGTGGTATTCGGAATGCCGCCACTTTAACGGTCAATGATAGTACTATAAACGATAACTTTGCTCAATCTCAGGGAGGAGGAATTGTAAATGCCTATACTGCCAGTGGGTCTAATGTTGTTTACATTACAAATTCAACAATAGCTTTTAATTCAACGGCCGATGTTTTGGCCACAGTTGGTGGAGCGGGAATTTATTTGAGATCAGGAACTGCCTATGTTACAAATTCTACCATTGCCTATAATGTCGCCCCAGATGGAACTGGTGATACAACTGGAATTGATGTTAATAATGCTACCTTGTATATAAAAAATTCTATTGTCGCTGGGAATAAAGTTACCGTCAGTGGAACAGATTATAATGTAAATTATGCCAGTGGGAATTTTTTTGATATTACAAACAGTGGAACATTTCATGATAATGGAGGGAATATATTTGGTAAGGTAAATACTGCTTACAATGGAGTAAGTTTTTCAGCTACCACTTGGTATGATTTGTACGGCAATGGAGCAGGGGATGATATTTTTACTTTACATAATACTGTCACAACTGGGTCATTATATTTAGATTCATCTTTAGCTGACAATGGCACAATCTATGGAAGTCAAACATTAGCAATAACTAATAGTAATAGTGTGGCAGTTGACGGAGGGTTAATTACTGCTAATGTTTCCGTTTCTATTCCAACTGAAGATGAAAGAGGAGCCACAAGAAATGGAGATACTGATATTGGTTCTTTTGAATACGCAGGTGTTTTTAATCCTCCCGTTGTCAGTTCTCTGTCCCCAGCAGACGGAGCAACCTCTGTCGCAGTTGGAGCAAATTTAGTAATTACTTTTTCTGAAAGTGTGGATGCTGAAACAGGAGGTACGGTTTCTTTATACAAGTCTGATGACACTCTTATTCAAACTTTCACTATTCCAGATGGAGGATTAACAGGAACAAGTACTAATACAATTACCATAAATCCAACTGCTAACCTTAGTGAGCAAACTTCATATTATATACAAATATCTGCAACTGCGTTTGATGATGTTTCGAGCAATTCATATGCTGGAATCTCGGACACGACAACCTGGAATTTCACAACCGGAGATTTTACTGCCCCGACGATGATTATTACAGCGGCAGAAGGAGCTGATGGTTTTACTTCCGGAGATGCAACACTCTTCCTTATTTTCACAAGTAGTGAAGCAACGGTAAATTTTGCTTCGGGTGATATTTCAGTTTCAAATGGTGCTATCAGCAGTTTCGCTGCTACTTCAAGTACGGTTTACACTGCAACATTCACACCGACGACTGATGGAGCAGCTACAATTGATGTAGCTGGCGCCACTTTTACTGATACATCAACTAATAATAACTCTGCAGCAACACAGTTCAATTGGACTTACGATGGCACAGCACTGAGCGTTACATTAAGCCCACTTAATAGTGCAATTGATGTGGTGGTCAGTTCAAATATTACAATTACTTTTGATGGAGCGGCGCGTAATATTGATGACTCAGAAATTACCGATGCTAATGTTGATGCACTCATCACTTTAAAAGACACTGATGCGAGTGGTGCGGACATTACTTTTGATGCTACAATTGATGGACCAAAACAAATCATCACAATTAATCCGACAAGTAATTTTTCAAGCGAGCAAGTTGTTTATGTGGCTATAGGTGCCACAGTAGAGGATGTTTATGATAATGCTATCACATCGTCAAATGCAACATTTACAGTAGCTGATGCTGTTGCTCCCACAGTTTCTGGCGCATCTCCTTCTGGAGAACAAGTTACTGGTACTTCTAGCGTTACTTTATCTGTTACTACTAATGAGAATGCTACCTGTAAATATTCTACATCTTCGGGAACAGCTTTTGGATCTATGACTGTATTTGGTACTACTAGTACTATAAGTCACCTGACTTCAATTTCTGGATTAATTAATGGTACTAGTTATTCGTATTATGTATTGTGCCAAGACGGTTCAAACAATGAAAGTGCCGAATCCATTATTTCTTTTTCAGTTGCCAGCGGTGGTGGTGGAGCTACAATTTCCCTACCTCCTGCGACTGGTGCAGGTCAGATTGGCATCAACATTGCTATCGGTCAGGTTGGAAATATTGGTATAGTTAATTCAAAAGGTACAAATGTTTTGACTTATATTAACTCACAGGCAAAATTTACAACTATTATTAGCAATAATAATAATTGGATTAATCAAAATCATAAATTTGAGATAATCAGTTTTGATTTATATCTCAATATAATGAAAGTGAAAATTGAGTCTGAGCCTCAGATTATTACATTTAGCTTAGATGAAGTAAAACAAGTTGACTTGGACGGTGATGGTATTAATGATATTGAAATTAAGTTTGAAGATGTTTATGTTAACAGAGCTGAACTGACAATTGTTTCTTTGCTTGTTTCAGACGAAGAAGAGGAAATCGAAGCAAATATATCTTATGAAAATAAATTAGTAACATATCTTAATTCACCAAAAGTATATTTAGTTGAAAATAATTTGAAAAGATGGATTGTCAGTGCCGATGCTTTTATCTCTCATCAATATAACTGGAACGAAATTTTGGAAATTAAAGATGAAGTATTTTTTACAGATGGTAAAAATATCACAGTAGAGAATATTACTGAACCTCAAGAATATATTTTTATAAGAGACTTGAAAATTACGATGACAGGCGAAGATGTTAAAAAATTACAGAAATATTTGAATGGTAATAATTTTATTGTCTCTGAGATAGGGTATGGCTCAAATGACAATGAAACAGAATATTTTGGTTTTGCCACACAAAGAGCTTTGGCTAATTTTCAGAAAGCAAACAACTTACCAGCATTTGGATTTTTTGGACCAATGACCAGAGCTTTGGTAAATTAGTATTTAAATAAATTTACTAATTCTAATCAATGAATAGTTTTCAAGTTATCCTCACAGCTTGCTTTATTGCTTTGAATAATTTCAAACAGGTTTAAATATTGTTCCTTTGAGGGAATAAGCAAAACAATCACTTTAATTAGTGATTATTTTTTTATTACAAAATCTTCAATTTTTTTGTGTTTGTGATATAATGTAGATATAATAAATAAACTAAATATATGAAAAGGTTTTTATTAGTTACGATTGTTGTCGTTTTTATTGGTTTTGGAGTTTGGTGGCTCAATTCTTCTGAGGAGGATAATAAAGTCAAGGAAGCGGTTCAAGTTAATAATTTTCAAGAATGTGTTGAAGCTGGTAATCCTGTGACGGAAAGTTATCCACGTCAGTGTCGAGCTAGTGATCAGACTTTCACTGAAGACATCGGAAATGAAAATGAAAAAGCAGATTTGATTTTTCTTGATTCTCCTCGTTCAAATCAAGTCATCAAAAGCCCTCTTGTAATCAAAGGACAGGCGAGGGGATTTTGGTTTTTTGAAGGTGATTTTCCTGTAGTCCTGACAAATTGGGACGGATTGATTATTGGACAAGGAATTGCGGTGGCACAAGGTGAATGGATGACAGAAAAATTTGTGTCATTTCAAGCTGTGATTGAGTTTGAAATTCCAAAATATAAAAATAATGGAACTTTGATTTTGCGAAAAGATAATCCTTCAGATTTGCGAGAACACGATGATGCGTTGGAAATACCTGTTTTCTTTGAGGAAAATAATGAAAGTGTATTGTCTCTGAATTTTGAAGAAGCATTGATTATTGCTCAAGAAAGCAAAGAATGTTCTATGGCGGGAATATTAACTGATAAATATTTTTATAATGAAAATTCGAAAACCTGGTGGATTGGTTTGGAAAGAATGCCGGAGTTGGAAAAAGATGGTTGTAGCCCAGCTTGTGTGGTGAGCGAGGAAACAAAATCGGCTGAAGTAAATTGGAGATGCACAGGTTTGATTTCAGATTCCAACTAATTGTTAAGAAAAAAAATGACAGAAAAGGATTTAGTAATAATGTTTGAAAGATAATATTAGTTTTAGTATTGTTTCACATATATATTATGTAGGGTATTA
>JAGLID010000126.1 GCA_023143145.1 Minisyncoccota bacterium | reverse complement strand
TCAGCTCCTGTTCTTACTATAATACCTGCATTATTTTGATAATCGACTAATATATCCCAAACAGCAGAACTAAACCAATTTATCGAAAGCCAAGATTCTCCACGATCTTCACTTTTCAATAATCCTCCATCAGAAGTTCCTAGATAAACAATATTATTGTAAATAGGATCAATTGTAATAGTGCTAACATATTGCCCTAGCCTACTCATAATGTGCTTTCTGTACCAGTTCAATCCACCATCCTCCGACTTCAGAAATTCACCGCTATCGCTATTCAAAGTTCCCAGATAAACTATATCGGAATTTCCTTTTTCAATTGCAATTTTAAAAATGCTAGCCTGAAGACTCAATACCTTGTTTTCATCAATAACTTGCTTCCATGATTCAGCACCGTCAATAGATTTATATAAACCATCTGTTTGTGTTCCGAGATATAGAATCTGATTATCTTCAGGATCCATCTCCATGCTTGAAATTTTGACTTTATCAATTAATTCTTCCTCAGTCTCAGCAAGATTTACTTTGTGTTCCCAAGTCATTCCACCGTCAATTGACTTAAAAACTCCTTGATTATAGTTTATCTCCTCTACAATATCATCCACAACTGCCGATTTTTTTTCATCAGTCAACCCCAAACATCCAGTAAAAGATGTCGCCATAAAAGCAACTAAAAAAAACAAGACAATCTTATTATATTTTTTTTTCATAATACTTGAGATTAATGTTAATCTTGATTAAATTTGCAAAAATAAATTCTCTAAAGCCAATTTAATATTTATATTTTTAGTCAAAATATTTTCTTTAATACCATTCAATAGGTCAAGATTACTCTTAATTTTCAAAACTTTATTTTTGTCAATTCCATCTACATTTTCGAATTCTCCCAATAATTCTTTCCTAAAATAAAAAGAATAATAATTTAACTGACTTATGATTTCTTTTGGTTCTTTTTTAGATATAATCTCCACATAGTCTAATTTCTCAGAATTATTTTTATGTAGAATTTCAGCAAAATTATCTATAGTATTTAGAACTTCTTTAATTTTATCACCATTATTAACTAACTCAATAATCTTTCCAGGTTTATATCCAGATATTTCTATAATTTCATCCCTATGAGATTTATCATTAATCGTCAGGCTTAGAAAATCTTCAAGTATTTTTCTTTCAACTGGCAAAAATTTCATAATCTGACAACGAGACTTAATAGTATCAAGTAAATTACTGGAATTCGAAGTTAACAAAATTAATATCGTAGTTTTGCTCGGTTCCTCCAGTGTTTTCAAAATTGCATTTGCTGCCGCTTTCGTCATCATATCGGCTTTCTCGATAATAGCTA
Source organism: Minisyncoccota bacterium (assembly GCA_023143145.1). Classification (GTDB taxonomy): domain Bacteria; phylum Patescibacteriota; class Minisyncoccia; order JAHIHE01; family JAGLIN01; genus JAGLLA01. The sequence continues at coordinate 1,009 of JAGLID010000126.1, read as the reverse complement.
TTTTGTATTTTGATGAATATGGATAGAGACTTAGCCCTTTTTCAAGTTCCCGAATTTGTTCAATAATAATTTGTTTTTTATCTTCATCTGAACATAAAGTTATTAAATCCGGATTTTTCTCAATATTATCAAAATTTTCTTCCAAAACTAACTTGCTAAATTCCAAAGCAAATGTCCTTTTCCCAATATGATCAGGACCTTCAAATAAATAAGCATGAGATAATTTTCCCATAGCATAGCTCTTTTGAAGCATATCACTTATTTTTTTGTTTCCTAAAATAGTTTTGTCAAATGACATAATTTTATTCTCATTTATATGTTTAATTTAACATGCTTTCACTGCAAATGCAAATTTAAGTTTAAACTATGCTTTATAAAACATGCTTATTGATAAATCCCTCCAAACTGTCTTCAAATTTTTCTCTTGAAAATTTATGCGCCTGATTCTTAATCTTCTCGCAGTCATACTTTTCATAATTATTTTTCAATCTTCGAACTCCATCTGCCATAATCTCTGGAATTGCATCATCAAAAAACTCCCCTGTTTCTCCTTCGATCATTGTCTCTTCCAGGCCTCCTTTTCGAAATGCCAAAACTGGTTTTCCATATGACATCGCCTCAACGGCCGTTATACCAAAATCATCTTCTCCTGGAAAAATAAATGCCTGACAATTTTGATAATATTCTGCAAGTTTTTCAGCACTTTGAAATCCCAAAAACTTTATGTTCTTTTCGGCCATATTTTCTAATCTCTTTCGGTCTTCTCCATCTCCAATAATAATCAATGGCAAATCCAATTTATTGAATGCTTCGACGGCAATATCAATTTTTTTATACGGACTTAACCTGGAAACAACTAAAAAATATCCTTCGTTTTTCTTTTTTTCTTCATCATTCAAATTAGACTTCCCCATATCACATGGCGGATAGATAACTTCACTTTTCATTCCATAAAACTTTTCAATTCTTTTAGCTGTATTTTTCGAATTAGCTATAAAATAATCTACTC
>JAGLID010000125.1 GCA_023143145.1 Minisyncoccota bacterium | reverse complement strand
AAATTACCGATTCCGATTCATTCGGAACTAAGCTTCTAAACAATTTGAAAGTTGCCTTAAATATTTTAAGGAATTTGGGTGGAACCGCCCTTTGCCAAAGGGTCCCAAAGCGCAAGAATACTTGGGCTTTTTTTATTAATCAAAACATAAATTATAACATTAAAAATATGAACAAAGAAGTACAATTAGAAATTAATAGACATTCGTTCGCGCACATTTTAGCCAGTGCTGTGCTGGAAATGTTTCCAGAGGCAAAATTTGGAATTGGTCCAAATATAGAGAATGGTTTTTATTATGATTTTGATCTTCCTAGGACACTGATTCCAGAAGATTTACCGATTTTACAAAAAAAAATGATTAAAATCATTAACAAAAATTATCCGTTTGAAAAACAAATAGTTGCTCACGAGAAAGCGATTGAACTTCTTCAAAAAGCTGGACAATATTACAAAGTTGAAATTCTCAGTGGCGAAGCAAAAGATGCTGAAGTATCACTCTATCGAACTGGAGAATTTGTCGATCTTTGCAGAGGTCCACATATTGATTCAACTGGTGAACTTGATGCCAAGTCTTTCAAGCTGACAAAAATTGCTGGAGCTTATTGGCGTGGAGATGAAAAAAATAAAATGCTTCAAAGAATTTATGGTGTGGCTTTTGATAATAACGAAGAATTAAAAGCATATCAAATTCAACTAGAAGAAGCTGCAAAAAGAGACCATCGAAAATTAGGCAAAGATTTAGACTTGTTTTGCTTTTCTTCTCTTGTTGGTCCAGGGTTGCCTTTATTCACACCAAAAGGAACAATAATCAAAGAAGAATTACAAAAGCATATTGAAAATGTTTGTCGAAATTATGGTTTTGAAAAAGTAATAACTCCTCATTTAACTAAAATTGATTTATACGAAATCTCTGGTCATGCCAAAAAATTCGGTAAAGAGCTTTTTCATGTATCGTCACAGGCTGGACATAATTTAGTTATGAAACCTGTTCAATGTCCACATCAAACACAAATTTATGCCTCCAGGATTAGGTCTTATAAGGATTTGCCGATTCGCTATATGGAATCTGAAAAACAATATCGTGCTGAAAAAACTGGAGAAGTTGGCGGATTAAATCGAGTTTATGCTATAACTGTTGAAGATGGACATACTTTTTGCAGACCCGATCAAGTGAAAGATGAAATAATCGGATTAATAAATATTATAAAAGATTTTTATACTGCATTAGGATTATGGGAAAATCATTGGATTTCTCTTTCTGTCCGTGATTATGCGAATCCAGATAAATATATTGGAGAACCAAAAGATTGGGATTTATGTGAAGAAATGCTTCAAGCTGTTTCTGACGAGATGGGTTTAAATGCCAAACGATGTGAGGGTGAAGCAGCGCTATATGGTCCAAAATTAGATTTTATGTTTAAAGATGCCATGGGCAAGGAAGTACAAATACCGACTGTTCAGGTAGATTTTGCAACTCCGAAAAAATTTAATCTTTTATATACTGACAATGATGGGATTGAAAAACATCCTGTGATGGTACATCGAGCAGTTCTGGGATCTTATGAAAGATTTATGGCTTTATTAATTGAACATTTCGCAGGCGCCTTTCCTGTTTGGCTCGCACCTGTACAGGTAAGAATTCTTCCAATTTCTGCGGAAAATCATCTAGAATATGCTAAAAAAATAAAGAAAGAATTATTAGCAAATGGAGTCCGAGTAAAACTTGATGAAGACAATGAAACTCTTGGAAAAAAAATTCGCTACGCAAAAATGCAAAAAATCCCCTACCTAATTATTGTTGGAGAAAAAGAAATTGAGGATAATAATATTACTATCGAAAGCCGTGGTAGTGAAAATGGTGAAAAAATGGAATTGATTAAATTTATTGAAAATATTACAAATGAAATAAAAAACCGTTCTTAAAAAAATTAACAGAAAAATTACATAAACTTGTCATTCAGAGCTTGACTCAGAATCTTCAATCCATGACAATAAAGCAACCCTCTAAAGTACTTAACAGTTGTATAAATTAAAAATTCAAGTGATAAATAAAACGGAAAGAATAATTAATTTCACTGCAAACTGTTGAATATTGTAAAATAGAAAAATTAATGAGTATTATTTAAAAGATACTGAATCAAGTTTCGGATGATAAAGGAGAAGAAGTCCTAATTATATTATTTATGAAATACTTTATCAGGACATATGGTTGTCAAATGAATCACTCGGATTCGGAAAGAATTGCGGGGGTTTTGGAGTTGGCAAATTATGAAAAATCGTCACAGGAAAGCGATGCTGATTTGATTGTGATTAATATGTGTAGCGTCAGAGAATCTGCTGTCAGTCGAATTTCGGGAAATTTTCATAAATACAAAAAATATATAATAACAAATCCAAATTTAAAAACAGTCATCACGGGATGTGTCTTAGATAGCGATAAAGAAAAATTTGGTGAATTATTTGATTTAGTTATTGATATTAGGGAGATTGAGAAATTACCAGAGAGACTGAAATCTATGTCAACTAATAAGATTTTACCCGAATTTAAAACTTCTCAACCCTCCTTATCGGGAGGGACAAAGTCCTCTTCTAGTAATCAGAAATCAATGATTTTTCGAAAGGCTCGAAATGACAAAGAAAAACTAGAAATTGAAAATACATATGATTATTTCAGTATTAATCCTCAACACGAGAGCAAAATAACTGCTTATGTGCCGATTATGACGGGTTGTAACAATTTCTGCTCTTATTGTGTTGTGCCTTATACAAGAGGAAGAGAAAAATCACGAATGGTTGATGAAATTATTGATGAGATTGCAAAATTGATTGAAAATGGATATAAAGAAATTATTCTTCTGGGTCAAAATGTAAATTCATACCAACCAGATGAAAATACAAATTTTCCAAAATTATTACGATTGATAAATGATATTCCTGGACATTTTTGGATTAGGTTTCTAACAAGTCATCCAAAAGATATTTCAGAAGAACTTATCAAGACTGTGGCATTGTGTGAAAAATGTACAGAATATATTCATCTTGCACTTCAATCAGGAGATGATGACATTCTCAAAATAATGAACAGAAAATATACTGCAGAACATTTTTTGATTCTTGTTCAAATGATTAGAAAAAACATTTCAAATGTTGCAATTACAACAGATATAATCGTCGGTTTTCCAACAGAAACAATTGAGCAATTACAGAATACAGCTGAAATAATGAAAAAAATAAAATTTGATATGGCATATATCAATAAATATTCCCCTCGAGAGGGTACAGTTTCAGCCAAGATGACTGATAACGTTAGTTGGGACGAAAAGAAAGAGAGAGAAGTAATTTTAAATAAAATTTTGAAAGAAACCGCACTTGAAAATAATCAGAAATATGTTGGGAAAGTTGTTGAGGTTTTAGTTGATAAGATTGATGGTGATTTTATTTTTGGAAAGACGAAGAGTTTTAAGAGTGTTAAAATAGGAATTATAAATTATAAATCAAGAATTAAGGAGGGAGAATTTTTGAAAGTAAAAATCACTGAAGCTGAGTTTTGGAATTTGGAGGGAGAGGTGGTTGAATAAAAAAAGGACCCAAAAATTATTTGGGTATCAAGAATCTTGAATTTTATAAATTATTTTACGTTTGTCGGTTCTCTTCTTCTCAAAACTTCCTGATCGGAGTAATACTCTTAAATCTTCCTTTATTCCTTCGTAATATTTTCCTAATTCTTCTAATTTTCTTAATATTTGATTAACATTTAGCCCCTCTTGATTTTTTTTTAAAATTTCCTTCACAGGAGACTTGAGATTATTTGCTGAATTATATTTTTTATTAATTCTTTTTTTAGTATTAATGAATGTCATAACTAACCTCCTGTTTTACCTACTTTATCACTCTCAAAAATTTTGTCAAAAAAAAGACAAACTTATTTAGTTCATCTAAACTATTGAAACTCCCCTATAATATCCTTTTTTTAATATGTGTTTCCCTTCTTTAGTTATTACGGTCCTTTGAATCATATCATCATGATCGAATCCGGTTGTAAAATACCTCCACCATGATTGAATCTGTTTCATGACAAATTCATCTCTATCGGACAATTCCTGTGGTGTTTTGCATTTTTTTAACACCTCTTTTTCTCTTTTAGTAAGTTCTATTTTTCCTATTGGCAAATTATCGCCTCACTATTAAAATATTAACATGTAAAAACAAAATGTCAACTCTCAAACCTCTCATCGTCATCCTCGGACCAACTTCTTCAGGGAAAACTGAAATGGGTTTAAGGTTGGCAAAAAAATATAATGGCGAGATTATTAATGCTGATTCGAGGCAAATCTATAGAGAAATGAATATTGGAACTGGTTCGCCGACTACGACCAAAAGATTAGTCCCAGAGGCTAAGCCCCTGCTTATTGATGATATTCTCCACCACCTTTTCAATATAAAAAGCCCTAATCAAAAATTTTCTCTTTCACAATACAAAAAATTAGCCATCAAAACAATAAATTGTATTCACAAACGAAATAAAATCCCAATTCTTGTTGGCGGGACTGGATTATATATCAGCGCGATTGTTGATAATTTGGAAATTCCAAAAGCAATACCGAATAAGAAAATAAGAGAGAGACTAGAAAAGCATACCGAAAAATATTTATTCAAGAAACTTCAAAAAATAGATTTAAAATCAGCGAAAATAATTGGCGAAAATAATAAAAGAAAATTAATCAGAGCGTTGGAAGTTTATGAAATCACGGGTAAACTTTTTTCATCGCAACAAATTAAAGGCGAGCTATTGTTTAATGTTTTGCAAATCGGTATAAAAATAGATCGTGAAGAGCTGTATAAAAAAATAGATTATCGCGTAGATAAAATGATTAAAGCAGGTTTAATTAAAGAAACAAAAAAACTGTTCAAAAAGTACAGTTCTGATTTGCCCGCAATGAGCGGAATTGGATATTTTGAGATCGGTGCTTATTTAAAAAATGAAATGAGTCTTGAAGAATCAACTCAGAGAATTAAATTCCGAACTCACCAATATGCTCGTCGTCAGATTACCTGGTTTAAAAGAGACGAAAGAATTGTTTGGGTTAAAAAGTACAAAGAGTCTGAAAAACTTATTAAGCGCTTTTTAAAAAATTGATATTTTCTCATTTCTAAATTAAGATTTATCAGTAAAAAATTTAGCATTAAGGTTCTACTAGTTCACAATAAAAATAGACACTTATAGTGTCTATTTTAAATTGTATTATTTCTGCTTACTCCCGCAAATTAAATTTACGAAATAGATAAAATTTTATATGTAACTAAACCTTTTGGTGTTTCAACTTTCACGTCATCACTGATTTTATGTCCCAAAAAAGAACTTGCTAGCGGAGTCTCATTTGAAATTTTTCCTTCAGAAGGATTAGCTTCGTTTGAACCAACTATTGTGAAGGTTCGTTCTCCTTTAGTATTCTTGATTTTTATAGTAGATCCAATATTTACTACATTAGAATTAAGATGTCTGTTATCGATAGTTTCTGCATTCTTTATCATTTCGTTAATTTCAGCTACTTTTCCTTCGTTGAGGGCTTGTTGCTCTTTAGCTTCAGAATATTCTGCGTTTTCACTTAAATCTCCCAGCTCTTTTGCGGCTTGAATCCTTTTGGAAATACTTTGTCTTTTTTCTGTTTTAAGAAAGCTTAATTCTTCTTTTAACTTTTCTAAACCTTCTGCTGTTATAAAATGCTTAGCCATTATTTTTATGTTTTATCAATTAAAAAGGCCCCTATTTACTGGGCAAAATTTATTTAACTCATACTACCATATCACAAATTTATGTCAAGGGGTTATATTATCGCTAATATTAGCCATAAATATAAATTTTATTCTTTATGCTTTTGCTGATATTTCTCGTCTTTTATTTCTTGCATTCTTGCAAGCGAGTCTGAAAAGTTACATATTTTCTCTTGCACTATTTCTGGTATTTTTTCATTATTTCTCTCTCGTTCAATCTGTCTTTTCAGAGAGGCTGTTAATTCATCGAATATCTCAAATTCAACATCAGATATTTTATCTAAGCTCGGATTAGTGTATATTGCTTTTAATAATGTTACAAGTTTTTCGCCTGAAATTCTTATATAAAATACTGGAATATTTTTAATAGTATCTTTAACAATATTATTTTCCTTATTAAAAGCCAATCCATATTTTATTGTTGCTCCGCCTTCAATATTTTTATTTTCAACTTTATCTGATTTTATTTGATGTAGCTCGCTCTCATCATCTGTACTTACTTCATCTAGCCCACAAATTGCGTTACCGTTTTCATCTAAAAGATAATTGTCTATACCATTTTTAATGTCGTCATGCTCGGAGGCACGGACAACCAAAAATTCTGGTAAAATTTTATATAGCATAATTGTTAATGCTTTTTCCCATAGTTCACCATGCGTTTTGCTTCTTTCTTTGTCGAAAATTTCCAACCCCTTTCCGTCACTCCATAATTCTTTAAGTCTATCAATTTCAGCTTTATCTTTCTTAATCTCACCTTTATTAAAAGGCCCTCCCTCTCCAATTTGGAAA
>JAGLID010000124.1 GCA_023143145.1 Minisyncoccota bacterium | reverse complement strand
CAACTCCCGGTTGGTCGCAGGGGTTGACGCCTCGGAGTAGGGCGGAGTAGAAAGTGAAATAATAAAAGAAGGCCATAAATTGTCCAGTTGTATATGGAGAAATTTCTTTGAGTTCAAAATTAATGGCAGGTATATTATTGTCCACAGTATCTTGCCAAGTGCCTTGAAATTCGGCCTTGATGATTTCTTCAAGCGAGATGTTGTTTAATTTTTCTAAATTTATATTGCGACAGGTTGTGTTTTTTAAATCATCTTCAACTTCAATTTTTGTTTCTTTATTTGAAACATTTTCAATTGTGAGAAATAGACCAACAGAATTTTTTCTTCCAGAAATAAATCTTTGCAAAGTGTGGTGCTGGTTTTCCGGTGCTTCACTGCCGTAGATTGTTTGACCTAGTCCATTTTTACAGACACTTTCATGAAAAAGTTGAATTATTAGTTCAATAAAACTAGACAGTTTTTTTGAATAGATTGATAAGAACAATTCAGTATATCCTGAATTTTCAAGTTTGTCAAGAGTAAGAGCAAGCTGTAAAGCTGGATTGTCTTTCGTCTTAGTTTGCGCAGAGCATAAAGCATACATTTCTTTTCCTCCTTTTATTATATCTTCTGTATTAATTCCCACGATTTCTGCAGTTGTGAGAGCTGATTCTGTAAGTCCTGTAAAGCGGTCTGTCATTTCAACTGATGGATAAAAAGACACATCAATATTTTTTATTTTTCTGATTTTGTTCAAAGTTCCGTCGTTGTCTTCGGTGATAATCAAAAGGGGATAATCGGCAAAAGCAAAATAGTTTGCTAAAACTTGAATTCTCGTTCCAGACTTACTGGTCAAAATGACAAGAGTATCTTCTTTTAGACATTTCATCCGAAGTTCACTTATATAATCTGGATCTTCAGTATCAAGCAGAAAAACATTTTTGTCGCTCATATTTTTAAGCGCACTATAAATTCCACGGAAATTTGAAATCGCTCCGCCATTTCCTTCAACAATAATATTTTTCTTATCTTGATATTTCTCTCGTAGAACTTTCAGTTTTTCCAAATCTGGAGAATATTCTGCAAAGCGAGGAGTGGGAATCTTTTTTATTTTCTCAATTTTTTCTTCATAGTCTTGAAAGTCTGAATTGACCGTGGAGTTTTTGAGATTTAGTTTGAATTTTGAATTTGACATACTTTTTAGTAAGTTATATAAATAAGCAGGAGGTTATTGCGATGAAAGAGAGAGAAAAATTGGAAACACTCGAATATAAAAAATTAGCATTGCTCATTCTTGCTGTAGTCTTGTTGTTAATTGAGAATAGAACTAAAATTTTTCAAAATTTTGGATTATCATTATTGTTTTTGATTTTAGTAGTTTTCCTTTCTTTGCCTATACTAGTATCAGACATATCTAGAATAATAAACTGGTATCAAGACTATTGTAGGGCGAAAAATTCAAAACACAAAATAATCATGGAAGAATCAAAAGAATTTATTAAAAGGAAGTGACGGGGCTAATAAATACGAATTTTAGCTCTTTTTTATTGTCTCGTCGGAGTTCTTTGCAGAGAGACTTTGATGGAGTTACAACAATAAATTTTTTTGAAAATAATTTCAGGAAATATCTGGTTCAAGTCGGAGACGCTGAATTAAATAAAATTTTGTGAAATTGCACATATGGCTTCAGCCGGGAGACATGGAGTCAACGCTGTTGTATAATGTTGTTTGCTTAACACTATTATGAGATCAGAAAAAGGAGTTTTGGGATTTGAATTCACAAACTAGCACATATTCTTTTAGATGTGATAAGATAATTTGTCATAGTTATAAGCTATGGACTATCTCAGATGAGATAGAGATAAATGCGGAGGAAGAGTATGTTAGGAAAAAAGAAAAATATATATGCTAATTGGATGGAGCTTGGGAACCTGGAATATATGGTGTGAGGATAAACCCTTTTGACTCACGGAGTTTTTTCCGTGGAATGGTGCTCGATGAGTACTTCATGGTGATAGAGTTAGGAGGGAGAGCAATCATCGTTTCTCTTTCGGATGAAAGTAAAAGCATTTTTGAAAGATCAATGAGAAAATCATTGGAAGAAATAACAGATGAAGACGGCTTCACTGTCCATAAAGATGGCAGTGTGACAAGCACCCGAGGATAACTCTTTTTTTAGAGTTTATCTTTTTATTTTTTATTAAGATATTTATATTCTAAAATGTTAAAATGATCCTATTTCCAAACTCTCTTTGTCTTCATATACCAATTTTCAATTTCATTAAATCTGTCTGATGGAATCACTATAGTATTGAAATTTGTTCCTTGGATTGATTGGCTTTGAACATATAAATAGTTTGGACTGTATAAAAAAATGGCAGGAACGTCTTCAATCAATAACTCCTGAAATTTCATATATTTTTCAGCCCTTGCTTCACTATTAATCTCTTGTCGAGCTTCTTCGAGAATTTTATCAATTTCTGGATTGTCATATAATGACAAATTTAATCCCGTTTCTTTTTTTTGAGAAGAGTGCCAAAAGGCAAACGGGTCTGGGTCATAGTTCAGAATTTGGGCAACTAAAACAGCTTCATATTCTCGCGGTTTGATATAGCTATCGCTTAATTCGTTTGTTTCCGTTGGCACTTCTTTGATTTCAACTGCAACTCCAATTTCTTTCCACATTTGTTGAATTAATTTTCCTGTTTTTCTTAATTCGTTTTGATCGGGAATGACTAAAGTAAATTCAATTTTAACATCTTCTTTCTCTCTTATACCGTCTTCATCAGTATCAATCCATCCAGCAGTATCAAGAATATTTTTGGCATGTTCTTGAGCGTAGTCATAGATTTTTATGTTTGGATTGTAGCCTAGTAATTGAGAGGGAATTGGACTATTCGAGGAAGACCCTTCGCCGTATAGAATTTCTTGAATCAATCTGTTTTTGTCGACTGCATATGAAAGAGCCAGTCGAACTTCTTCATCTGAAAGAGCTTTATTTTTTGTTTGGTTAAAAAAGATTGCAAAATATCTTGGGATTTTTAGCCTTTGAATATTTGAGTCTTCAAGGTCAATAATCTTTTCCATATTTTCTGGAGAAAGATAATTTATACCATTAATTCCTTTACGATTAAAAGCCTGAATAAGATCGTCTTCGTTTTGAAAAAATAGAAAAATCAATTTTTTTATAAATGGTTTTTGACCGTAATAGTCATTATTTACTTCAAGCTCAAATGAAATAATTTTCCCTTCTGTGTCTTTGGCCAGTTGTTTGAATATATACGGACCAGAGCCAACTGGTCTAAAATTGTATTCAGCTAGAGTGAAGTTGTTTGTTTTGATCTTACTCCATAGATGTTTTGGCAATATTCCAAAAGTAAGATTATTCAAAAAAGGAGCATAGCTATTTCTTAGAATAAATTGAATTGTGTAGTCGTCGATTTTTTTTGTCCCGATTCCCGTCCAGTTTGCTCTGAGACTGCTATTGAATTCAGGATTTTGAATAGTTTGAATTGTATAAATAATATCATCAACTGTCAGTTCCTTTTTCTCGTCTCCTGAATCTTTTTTGGAGTGCCACTTTACTCCCTTTTTAATGTGAAAAGTATAGGTCAAATTATCTTCTCCAATTTCATAACTTTCTGCCAAGTCATTGACGAGCTTTCCTTCGGAATTTAATTTTAGCAAACTGGAGTATACAATTGACGAGAGATCAGAATCAATGTCGTTTTTTTGAGCGAGTATTGGATTAATAAATCTTGGTTGTCCGACCATACCTTCAATATACCCACCTCCAAAACTTGGCACTTCTTGAGTATTTTTATAAAAATAGGAAGATGCGATGTAGGCGCTATTAATTAAAATCAAAAGTAACAAAAAATAAACAAGTCCTTGTTGTTTTTTGCTTAAGACCTGAAAAACTTTTGTTATTCTCTTGAAAAAATTTATACTCTTTGTCGTGATAATTTTGTTTTAATAGTTATGTTTGTTGCTAGTGGATTTTAGAGATTTATTAAAATAGGAACTTGTCTTCCTGATTTTAAAAAATACTAGCCTTGTAAAAAACTATAAAAAGCAGTGCTGAGGAATAATATGGCAAGGATTACTGTAGCTGAGAAAAGAAATTTATCTAAACCTCGTTTTGTTTGATACACATTACCTGATCCGCCGAAAGTTTCACTAAGTCCTGCACCTCTATTTTGAAGCAATATTGCGACAACAAGCAAGACAGATATGATGATTTGAATAATTCCGAGTGTTTTGTCCATGATGGTTTTTTAGTAGTAAGTTATTGATATAAATTTTAGCTTTTTTGTTTATTTCTTCGAAGAGGCTCCGATAAAGATATTTACGGCACTGATGACAATCATTCCCCAGAAAGCGGCCCAAAATCCTGTAATTACCAATTCTTCGACAAAATAGTCTAACAGAAGTAGCATAGCAATGTTTATCACAATTGTAAAGAGTCCAACAGTAAAGAAGATGATTGGTGCTGAAATGAGATTGAGGACGGGTTTGATGAAAAAATTGATTAAACCGAAAATAAAGCCAGCGGTTAAGAGTGGTATGAAGCTGTTTTCTGGTGAAAATGAAAACCCTGAGACCACTTGTGCAGCAATATAAATTGCAATTGAATTTGTGACGATTTGAATGACAAGTTTTTTGAGCATGGTATTAAATTTATTTGATATTCTCTTTAATCTTAAATTATCATATTTTTAGTGGTTTGTCTATAAAAGATTAAAGATAGTTGTATTAAACATCGGAGCGAATAAAGATGAAAATCGTGGTTATATTGACATAATATTTACAATAAGTAATAATGAATCATGAATATTATATCACAAAAAAAATATTAACGGATATGACAATGAACTGGTTATTAAAGGATTAGTAAGTTTTGTAATTATAAAATATATTTATAGCTTATCAAACTGATCCTTGAATAAGGTTCTTTTTTTATAATTAATCTTTAACTTATCAAAATGCAAATAACAATTATAAATGATTGTAGCGATCAAAACGCAAAACTTAGACAGATTTCAAGAGTTGGTTCATTATTTTCAAATAGTTCTGTTAACTGTTTTTGTGCAGAATCGGAAACTGAAGCTGCGGGCTTATTAGTTGATGCGATCGATTCTTTTGAAGGAAGACAGGGGATTATAATCGTAAACGTTGCACCTCGAAACGGACGAGCAAAGAAATGGCACAACGGTACTCCATTTGGATTCTTTCGCTATAAAGAGACGTTGATTTTGGCTTCGTTAGACGGTCACGTTCTTTCTCTAGCAAAGAAGTTGAATTTATTAGAAGATGTCTATATTTTTGATATTAAAGAGGTTGTAAATTCAATTGATGATAAAGAATTGAATAAAGAAGAGAAGAACAGAATAATAAATACCCAATTTCGTAGCTTCAATTTTTTACCAAGAGTAGCTTACTGGTTAAGCAATGACATTAGTATTCCATATGTAAAGTACGATTTATCGAATATTGACAATCTTGGCCAGAAGGTATGGTTTATAGATAATTTTGGAAATATAAAGACTACATACTTGTATGAAGAATTGACTGATAATAAAGATAATCAATATGAAGTGGCTTTTGGTCAAACGAAAATTAAAATGAATCTATATAAACATCTCAAAGATTTACCTGATAATGAAATTGGTTTAGTGGTTGGGAGTTCTGGAATTGAAAACAAAAGATTTATTGAAATTATCGCTCAAGGAAAAAGTGCCAGTGAGGAATTATCGCTAAATTGTAATGATAAGATTTTGATTGGTTAAATGTTCATTATCTTTGCTTAAAAAGGTTGAAATCCCTTCTTATTTTTTTGTCTTATATTCAATATTGCATTCTTGATCTCTCTCCCTCTTGATTAATTCTGAAAGTGTGATACAATTTTAGACAGTTTATTTCTTATTATAAAAATATGAATAAAGATAAAATATCAATAAGGGGTGCGAGGGTGAATAATTTAAAAAACATTGATATTGATATACCCAGAGGGAAGCTCGTGGTCATCACTGGACCATCAGGATCGGGGAAGTCTTCTCTTGCTTTTGATACAATATATGCTGAAGGACAAAGGAGATATTTGGAAAATATTTCTGATTATCCTCGGCAATTTATGAATATGTTAAGTAAACCTGACGTGGATCAGATTGAAGGTTTGTCGCCAGCGATTTCGATTGATGACAAAAGCGCTGCTAAGACCCCTCGTTCAACGGTTGGAACGATGACTGAAATTTATAGTTATCTTCGAATTCTTTTTTCTTCTGCTGGAGAAGTTCATTGCACTTCTTGTGGTGGAGAATTGAGCAAACAGAGTACGGGAAAAATTGTAGATATAATTATGACCTTGCCGAAAGATTCGCGAGTTATCATAATGGCACCAATAATTCAAAATGAAGAATCAGATTGTGTGGAGGTGATTCGGAAATATGAAAAAGAAGGATATCAAAAACTTCGTATTGATGGAGAGATTATTTCATCTCAAGAAGCTCTCAAAATGAAGTTGGACGAGAATGTGTCACATAGCGTTGATGTTGTAATTGATAGATTTTCTTTTAAAGAGAATAAGGTTGGTTATGAAAGCATTCTTGATTCTATTGAAACAGCGATTAATTTGTCGTTGGGATTTGTAGCGGTAAATTATTTTTCTCTTGAAAAAGATGAAAGCAAAGAATTATTTTTCTCAAATCATCTTTATTGTCAGAAATGTAAAATACTGTTTCCGAACATTGAGCCGAAACTTTTTTCTTTTAATACTCCTCATGGAGCTTGTAGCGATTGTACTGGGTTAGGAGTGAAACTTGAAATTGATCCGAATCTCATTATACCTAATAAGTCTTTGACTTTGTCTGAAGGAGCGATTCGTCCGTGGGCTAATTTGCTCAATAAGTGGGATGAATATGTAGGATTTTTGGAGCAAATCAAGAAAAATTATGGTATCAATCTTAATATTCCAGTTAATAAAATGAGCAAAAAAGATTTGAAAATTGTTTATCATGGTTCACCGAAAAATAAAAATAGTTCAGGGAGAAAACAGATGAAGAACAATTCTGCTGAATTTCAAGGAGCGGTGCGAATTCTTGAAAAAAAATATTATGAAACAAATTCTGAATATATTCGAAATGAACTTGAAAAATATATGACTAAAAGAATTTGTCCAGGTTGCAAAGGAAAAAGATTGAACAATAATGCTCTGGCTGTGAAAGTTGGCGGAAGGTCAATCAGTGGCATAACGAGAATGACGGTTGCTGAAGAAATTAAATTTTTTGAAAATTTGTCGAGTACTAGTTCGAAGAAAACAAAACAGCTCATTCAAGAAATTATAGGAAGATTGAAGCTTCTTGATGACATCGGGTTAAATTATCTTTCTTTATGTAGGTCATCTGAAACAATTTCGGCTGGTGAGGCGCGAAGAATCAAACTTTCTACGCAACTTAGTTCCAGATTAAATGGTATTCTTTATGTTCTTGATGAACCGTCAATTGGTTTGCACAGAAGAGATAATGATAAATTACTAGTTACAATGAAAAAGCTTCGAGATCTCGGCAATTCTGTTATTGTCGTTGAGCATGATGATTTTTTCATCAGAAATGCTGATTATATAATTGACATTGGTCCGAAATCTGGTGAGGCTGGAGGAGAAGTTGTAGCAGAAGGAACAATTGATAAAATTATGAAAACTAAATGTATTACCGGTTGTTATCTTTCTGGTATTAGGAAGATTGAAGTTCCTAAGAAACAACGAAAGGGGAATGGTTTTGAAATCGTCATTAAGGGTGCGATTGAGAATAATTTGAAAAATATTGACGTAGCAATTCCTCTAGGGAAATTTGTTTGTGTGACCGGAGTTTCGGGAAGTGGAAAATCAACTCTCATAAATGATATTCTTTCAAAATCTTTATCAAAAAAATTTCACAGAACTCAAGCTGAGATTGGAGAACACAAATCGATTACTGGAGAGAATAAAATTAGCAAGGTAATCAGTATTGATCAATCTCCAATTGGAAGAACTCCGCGTAGTAATCCAGCAACTTATACTGGAATTTTTACTCACATCAGAGACCAGTTTGCCGCGACAGGTGAATCGAAAAAAAGAAAATATAAAGCTGGACATTTCAGTTTCAATGTAAAGGGAGGCAGATGTGAAAATTGTAAGGGCGATGGAGCAACAAAAGTAGAGATGTATTTTTTACCTGATGTTTATGTCGAGTGTGAACAATGTCAGGGAAAAAGATATAATAGTGAAACTTTAGAGATTGAATATAAAGGAATTAAGATTTCGGAGGTTTTAGAAATGTCTGTGAGACAGGCTTTATCTTTTTTCAAAGATACACCTGTGCTCTATAGCAAACTTTCAATCCTTAATGATGTGGGGCTTGGTTATATGAGACTCGGACAAAGTGCTACAACTCTTTCTGGTGGAGAAGCTCAAAGAATTAAGCTCGCCACAGAACTTGCCAGACCCGTAAAAGAAGGAAAGACTTTATATATTCTTGATGAGCCAACTGTGGGACTTCATTTCGAAGACACAAATAAACTGCTCAGAGTTCTCAATAAACTTGTTGACCGTGGAAATTCTGTTTTGGTTATTGAGCATAATATGGAGGTTATCAAATGTGCTGACTGGATTATTGATCTCGGTCCCGAAGGAGGGGATAAAGGAGGATATATAGTTGCCGAAGGAACGCCGAAACAAGTTATGAAGTGCAAAGAAAGCTGGACAGGAAGATATTTAGGAGAGGTTTTATAGGTTACAAAGAAAGATACAAAATATAAATTACAAACAAATCACAAATTATAAATCAGGAAAGCAAGGACAGTCCTTTGAAATTATATATTAAGAGTATCATCCGAAATAAATATTTGATTTCAGTCTGGCAAATGAAGAGAAGGATTGTCTTTTTTACACAGGCATAATAAAATATTGCGTAATATCGAAGTGATGTCGTGTTTGATTTTTAACAATAAAAAAACTCTCTAGAATATAAGAAAAGCTTATTTAAATTTCTTATATTTAGAGAGGGTTATATTAACAGAAAGTACAATAGCGTAATTCTGTTCTTATGGAAGATAAATCTTCCTCTTTGAGAATTGGACCTTCGATTTCTATGATATTCCTAGGTCCAAGAATCAATGTTTCTGTTTCTCTCCAGCTTCTAATTCCGCTTCCGCCAATTGTGATAGTTCCTTTAAAAGCAAGAGAACTGTTCATATTTTTGACGGAAAAAGTTGTCTGGTACAAATCTTTCTTGAACCATCCTAATATCCCATCATCAATTTTGGAGATCTTTATAACAACAAGCTGAAGTTCAGCTTTTGTGTCTTGATCAACAATATATATTGGTTCGTATTTGCTCACTGAACCAATAACTGTTCCGTTCTTGTTAAAAACGATGACCTTAATGTTTCTATAGACTCCATTTGGTTCTCCAGACAAGGCGAACCATTTGTGATTCACAAATCCACTATTAAGGCCGTTAATACTTTTGTCAAAAGTATTATTAAAGACTTCTTTGTTGTCCAGGAAATACATGATTTTCACTGGATACATTTCCTCTTCTGTTCCTTTAACGATGGTTTCCGCTCTGACTTCGTAATGGCCAGTTCTTACATCGTTTGGAGTTATATAAGTAAATAACTCCACTTCAACATCTTCTTCTGCTGTTGCAGTTCCCATAAGGAAACAGCTGACCAGAAGAATTACGATAAATATTCTTATAGTTTTCATGTGTCAAACCTCTAATAATTCCCACTCTTTGAAAATAATTCTTTTGATAGAATATATTTCTTAGAGACGGTTAATTTAAATATCAATGTTTGACGATCAAATTAACCATCTCTAAATAAAACTATAAAGAAAGATAAAAAACTATATTTTCAAAGAATTTTGATTAACAATGCATAATATCATAATAATAGAAATATGTCAACCCCAACTATTTTAGAGAAACAAATCATTGCTACGGTTGTTTATTATGATATTTTGAATTATCCTCTCGCTGGTTTTGAGGTTTTTTTGTATTTGATAAAATGTGATATAGATACTGTAGGAACTAGGCACGGCCTCGTTCCTACCGCCACGGAAATTATAAAATTGTTAGACACAAGCGAATTTTTGCAAAAGAATTTAGGTCAGAAATTAGGCTTTTATTTTTTGAAAGGGCGAGATGAACTTGTCGAGCAGAGATTGGATCGCAAGAAAATTTGGGATAGAAAATGGAAAAAGTCAAAGAAGATATTTTGGATTATGCAGATTGTGCCATTTTCAAAACTGGTGATGGGAAGCGGATCATTTTCCCTTGGAAATCCCAGAAAAGATTCTGATATAGATTTAATGATTGTTGCGAAAAATGGAAGAATTTGGACTGTTCGAACATTTTTTACATTACTGACTTCTTTTCTAGGAGTGCGGAGATATAAAGATAAAACAGAAGATAAAATATGTTTGAATCATTATATTACTGATAAATCTCTGAGAATTCCGTTTGAAAGCATATACACAGCGCATCTTTATTATCACATTTTGAGTGTTTATGACAGCAAGAAAGATAGAAAATTATTTTTGAAATTTCAAAAAGAAAATGAGTGGATGAAAAAATATCTTGAGAATTATGAATTTTCGAAATTGGAAGGATTGAGAAGTATCAAGAGGAGTAAGATTCTTATGTTCTTATCAAGATTGTTTAAATTTATTTTATCTGGAAAAGTAGGGGACTATTTTGAAAAGAAAATGTCTGAAGTTCAAACTAATAGAATTAAAAAAGATCCTCTCAATTTAAAAAAAGGAGGACGAATTACGATAAGCAATGATCAGCTTGAATTTCATCCTGATTCTCACGAATCTCACATCATTCCTAGGTTCAATCAAAAAATGCAAGAATTGGGAATTTCTGAATTTGCAAATCAGAAAGATTCAGGGTTGAATTGATAGCCATAGTCATATAAACATATAAATATTGCTTGTTAGAATAAAAAAATGATCCTTATTTATAAAGGATCTTTTGGCTTTATATTCAGTTGTTCGCGATATGGGCATTTTTTATTTTTTGAACATTTTTCAAAAAAAACTGCTCCTATATAATTTTTTATTGATGCTTTACTCATCCTAAAGACTGAGGACAAATCGTTTGAAGATATTTCGTTTGAGTGTTTATCGTAGAACTTACTAAGTATCTTTGCAATTCTCATTTTTTTTTCTTCGCTTGCCTTTTGTATCGTTTTTCCATCTAGGATATTTTCAATCTCGAAGAACATAGATAATAATTCTTCAAAATATTCTCTTCCTTCAAACTGTAGAAGTGCGATTATTTCTTTTTCGGGAATACTTGTTACTTCGGATATTCTTAAAGCCTTCAGATTTAATTCAAACTTTGCAGTAATCTGATTAGGGAAAGTATCTAAGAAAATTTTTATTGCACTTGAGTTCGTTCCTGTTATGTCTTCTATTGTCTGAGCTGAGAAATTCTCAACATTAACATTAGACATGAAGTCTTCGATTTTTTTAAGAACGAACTTTACAAGTTCTATCTTTCTTGTTTTTGTAGCTTCATTAAAAACATTTTTAATTTCATTAAAGTTTAAATTTTTTAAACTTAAATCTGTTATATTTTCTTGCATTGTATATCCTCCTATTTATACTTAGGAGAATATAGAAAGTTAAATATTTGTCAACTTTTAACCTTGTTCCAAGCTTTGCAAAGTTGTTCGACTGGTATCTATGGACGGACTCTAACTATTCCGATTGCTTTGGGCAATTTATTTTTATTATACTTTCATATAAAATTTGGAGTGGGGTTGACATTTTTTTGCAAACGAATATAATAGGATTAGCACTCGTTAGGGAAGAGTGCCAAAAGTATTTTTAATAAATCTAAATTATTTACTTGCTAGTTCATAAAGAGCAAGTAAAAAGAAAGGATTAGTTTTATGAAATTGAGACCCCTTGGAAATAAAGTTATTTTAGAGGCTGCTTCGAAAGAAGAAGTGACCAAAAGCGGAATTATTATTCCTGATACAATAGACAAAGAAAAACCAGAGCAAGCAACAGTTTTGGCTGTTGGTCCTGGAAGAGTCAAAAAAGATGGA
>JAGLID010000123.1 GCA_023143145.1 Minisyncoccota bacterium | reverse complement strand
ACAATATATATTGTCGCTTACGGAATGTACTTACTTTAGATTAATTATTTACAACTCAATTCCGTCAATCATTTCCGAATAATTTAAGCTCGTGTACTTCCAATTTTCTGGCAAATTATGTTTTTGAAAATTAAATATCGTGTATTTATTATGATTTTCAAAGTCTATTGAGTTTTTAATTATATGATCATGAAATGATTTTTGCCATTTGAATTTTGGAAATTTTACTTGATTAGGACCATATTTTTGAATGAATCGGTTTCGCATTTGTACGAAAAAATCTCTCTGTAAGCTACAATATATATTGTCGCTTACAGAGAGATTACCACTTATAATCTGATTAGTATGCAAAGAGCAAGTTCTTTTTATGTTTTGCATAATTTCTGAAACATTGAATTTATTGCTTGGATGAACCAATAAATGAATATGATTATAATTCAAACAAAATCCACAAAGCTTAAATTCTTTTAACTCTTTTGCAATTTTTAAATCTTGAATAAATATCTCACAAAAAATATTTTCCTGAAAATAGCAAAACGTTTCAAAACAATTTGCTGTTACGAAATAAACATTATTTTCCGAGTAGTCTCTTTTTTGCGAATTACGATGTTGCATATAATATTATTTAGAATTAACCACATATCATATATTCAAATTATTTTACTTCTAAGAAAGCACGACTATACGTTCCTGTAAGCGACAATATATATTGTCGCTTACTTTCAGCAAAATGTAGAAATTTCGATATTCATGATTATCTTTTTATTCCATAAAAATATAATACAAAAATCAAAATCCCATAATAAACCACTCCAAACAAAATACTAACATTTTCAAAACTAAAAAATCCAATTTCAAGACCTGCAAAATTGTTAATGATATATAATTGAAGGGACAAAATAAGCCAAATTGGAACTGCCAAAATTTGTCCGATTAAGAGATTTACAAATCCTGCCATAATGGAAATTATTCCGCCAATCATCACAATCGGTACAAAAGGTAAAACCAAAATATTCGCAAAAACTGAAAAAACGGAAAATTGTCCAAAACTATTGATTATAATCGGCAAAGTGGCAATTTGTGCTGAGATAGTAATCAAAAACATAGTCTTGATTTTCAAGTAATCTGAATATTTTCTGAAACAAAAATCAAGTTTTGGATATATATAAATTATACCGATTACTGCCAAAAATGAAAGCTGAAATCCTGTGTCATATCGAAGTAAATTTGGATTTAATAGAAGCATCAAAGAACCAGCAAAAATAATCGCAATGCCTGCACTTGAAAGTCGACCAACTTTCACGGCCAATAAAATCATAACACTCATCACAGAAGCCCGCACAGCTGAAGCTGGAAAGCCAACTAGCGTTACATAAAATCCAATTCCCAACACAGCAAGATAAAAAGCAAAATTTCTATTCAAACCAACCGCAAGTAAAAGATACATAATCAGAACCCCGATAATCGTCATATGAAGCCCCGAGATTGCGATTATATGTCGCGTGCCTGTTCGATTAAAGCTTTCTAGCGTTTCGTCGCTTAAATCAGATTTTTCGCCCAAAACCATGGCATTGATAATTCCCGCCTGTGGTTGCGAGTATATTTTTTTAACAACCTCACTGGCGCTCTTTCTGTAACTGGCAATATTAAACCATATATCTTTATCAGCTTCTTTCAATAGCTCAACTTTTGGATAATATTCGATGTAATAAATTCCTTGAGCAAACAAATAATATTTATATTCAAAGCCATCAAAATCTTCGGGAATATTTATTTTTCCTTCAAAACTAATTTTGTCTCCAATATTATATTCTGGATATCGTTCCAAATATATAATCATACTCCCAGACTCAAGTAACTCGTTCTGCAGACCATTTTCCTTGATATTCGAGATTACAATCTTTTGTTTACCATTTGTAATTGAAGGTGCTTGCACTATTTTTCCTTCTAATGAAATCTTTCGACCATTTATTTTCTCGATAGTAGTAATTTCATTTTCACTAAGCTTGTTGCTTTCAACACTAATAAAACCTAAAATAAAAAAAATAACAGATAAAGATATTATCTGCAAAATTTTGCTACTCCCAAACAAGTAAATAAAAACAAAAGATATACCCAATAACAAAAACAATACCCAGACTTGAATCGAAATAAACGACCCAATAGCAATCCCAAAAATAAACGAAATACAACTTAACAAAAAATATCTTGATTTAGTCATAAATCTCAATTATTTTTTCACTCTTTTTTTCACCTTTTATTATCGCGATTCTACTCTTTCCGATTTTTAGTTCCTTCGCCAATAATTTTATAAGTTCCTTGTTCGCTTTCCCATCAACTGGAACGGCAGTCAGATAAACTCTCAAACACGGAAAATCATCTTCACCATTGCTTTTCCTGAAATTTAAATCAAGCTTATTTAAGCCCTCCAGACCCACAACTTCGTTTCTAGATGACCTAGTTATCACTTTACACTTAATTTTCATAGAACTTGAAAAATATTTTAATTTCAAAATCAACCAACTATAATAACATTGTCACAAATTTTTTTCATTTTATTTGAAATCTTCTCTAAATATTCTTCTTGACAAGGCAACACCTTCCCAAGATCAGAATTAAGAGTTTTTTCAGGTCTAAAATTTTGAATTGAATATCGATGTAATTTTGAAAATGCATCTTTATTTATGCCATTTATCCAATCTATAATTTTATCAAAATCATCTAATATTGCATATCCAGAAACAACTGTAGTTCGCAGCTCAAGTTCACTTCTGCTCTGGGTAATCATATCTATACTTTGTTCAATGTTTTTTACAACATCCTCTTTCTTTGTCATAATCTTATATTTTTCTGGAACAGTTTTTACGTCTATTGCCCAATAATCAACCAAATCTTCATTTAATAAATGTTTCACAACGTTTGAATGTGAAGCATTCGTATCAATTTTAATTAGGAACCCCATCTCTTTTATTTTTTTTATAAACTCCACTAAGCCAGATTGTAATGTCGGTTCCCCTCCTGTAATGCAAACCCCATCAAGACTACCTTTTCTTCCTTCAAGAAAATCAAAAATTTCCTTCTCGTCGAGTGCTCTATCGTAATCAATTAATTTTGGATCAACAATTTCTGGATTATGACAATACGGACATCGAAAATTACAGCCTACAGTAAAAACAGTTGCCGCCACTTTTTCTGGATAGTCTAGCATTGTAAATTTTTGAAATCCACCAATAATCATGACTATTGAATTATATGCTTTATAAAAATATATTGTGAAATTTTAGGCTTTCATTGTCGCCGTAATAATATCTGGATATCTTATAGTATCTTTTCGAGCCAAACTATATGAGGTTCCTTCTCCTGGAGTCGCCTCAAGATTAAACAGCCCACCCGTTTCCTCTTGATAATCAATCATCTTATTGCGCATAAATTCCAAAACTTCCTGAGCAAATTTGTTTCCTTTTTTCGTTGCAATATTTGTTCTCGTTCCATTGAAATTTTGCAAAGCTTCGTTCATACCGATAATTCCAATCGTTGAAAAATGATTTCCCCAATACTCTCCTCTTTGAAGCTTTATGTTTGAAAGAAAATATTTTGAATACGGATATAAACCTTTTTCCGTAAAACTCTCTAAATTCTTTCTTTTAATCTCAAGGCTTTCCTTAGCGAGATCCATAGTTCTACCCAAACGATTATAAAAATCTTTTTTGGTCTTTGATAAGTATCCGATTCTTGGCAAATTAATCGTCACAACTCCAATTGAACCAGTGAGAGGATGTGCTCCAAAAAGTCCGCCTCCTCTCTTGTAAAGTTCACGATTATCAAGACGCAATCT
>JAGLID010000122.1 GCA_023143145.1 Minisyncoccota bacterium | reverse complement strand
ATATAATTTGCAAAATAAGGAATACCATACTTTGCAGTCATTTCCCAAATTGGTTCCAAGTTCGGATCATCCCAATTAAAATCCTTCGTAATATTATATGTTGGGATTGGAAATGTAAAAACTCTACCACTAGCGTCACCCTCAAGCATTACTTCTGCAAATGCTTTATTCAAAAGGCTCATTTCATCCGTAAAATCCTTATATTGTTCTTTTTGCGGAACGCCCCCAATAATTACATACTCGCTAGCCAATGTAGAAGGAACTACTAAATCCATTGTAATATTCGTAAACGGAGTTTGAAATCCCACTCTTGTCGGAACATTCATGTTAAATACAAATTCCTGAATCGCTTGCTTTATATCTCTATACGTCAATTGATCGTATTTAATAAATGGTGCAAGAAGAGTGTCGAAACTAGAAAAAGCTTCTGCTCCTGCTGCTTCGCCTTGAAGTGTATAAAAAAAATTAACAACCTGACCTAGAGCAGACCGAAAATGTTTCGGTGGTTTACTTTCAATCTTTGCACTCACACCCCCAAATCCATGAGTTATTAACTCCTTCAAATCCCAACCACAGCAATAGACCGCTAAAAGACCGAGGTCATGAATATGAAAATCACCACTCTCATGAGCTTCTCTGATTTCTGGCGGATAAATCTTCTCCACCCAATATTTTGCAGTTATAATTGATGAAATATGATTATTTAATCCTTGCAAAGAATATGCCATATTACTGTTCTCTTTTACTCTCCAATCAATCTCCTTTAAATAATCATCAACTAAATCTATAGACTTTTTTAAAATATCCTGACTCTCTCTCATCAACCTATGCTGTTCACGATAGATTATATATGACTTCGCAGTTTCAATATAACTTTCTCTAATCAAAAAATTCTCCACAATATCCTGAATTTCTTCCACAGTTGGAGTTTCAATTTTCAACTCTCCTCCTCCATTTCTCACTGTAAATCTTTTATTCATTTCACATTCAACTTTTTTTGCAAGCTCAATAGCATTTCTCTTTGAACCCTCTTCTGTAGCATTAAATGCTTTATAAATTGCACTAACAAGTTTATTCTTTTCAAACTTTACAATTCTTCCATTTCGCTTCCTTATCTGTTTTATTTTTATTTTTTTAGAATTCATTATAATTTTTCGTTAACATATTTAAAATATAATATAATATTTTCCCATTAAAAAAATGCCTTTGAAATAGTTCGGACAGCCACAACAACTCTTCTGAGTCTAAAGGACATTTTTTGTTTTTGTAAAATAAATAATTACTCTTTTAATAATAATTTTTAATTTTATTCTTCTTTTTTTATTTTTTTTCTTATAAAAGCTGGCACATCATATTCATCATCAGTGCTTACTGGGCTAATTCTAGAAGAAAATATGGTGCCTTCAATTCCATCCCTTCTGTTATTTTCAAATTTATCTTCTTTCACTTCATCTACTACATCAATGTCTCTATCATCAGTAACATCATCGCCCGCAGATACATTTGTAGGTTTTTCTTCATCATCATTATCCACATCCTTTTCCACAAACATAGTTTCCTCATTTAATTTTTCGTAATCATGGCTTTTCTCAAAAACATTTATTTCATCATTAACAACGCTAGCAACGTTGTCAACAACTATTCCCTTTCGATCACTTTCACCAAAACCTGTAGCAATTACTGTAACCTTAATTTCTCCCTTTTTAAGATTTTCATCAGTTACAGCTCCAAATATTACCTTCGCTTCATCATCAATAAATTCAGTTATAATATTTGCAGCTTCATTAATTTCCATCATTGTTAAATCTGCTCCACCACTGACATTAAACAAAACCCCCTTTGCGCCGTCAATAGATAGCTCCAAAAGAGGACTGTTAATTGCTTGTTTCGCGGCATCAACTGCCCGATTTTCCCCAGAAGCTTTACCAATACCCATTAAAGAAGAACCCGTATTCTGCATAATTGCTTTTACATCAGCAAAATCAACATTCACAATTCCAGGAATGGTAATTAAATCAGAAATTCCTTGAATTCCTTGTCTTAATATATCATCCGTAAATTTAAATGAATCTAATAACAACGTTTTTTTATCAATTACTTGAAGTATCTTGTCGTTTGGAATGGTTATAATTGTATCAACATGTCCTGTCAGATTTTCCAATCCTTCTTCAGCGATTCTTCTTCTTTGTATTCCTTCAAACATAAACGGCTTTGTCACAACTGCAACCGTCAGAGCACCTGCTTCTTTTGCAGCTTCTGCAATGATTGGAGCAGCTCCAGTACCAGTTCCTCCACCAAGACCACAAGTTATAAAAACCATATCAGTATTTT
>JAGLID010000121.1 GCA_023143145.1 Minisyncoccota bacterium | reverse complement strand
ACGGGCTGGTTTATGATTGGTATGGGCTGACGGAGGAGGAGATAAAAATAGTAGAAGGTGTCTTTGAATAAGTGGGTGTGTTATTTCGTTAAATGAAATCTTGTTTAATACTTGGAATGGACTTTTAAAAAGTGATTTGACTGGAGATAAGGAATCTTTTGAAGATAAACTTGATGTTTTAAATAATGAATTATTAAAAGAATATCCTCATTTAGATACTTTAAATAAATATATAATATACTTACTGGACAATGATTTTTTTAAAGAATCTATGGAAGGATGCTATAACAATCATCAACAAAAACTTAAAAAAATCAAAGAAGAGCTTAGAACTATTGTTACAAGAAAAAAGAAATTTAAAGCAGAGCTTAGAGAGGCATATTATAAAATTAATAGTGTCTCTTTATCCGATTCAGAAAACATCCGCGTCAGCCCTGAAAGTGCCTCATCGAGAACCTATTTAGAGAATTTCATAGGGCATTATTCAAATGAGAAATTCCGAAACGATTTTGACGTATCCCCTTTGAAAAAGATATTGGATGATATTTATGCTGAAGTAACTTCCACAGGCTTTTCGGAAAAATATTTGGAAGATTTGCATGGTGAACTTTCTAGTGAACTAAAATTAAAGAAATGTTCTGAGGTGATTAAAAACGGCAGGCTAAAAGAGATTTTAGTAGAGCTTTTAAAAAAGGGTTTTATGAAAAAGGATTTAGCTTTAAACTCAAAATCACAAATTCCAAGCTTTGATTCACAGTTACAAAAATTGGCTGATATGATTCACAGATCAACAAGTAAATGGACTGTCATAGTTTCTATAAATGGCGTTGAACTTAAGGATAAAAATGTACATAAAATTGGTAAAGTTGCGTTTTACGACAAAAATACCTATGATTACAGTAAATTAATTGATGCTCACAACGCGCCTTTCTATAAAACAGAAGAAGATAAAAACAAAGCCAAAGGGAGGATAATTAACTTTTTAAAAGATAAAATTATTGTCGAGGCAGAAGTTGATGCCTATGGAGAAAATGGAGCTAAAGAAAGTGGATTTTTAGAGATTTCAAGGGCAATAGATGTCCTATCTTTGTGGAAAAGCGATGTGACGATCAAAGAACCTGAATTTGAAGAGATTTGTGAGTTTATTATGTTAAATCGAGAAATCGGGATGTTTTATTCATGGAACAACGACCCAAGACACATGAAGAAAGTAAAACTCGGTAAAGATGCAAAAGACTTTTTAAAAAATTTCAATCTCATATTTAACAAACCATATAATAAATTCACAGAACTAGAAAAAAACGTCACAATTGCTCTACATTGGTACAGAAAAGGAAATGTGTCTGTGTATCCACCTGATAAGTTTTTGAACTATATCATAGCATTAGAAAGCTTGTTGACCACAGGGGAAGATAGGGGGGGCAGGAAACAAGAAATCATTTCTGACCGTGCGATCGAAGTGATATGGATTTTAGATGCTTATCGTGAAAAATACAAAGATAAAATTAAAAAAATGTATGATTATAGAAGTAAAATAGTACACGAAGGTTCTACCGACATATTTAACTTAGAGGATAAAGCTAAGGAACTTGGTAAAATAATTGAAATGGCACTTTTAAGTGTGGCTGGTCAGATTGCTGAATGCGTGACGTTGGAGAAATTTTTAGAGTACAACAAAAAGGAGATGGACAAGAAAAGAAAGGATGAACTGGAGAAGACAAAAAATTTAGGGATTGAAATAAACAAAAAAATCAAGGGAGAGGGCATGCTTAAAAAGAAAAGTGGAGAAGATGTTGGAAAAATTGATTTTATATTTTGTATAAAAGACGATAAAAAATTTGTTATGACCGAAGGAAACATATACGACTTTAAAAGTATTGAAAGGGTGTCATTATCGTTATCCGATGAATTTATTATTGAAGGTAAATTGGAAAATATAGAGGGTAAATTGGTTGTTAAAGAGATGGGGTTCTCTGATATAGTTTTTAAATTGTTTGATATCCATCATAAAAAAGAAATGCGTTTTCATGTCTATTCTTTTGATATAACAAAACCTCCAAAGGTAGCCTCAAGAACGTGATAAAGAGCCTTATGAATGGCAGATAAAGATTGTTGATGCACAGATTGACAGGCTGGTTTATGATTGGTATGGGCTGACGGA
>JAGLID010000120.1 GCA_023143145.1 Minisyncoccota bacterium | reverse complement strand
GAGATTGATAAATGGATTGTGAAGCAGGAAAAACGAGCATGATTGAAAAGATTACTATAAAAAATGAGGCCAGTTTTAACGATGAAGGTGAGTCTATTAATAACCTAAAAAAGATAAACTTTTTCTATGGGTCTAACGGTTCTGGAAAAACTACTATCTCAAGAATTATTAGCAATCAAGAGGAATATCCTGATTGTAGCCTATCATGGAAAACTGGAGCACCGATAAGAACACTTGTCTATAATCGTGACTTCATCACACGAAACTTTAGCCCAGATAAAGATTTGGCAGGAATTTTCACTCTCGGCGAGCATGATGCCAGTGTTGTTGAAAATATTGCTACAACAAAAAAAGATCATGATGACATCATTAAAAAGATCAACAATAAAAGAAAAACTCTTCAAGGTGAAGATGGAAACAGTGGAAAAAACGAGGAATTAAAAACTCTGGAAGATAAATTCACGGAACAATGTTGGACGTATAAGAAAAAATATGAAGCTGTTTTTGAAGATGCTTTTATAGGTTGTAAAAAGCCAAAAGAAAAATTCAAAACACGTCTTCTTAAAGAAACCGAAAACAATAACGCCACCATTTTCCCCCTTGAGTATCTGAAGGAGAAAGCAAAAACAGTTTTTGCAGATGACTTGGTTAAAGAAGATCTTATTCCTCCCATTCTGTACAATAACTTAATAGGTCTTGAAAGTGCAGAAATTCTGTCCAAAAAAGTTATCGGCAAAGATGATGTCGATATTGCCACCATGATTAAGAATCTTGGAAACAGCGACTGGGTTAAGCAAGGTCGTGCTTATTATAACCAAAATGACGAATATTGCCCTTTTTGCCAACAAAAGACAGATACCGCATTTGCAAACAGCTTGGAAAAATATTTTAATGAGACTTATTTAAACGACATTACCATTATTGAAACGCTTACAACAAATTACGATGAGTTTTCAGATTCTATAACGCAGCGCATTGAGGGAATACTAAATGCCGCACCAAAATATCTAGACTGTGAAAAGTTTCAAGCGCACAAAGATGTTTTTGAAGCACTAATAAGAGCGAACAAACAACATATTGCCCGTAAGAAAAAAGAAGCCAGTACCATCGTAACGCTTGAAACCCTGCAAGATGTTATGAATGAAATCGCTGTAGAAATTACAGATGCGAACACAAAGGTCAAAGAGCATAATGATACGATAGATAATCTATCCAAAGAGAAGAGAACTTTAACTTTTCAAATATGGCGTTTTATTGTTGAGGAAATAAAGCTGACCTATGAAACTTATGTCACAGAAAAGTTAGGTATTAATACAGCGATTGTAACTTTACAAACCGATATTATAAATTTAGAAAAAAAAGAAAAAGAAAAGTCAGGCGAAATAAAAGAGCTTGAGAAGAAAATAACTAGTATTCAGCCAACTATAGATGCAATAAATTTACTTTTAAAATCATTTGGATTTGTTGGGTTTTCTCTCAAGCCATCAGGGCAAAAAGGGTTTTACAAAATAGTGCGCCCAAACGGAGAGTATGTGGAAGAAACATTGAGCGAAGGCGAAAAAAGCTTCGTCACATTTTTGTATTTTTACCATTTAATGAAAGGCAGCAACACAGAAAGCGGAATTACAGAAAATCGCGTGGTTGTGTTTGATGACCCTGTTTCTAGCCTAGACAGTGATATTTTGTTCATTGTAAGTCATTTAATCAAAGGCATTTTTGAAGAAATTCATTCTGGATCAGGTGACATAAAACAAGTGTTTATATTAACTCATAATATTTATTTTCATAAAGAAATATGTTTTAAAACCAAGGGAAGTCACGCTTTCTGGATCATAAAAAAGAACAATAATGATTGTTCTATTGTTGAAGCACACAAAACAAATCCTATTAAAAATTCATATGAATTACTTTGGCAGGAAGTTCAAAATCCCAATCGCTCTACATCAACTATCCGAAACACGTTGCGTCGAATTTTAGAATATTATTTTAAAATTCTAGGTGGTGTTAACCTTGATAAAATAGCAGATGGATTCGAGGGAAAGGAAAAGATGATTTGCGGAGTTTTATTATCGTGGGTTCATGATGGCTCACACTTCTCTGACGAAGATTTATACATAGCCTGTAATACTGAAACAGTAGAAAAATATTTAAAGGTATTTAAAGGGATTTTCGAGGAATCCAAACAAATTGGTCACTACAATATGATGATGAAAATCTCTGAAACTGACGAAACAATTAATGGACTGAATCTACTGGAGGAGGTGTAATGATTGAACCAACAATTACCTGCCCAAATTGCTCAACTGAAATTAAACTCACAGAGTCATTGGCTGCTCCTATTGTTCAAGCCACACGCAAGGAATATGAAGCAAAAATTGCAGAAAAAGAATCTATTTTCTCGAAGAGAGAAGCAGAGTTACGTACCCAACAAAAAAATATAGAAGATGCACAAAAAGCGATTGACGAAAAAGTGTCTGAAAAATTGAAAGTGGAACGTGCCTCCATTGTAGAAGAAGAAACAAAAAAGGCTAAAGCTGCTATTGCTTCGGATTTAGATACAAAAACTAAAGAAGTGGCTGAACTTCAAAATGTACTGCAACAACGAAATGAAAAGTTAGCAGAAGCACAAAAATCACAAGCCGATCTTTTGAAAAAACAACGGGAATTAGATGATGCAAAACGGGAATTAGATTTAACAATTGAAAAACGTGTGCAAACTGCTCTCACTGATGTAAGAGAAAAAGCAAAAAGAGAGGCTGAAGATAACTTAAAATTAAAAGTTTCTGAGAAGGAAGAGCAAATTTCTTCCATGCAGCGTCAAATTGAAGAATTGAGACGTAAGGCAGAGCAAGGATCGCAGCAATTACAAGGCGAAGTTATGGAGCTGGAATTAGAAGATACCCTTCGTTCCAAATTTCCATTTGATGTCATTGAACCTGTTGCAAAGGGAGAATTTGGTGCTGATGTTTTACAACGTGTTGTATCTCCTGCAGGGCTATTGTGTGGAACAATTCTCTGGGAGTCCAAACGTACAAAGAATTGGACTGATGGCTGGCTTCCAAAATTAAGAGAAGATCAAAGATCAGCAAAAGCAGAAATTTCTGTTTTAATTTCTCAAGCGCTACCTAAAACCATAGACACTTTTGGGCAAATAGATGGTGTGTGGGTTTCAGCACCTAAATATGCGATGCCTCTCGTAATTGCCCTTCGCCAAACTTTGATTGAAGTTACCAACTCGAAACAATCTCAAGAAGGTCAACAAACAAAGATGGAGCTAGTTTATGACTATCTTACAGGGTCACGCTTTCGTCACCGCGTAGAAGCCATTGTTGAAAAATTCTCTGATATGCAGGCCGACCTTGATCGTGAGAAAAAATCGATGACGAGACTATGGGCAAAACGCGAATCACAAATTCAAGGCGTTATTGAGTCTACTGTTGGTATGTATGGAGACTTACAAGGAATAGCTGGACAAGCTCTTCAAGAAATCGAAGGGCTTGAAGTACCGTCTATTAGAAAATATTGAAAATGAAGAATAGTTAATAGCAAAACAGTTAAAAAAGTATGATTACGAATTACCATGTAAAATACTATGCTAATGAATTGACAAGCCAGCACAAACTGTCTTCAGTTGATAGTATTTCTCGCTCTCTGTTTGATGCTTCTGTTGATTTAAACCCTCATCAGATAGAAGCTGCTTTGTTTGCAATGCAAAGTCCCCTCTCAAAAGGTGTTATACTTGCTGACGAAGTTGGTTTAGGGAAAACAATTGAGGCAGCTTTGGTTCTATGTCAATATTGGGCAGAGAAAAAACGAAATTTATTGATAATTTGCCCAGCGTCACTACGCAAACAATGGGCAACAGAGCTAAAAGAAAAATTTAATCTTCCTACCCAAGTTTTAGATGCTGTTACATATCGGAAAATGCAAAAAAGGGGTATATATGCGCCTTTATGTCAAGATTGTATTAAAATTGTTTCCTTTCACTTTCCTATCAAATTAGAAGAACAATTTTTAGCAATTCCGTGGGATCTTGTCGTTATTGATGAAGCTCACAAACTAAGGAATGCATATAAAACCAGCAATAAAATGGGGCAAGCCATCAAAAGAATATTTGATGATCGTTATAAACTTTTATTGACAGCAACACCTCTACAAAACTCTCTTATGGAGATATACGGATTATCCACGCTTGTTGATGATCATATTTTTGGCGATGACAAATCATTTCGGAAACAATTCATGGGAAGTGATGCGTTATTATCAGAGCTTAAAGAAAGACTTGATAGTTTTGTAAATAGGACACTACGCAAACATGTTCTTGAATATATCAAATATACGAAAAGAAAAACTATCACAGTACCGTTCAAACCAACGGATTTAGAACACTCACTTTATGAAGATATTTCAGATTTTTTATCTAGAGAAGATACTTTTTCACTCCCTAATAGGCAAAGACATTTAATAACGCTAATAGCACGGAAACTTCTTGCATCGTCTTCGTATGCAATTGTTAATACGCTTGAAACGATTAAATTACGTCTTATAAAGCTTCGAGATAATATTAAAGAAAACTTTGATGATGAGGATTTTTTAGAATCCCTTGTTGAAGAAGATGATCTTGAAACAGATTGTCTAGAAGCTGTTTTAGAGGATATTAATTCTGAAACTGAAACCGATCCCAAGCCGATAGAACGAAAAATTGAAAAAATTAATGAAGAAATAAAAATACTAGAAGGCTTTGTTGCCCGAGCATATTCAATAAAAAATGATACGAAAGTAAAATCCCTTATGCAGGCACTTGATACGGGATTTGAACATATGGCAAAAATAAAAAGTAGGGAAACAGGACAGGTAGCTCCCAAGAAAGCTATTATTTTTACAGAATCTAGAAGAACACAGGACTATCTTGCAAAATATTTATCACAAAACGGTTATAAAGATAAAATCGTAACTTTTAGCGGCTCAAATAATAGTCGAGAAGCCACAAAAATATATCAGTCGTGGCTAAAAAAGAATACCGGATCAGATCGTGTAACTGGTTCATCTCAAGTTGATAGACGCACAGCTCTTATTGATTATTTTAGAGATGAGGCAGAAATACTAATTGCAACAGAAGCCGCAGCAGAAGGTGTAAACCTGCAATTCTGTGCCCTTGTTATAAACTATGATCTGCCATGGAATCCTCAGCGCATAGAACAACGAATTGGACGTTGTCATCGTTATGGTCAGAAATTTGATGTTGTTGTGATTAATTTTCTGAATGAACGGAATCAGGTGGATCAACGTGTTTTAGAATTATTGACAGAAAAATTTAAACTTTTTGATGGTGTATTTGGTGCTTCTGATAACGTACTTGGAAGTGTTGAGAGTGGTATAGATTTTGAACGGCGCATAGCAGACCTTTATAATAAATGCAC
>JAGLID010000012.1 GCA_023143145.1 Minisyncoccota bacterium | reverse complement strand
CGCGAGTTACGCTCCAAAAGCACTCAGGATAAAAAAAGATTTGCCTAAAATGGCGGATTTAGCACAGGAAAAGATTTTAGTTTTTAATAATTCCGGACCGCTAGAACAAGCAATGATTACTACTGGTCAATTTGACGCGATAGTTGACGCGGTGCAAATACATCTTTGGGATTATTGCGGATCTGCCATTGCCGAGAAAGCAGGCGCAATTTTGACAAAAAAAGACGGCAATCCGTTTGAATATAGAAACATCAAACAGGCAGCAATCACGGCAAGAAACACAAAAATACACAAGATGCTTTTGGAGGCTTTGAATTAATCGTTATTGTTAGGAATTTGAATAAAAGCATTTTTGGAGTTCAACTTCAAAAATGTGCAAAGTATAATTTATCATTTCTACAAATACAATGATCAAAGCAATTATATTTGATATGGAGCGGAATGAAAGATTGACATAATTTTTGGGTTTGTTATAATGTTTTGTTATGTTCTTTGTGACATAACGGAAATAAGCAAATGAAAATTCCAGAAATAGAAAAGAAAGATCTTCCTGCATTATTCGGTAAGAAGTACCAAATAATAAAAATTGAGGAAGATGAAGTATTAATAAGAGAGCTGCAAGACGAAACACCACGAAATGATGATCGTCTACTTACAGTGAAGATAAGTGAAATTTATAAAAAACTTGGACTGATCAAAAAAGAGTTTTCTATGGGCGACATTATAGATGACACCGAAATAAAAAAATGGCTGTTATAGAATTAAAGTGAGAAATAGTTTTGTTTTCGAAAAAGCTAGATTTATTTCCCGCTCGTTTTTTATTGTAATTACTATTTTTTAATATTTTTTGAATAATAAAGCTAAGAAATTTTATACTAAATTATAAAACTATGCAAGCAATAATTCTCGCCGCTGGCGAATCATCGCGCTTTTGGCCTTTATCAGAAAAAAAACATAAATCCCTTATAAAAATAATGGGAAAGTCTTTAATTGAATGGACAATAGAAGCAGTTAAACACGCAGGGATAAAAAATATTATCATTGTCCAATCGCCAAATTCTAATCTTGAAAAATATTTGGGAGACGGCTCTCTTCTTGGAGTTAAGCTTTCTTATGTAATACAAGAGAAAGCAAAAGGGATGGGTAATGCCATAATGAAAGCTGAATCCTTGATTGAAGATAATCATTTTTTTGTTTTAAATCCATACGCTTTCAATGCAGATCAGTTTTTAAATTTAATGATTGAAAAACAGAAAAATACTAAAGCAGATTTGATTCTTTTAGGAACTAAAACTGACAAACCTTGGCAATATGGAATTTTAAATATGAGAAACGATAAAGCTCTTTCGATGGTTGAGAAGCCAGTGATGGGAAAACAGCCTTCTGATATAAAAGTTGTCGGAATCTATTTGTTGCCCAAAGATTTTTTTGGTTATTATAAAAGAATTAAAGAGCATGATTATGCTTATGAGGATGCACTGGGATTATATATGAAAGAACAAAATGTCAAAGTGGTAATTACTGAAAAGACGACTCCAACCTTGAAATATCCATGGGACTTGTTTGAAGTTAGCAGAATGATAATGGAAAGTTTTATCAAAGAACAAAAAATTCACAAGAGTGTTAAAATAGCTAAGTGTGCGATTATAGAAGGGTCAGTTATTATTGAAGAAAACACAATCATTTTTGAAAATGCGGTAATCAAAGGACCTTGCTATATCGGCAAGGGCTGTACAATCGGAAATAATACTCTCATTAGAAAATATACAAATTTGGAAGATGGAGTTTTGATTGGCGCTAACGCAGAAATCACGCGGAGTATTTTTCAATCTCGCAGCCACACTCATGCGGGTTTCTTTGGAGATTCTATTATTGGCGAAGACGCGCGAATCGGTTCTGGCGCAATCACGGCCAATGTTAGAATGAACCGCAAAGAAATTAATCCAGTTGTAAAAGGCGAGCGCGTAGAAACAAAACTGACAGCGCTTGGCGCAATTATTGGAAATAGCACGCATCTTGGTGTAGCGGTAAATTTGATGCCTGGAATATTAGTTGGAGCAGATGTTCAGATTGGTCCAAATACTTTGGTCCGTGAAAATGTGCCGTCAAAGAAAATTTATTACACGGAGTTTAAAGGAATTACAATTTCCAAAGACGCAAAAGAAAAATAAATGTTAAATTTTGAATTTGACCACAACCTTTAAAAATGTTAATCTTATGATAAGATAATTGTTTATCGCTAATTTTATGTTGGATTCACAGACAGAGGAAATAAAGACAAAATTAAGCGTAGAAGAAGTTCTCTCTGGTTATATGCAAATGCAAAAAGCGGGGAGGAATTTCAAAGCAAAATGTCCTTTTCATAACGAGAAAACTCCATCCTTTATGATTAGTCCAGAAAGACAGTCCTGGCATTGTTTCGGCTGTAATGAAGGAGGAGATATATTCACTTTTATCATGAAAATTGAAGGTCTTGAATTTTATGATGCCTTAAAATTATTAGCAGAAAGAGCTGGTGTGCAAATTAAAAGTCACAGTCCTGCTAACGACAGTAAAAAGAAAAATATCTTTGAAATTGTTGAAATTTCCAGAAAGTTCTTTCAAGAATGTCTAAAAATCAAAAACGGAAAAGTTGCTTCGGAATATCTGCAAAATAGAGGGCTCACAGAAGATATTATTGAAAAATTTCAACTTGGCTATGCTCCAGATTCATGGGACCTACTTAGTAATTTTTTAAAGAAAAAAGGGTATGATGAAATTGATATTGCGGCAACAGGAATGACAGTCAAGAAAGATCGTGGTGGATATTATGACAGATTTCGGAATAGAATAATGTTTCCAATAAATAATATAGGAGGACAAACAATTGGTTTTAGCTCACGCGTAATGCCTGGAGAAGATGAATCTCAAGCAAAATATATTAACACTCCAGAGACATTGATTTATAACAAAGGTAGAGTTCTATATGGACTTGATAAGGCAAAGAATGAAATTAGACAAAAAGATTTATGCATTATGGTTGAAGGAAATATGGATGTGATTGCTTCGTTTCAAGCAAAAGTTGAAAATGTTGTGGCAACTTCAGGAACTGCACTTACCACAGACCAAATTCGTATTATAAAAAGATATACAAAAAATATTGCATTTTCCTTCGATATGGATTCTGCTGGAATAAAAGCTGCTAACAAGGGAATCGAAATGGCTTTGGCAGAAGATATAAGCGTCAATGTGATTACTATTCCTGAGGGCAAAGATCCAGCTGATTGTGTCAAAAATAACCCAAAATTATGGGAAAAAGCTGTACAAAATCCAAAACTGATTATGGAGTTTTATTTTGAAAGTGTGTTTTCAAAATATAATAGTGACAATATTGATGATAAGAAAAAAATCGCAGAAGAATTACTCCGAATCATTAGCAATATTTCGAATGATATTGATAGGGGTTATTATCGTAATCAGCTTTCTGATAAGTTAGGACTTGATGAAAAAATCATTTTTGAATATGAAAACAAAATAAAAAGAGAAAAGTCTGGATTTATTAACAGGGACGATACAAATAATGTTGAAGAAACCAAAGCGACTACAAGAGAGAACCAGCTTCAACAAAGAATACTAGGTTTCATTATTTTATATCCTCAATTTTTTCAAGATTTATTTTTGGATTTAGAAAAATACTTATTGAATGCAAAAATAAATACTGTATACAATTTGGTTAAAAGTTCATATTTAAAAGAAGAGAAACTAGATGACGAAATTCTCCTCGAACTTAGAGATAAAATTTCGACTCAAGGAAATACCAAAGATCAAGGTGGGTCATTGTCTCATGTCTGGAATGTCGCCGCTCTTTCAGTAGAGGAAAGAATCGATGAAATTAGCGACGCATACAAAGAAGCAAAAACATGCGTTATAAATTTAAAACAAATATTACTAAAGAAGGATGTCAAAGAACTTGAAATAAAAATGAAAGGTGGAGCCTTGCAAGAAGATATTGAAAAATTTGATAAACTTTATAAAGAATTAAACAACTTAGATATTAAATAATAACCTTTATTAATTCGTATTTGCAATAGATATATTAATCGTTTTTGCAAGCGATATTACATAACGTCACTTGCTTATAGAGATATATTGAAATACTAAACTTTAAAATATTTAAATAATTATAAACATGAAAACGAAAAAAATAAGTAAAAAAATTGTTCAGAAGAAAAATATCAAAAGTAAAAAAAAGATTGCTGTAAAAAAGAAAACTAGTCCCGTGAAAAAAAAATCTATTTCGGTAAAAAAGAAAACGAAAGTTGTGAAAAAAAAGAAAAGTTCAAAAGTGAAAAAAAAGAAAATAGTGAAAAAAACTTTACCAGCTAAAAAAGTTAAACCACTCAAGAAAAAGCAACCAAAAGAAACTCCAAAATCTACTGAAGAAAAAAAAATTAATATAAATAGTCAAATTCTTGATTTACTTGAAAGAGGAAAATCAAGAGGATTTGTAACCGAAGAAGAGATTATTCATATTATTCCTGATATCGAAAATGATATAGAGCGTCTCGAATCGCTCTACGATAAACTTGAACAAAAAAATATAAGAATCGAAAATACTGTCGATATTATTGAAATTTCCGAGGCAGGGGAAGACGAAAGCAAAAAAAGCAAAAAGGAAATTGAAAAAGAGATGAAGAGTTTATCACTTGATAATATCTCTAGCGATTCTGTTCAAATGTATCTTCGAGAAATTGGAAGAGTCCCTCTTTTAACGGGTGAAGAGGAAGTTTCATTGTCAAAAAGAAAAGAAAAGGGAGATATAGCGGCACAACAAAATTTAGCAGAAGCAAATCTTCGTTTAGTTGTTAGTATTGCAAAAAAATACGTTGGCAGGAGTGCAAATTTAACATTATTGGATTTAATTCAAGAAGGAAATATTGGACTTTTTCGAGCTGTTGAAAAATTTGATTATCGAAAAGGATATAAGTTTTCGACATATGCAACTTGGTGGATTAGACAGGCAATCACCAGGGCTATCGCAGATCAATCTCGAACAATCCGAATTCCGGTTCATATGGTTGAAACCATAAATAAGTTTTCACAAATAACGAGACGCCTTGTCCAAGATTTAGGTCGCGAACCTATGCCCGAAGAGATTGCATCTGAAATGGAAATAGAAATTGAAAAAGTTAGACACATTATGAAAATTTCTCAAGACACAGTTTCACTTGAAACTTCTGTCGGCGAAGATGATGATGAAAGCACATTGCGTGATTTTATTGAAGATACGGATGCGGTACTTCCTTCTCAATCCGCCGGAAGACAACTTTTAAAAGAATACGTAAAGGAAATTATAATTGAACTTTCTCCAAGAGAACAAAAGATTTTGAAATTACGTTTTGGGCTTGAAGATGGTGTAACACATACCCTTGAAGAAATCGGACAAGAGTTTGGCGTAACTAGAGAACGAATACGTCAAATTGAAGCCAAGGCCTTAGAAAAAATCAAGAAACATAAAGAGGCAAAAAAACTGCTTGATTACTAAATGAATGTACATCTAACAATTATTTATTAAAATTTTTATTTAGATGTTGACGAATATCAAAATTAATAGTATATTATTAAAGTGATTTTAAAGG
>JAGLID010000119.1 GCA_023143145.1 Minisyncoccota bacterium | reverse complement strand
GGATTTCTGCCTTCAATTTTAGCAAAAATATTTACGTTTTTTTTATTGCTTAATTTATTGATTCTAACCAAGGGTGTGTTGCCGATGGTTTGTAGGATGTTGTTGTATACCATATATTTTAATATTTATAAAAATTTAACCGTATTATTTTAACTTAATAAAAATACTTTGCATTGTCAAATAAATATATTATTTATTATGCTCTTTTATTTTATTTAATCTAAAATTAGGGAAATATATAAAATTTATTTGACATGTGCATAACATTTTGCTAAAAATATGCTATAATAACATTAGCTCATCTGCCATGTTGTAGAAAGAGTAACGATGCCGTCACAATTGTGGCGGTGTTTGCTTTTTAAGAAATTTCTCGTATTCCCTTTTTATTTTTCTTTTCCTGTGACTTTGAAATACTGGATATGCTGTCCATGGAATAATATAACCATTTCCTTTTCGCAAAACGACTAAATACTCCCAATTTCCATAACATATGCAAATGTTATATTTCTTTTTTCTCTCATTTTCCCAAACTTTAATTTCATCGTTCTCACAATTTTCAATGAGACATCTAGGCCACTTAATTTTCTCACACCTCTTCATTTCAGGATTTCTTTTTTCTTCAATTTCTCCCTCGGTAATCAGGTGCCAAAAAGTCGCTTCTTTATTTTGAAACTTTGGA
This sequence comes from Minisyncoccota bacterium, assembly GCA_023143145.1. Lineage (GTDB taxonomy): Bacteria > Patescibacteriota > Minisyncoccia > JAHIHE01 > JAGLIN01 > JAGLLA01. The sequence continues at coordinate 1,313 of JAGLID010000119.1, read as the reverse complement.
TGTTTTTTGAGTCCAAGCTTAATTCCTCTAAAAAATAATTTTCTATCAATAAAGTCATGCTTAAAATAATCATAAATAGCGTTGAGATAAGCCTCCCAATTTCCATTGTAGTCATTGAGCTTTATTAGCTCCGGCATTTTTAACATATTTTTTGGGATGCTTTCCAGATGAAGATATTGAATTTGTTTTCACGATAAAGAGTTGATTTGGTTAAAGCGAATCCTGTTCTTTCTTTAATTCTCTTGATAATCTTCTTTTTAGCTTCGCTTGTTTCAAGACCTCTGGTAATATATGAAACAGCTCCGATTAATAAATCAGTTAATTGCATTATCTCAACTTCATGTGATCTAATTATCTGAATTTGCTCTATTATTTTTCTATCAAAATCATACATGTTATTGCATAATATTTCATGCAGTTTTTTAACTTTGTCACCACCTCTTGTGTCTTTTATATCAAGATAAATTCCATACTTATTCTTTGGCTCAAATATGATTTTGAGCATGTCAAAATAAATTTTGTAATACCACTGATCATGGCTCTGACTAAAACTTTCATGATCTAGCTTTTCTTTGTCGGGTACAACCAAACATCTAAAATTCAAATCATCGTCATCAAAAAAATAATCAATCAAACTAAGATAAAAATCCAGTTTTGACCCTGAAACTTTTGTCCATTTTATTTCTCGATATTTTCCAATCCCATTCTTTTCCTTTATTTCCCTAATTCTAACTGCAATCTTCCTGGCCTCATCTTTTGCACACCAAATCCCACCAAGCACCATTGCTTTCTGCTTGTCGTTTTCTAAATGGCAACTTTCGTCGCAGTAAATGTTGTATATTTGGCTCATGTGTAAATTTTAATATTTTATATAATTATTTCTTTTTCATGATTTTGGCAACATTGATTCATAAATATTGATTACTAAATGTGGATACTTAAATGTTATTTTTTTATTTCTTTAGCAAAATATCTAAGTTATTAAATTTTTTTTCATATTCAATCTCCTCTTTATGATATTCACCGTTTTTCCAATAAATTTTATATGCCTTAGCATTTGGCTTGCTTTTTAAAATCCTAAATTTATCATCAATTATTTCAATAGCGCAACAATTTTCAATAGCTATCGCAACAATTTTTGAAGTTGTTTTCATCATTCTTTTAAAATCATCTTGACGATGTACTTCTGTATCATAATGTGGACAATGCAATGCTTCAATTAAATTTAGTCCAACCACTTTAATTAATCGTTTACTACCACTAGTAAATTTTCTTGAATCAGAATTCCCATATTTAAACCAACAAATTGAACC
>JAGLID010000118.1 GCA_023143145.1 Minisyncoccota bacterium | reverse complement strand
TAGATGTCAATACTCCTACATTTGGTTTTAAAAATAACCGCTAACTAAAGCGATTATTTCGAACTTTGCGGGGACGGCCGGACTCGAACCGGTGGCCTACTGCGTGACAGGCAGTCGCTCTAACCAACTGAGCTACGCCCCCAAGTTAATTATATTTTCAAAAAATTATAACATATAATTTATAACATACATTTTTGACTCTGTAAATACTTGTCTATAATCTTAAGATGTAATAATAGTTTATATAGCTATTTAGTAGCATCTGGAAAGTTATAAATCCATTCGAAAGGACTTCTTTCCGTGATTGTTTTTGCAAGCTTTTTGGCAGATTTTGTTTTCAGATTTGAAATAGTGTGTCTGCTCCATCTTCCAACTTCTGTTGAATCTTTGAGATAGTTACACTGAGATATTAATTGACTTAATAAATCTGCATCTTTGGTAATTATTGCTTCAATTGATTCTCCCTTAATGAGCTCATTGAGAATTTCCGTAATTTCATTTTGCAGGGGAGTGTCAACTAACTGATCTTTGGTAGCTTTCTTCTTATTTTTTTTCACATAATGAGAATGTATAAAATTTGCATCGCCAGTTCTTGCTTCCTCAATGTCATGGAATAGGCACATTTTGATGACTTTGTTTTCGTCTGTGTTTTCCATTTTTGCCAAAATCATTCCCAAAATTGTTGTTTCAAAAGAATGAGATGATATTGTGTCATTGGATTGAGGAAGAATCTGGGAATGCATTCTCTTCATATTCCTAAGGCTTCCAATTTCAAATACAAAATCTGTAATTTTATTATAATCAAACTTTTTTTTGGTCATGTAAATTTTAATTAAAAATTTACTCTATCTGATTAGTACCAGGAGTGGGATTCGAACCCACGACCTCGGGCTTATGAGTCCCGCGCTCTAACCAACTGAGCTACCCTGGCAAATTAGTCTAAAGCTTAAAACAAATAACTTATAACAAATAACTTATAACAATTAACGTTTCTGTTGTTTGCTATAAGTTAGGTGTTATTAACCTGATTGTTGCGGGGGCAGGATTCGAACCTGCGTCCTCGAGGTTATGGGCCTCGCGAGCTGCCGCTGCTCTACCCCGCGATAAGTAACAATTGTAAGTATAAAGGAAAAAAATGAATAAGGCAAGAGCAAAGCCTATCAGGTGGATTAAAAATCTATACATTCAAGCTAGAAATAGTGAGAAATCTGATATTAGACCAAAAATATATAATCTTTCTTATCGTTTCTTTTAGAAATATTATTTATAATGCGTCATTAATAAATTATAAGTTGCAATAAACACTATAATGAGCTATTATTGGTATATAATTGTTTATATTAATTTATGACTCTGAGAACTTATATTTGGAGTATGATTGGCAGTACTTTTGTGTGTTTTATTTTTATGGTATATATAATCAATAGTTTTAGTCCTGAATCAGCAGGGTTTATGGGAATATTCTTATTTTTTATAGTTCTTTTCTTTTTTTTGGTTAGTTTTTTTACAATTTGTGGTTTTTATATAAGAAGAAAAAAATCAAATAATAAAACAGAATTTACGCAAATTAGTATTTCTTTTCGACAAGGTGTGTTTTTTGCTTTTATTCTTTCTGGTATATTGTTTTTACAAAGTCAGCAATTGCTTTTTTGGTGGAGTGTGGCATTGTTTATTAGTGGAGTAGCCTTACTTGAGTTTTATTTTATTAATAAAGATTAGTGAGATAAAATTTAATTTTTTATATATATTAACAATATGTCAGTAAAAAGAAACAAAATAATTGAACATCTAAATGAATATTTGAGAGTACAAGATTTTGAGGATGGTTGTGTGAACGGCCTTCAAATTGAAGGGAACGAAAATGTTTCAAAAATTGTGACTGGCGTTAGCTTGAGTGAAAGATTGATAAGTGAAGCGATAAAGAAAAAAGCAGAGATGTTGATTGTGCATCATGGATTTTTTGCGAATGTAATTTCATCGCCCTTGCAATTGAATGGTTTTGTGAAAAATCGAATAAAAATGATTCTAGAAAATGATATTAATTTAGCTGGTTATCATCTTCCTCTTGATGCTCATCCTCTGATTGGAAATAATATCAGTTTGGCAAAATTATTCGGAGCAAAAAAATGCAAGTCGTTTGATATTGGTTTTGTCGGAGAGTTGGATGAGGAGATGGATTTTAGTAAGTTTGTTAGTTTAGTTGAAAAGAAGCTGGGCGCAAAAAGTTTTTTCTTACCATATGGAAAAAAGAAAATCAAAAAAGTGGCAGTGATTTCTGGAGGAGCTTCTCCTGATTATATCCAAGCGATTGAAATAGGAGCGGATGTTTTTGTGACAGGGGATATTCGAGAAAATGTCGTCAGAGAGGTCGAAGAAAGTGGAATTAATGTAATTAATGCCGGACATTATAATACCGAAAAAATTGGAATTATGAATTTGGGAAAATTAGTGGAAAAGAAGTTTAATGTTGGAGTGGAGTTTGTGGATGTGCCTTGTGAGTTCTAGTCTAGCTTGCTATGTTGTAGATTTTTTGGTTATCATTCTGAATTTAGTTCAGAATCTTCTGTGTGTTACGATTAAAATTACTAAAAAACATATAAACGTTAAATACAGACCACTAATAAAGGTTTATTGAAATAAAAAATAATTTATTCATAAGAAACAAAGATTTTAAATCAAGTTCAGGATGATGACTATAGTTTGTAATAATATCGAATTATTAAATAGAACAAATCAAATAATTATAATAAAATGAAAAATAAAATTAACGATATAAAAAATAAGGCTATTGAAGAAATTAAGAAGGCAAAAACTTTTACAGAAGTTGAAACCTTGCGAGTGAAATATTCTGGTAGAAAAAGTGAGCTGACGAATGTTCTGCGTGGTTTGAAAGATTTGTCATCTGAGGAGAAAAAAGAAATAGGGGAGTTAAGTAATATGACAAAACAAACTATTGATAGCGAGTTGGCAAAAAAAGAATTGGAAATCAAAAATGAAGAATTGAATAACATTGACGAAAAAGAGAGAATTGATATTACTTATCCAGGAGAAAAATCTGAAAAAGGACATCTTCATCCTTTGACAAAAGTTCGTTATGACATAGAAGAGATATTTAAATCAATGGGTTTTTTGGTTGTGGAAGATCGAGAAGTGGAAGATGAATTCCATAATTTCGATGCCATGAATATGCCTAAAAATCATCCAGCTCGTGATATGCAGGATACTTTTTGGCTGAAAAACGGTTGTGTTCCTCGGACTCATACGTCTTCTGTACAAGCTAGATTTATGGAAAAAAATAAACCACCATTCAAAATCATTTCTTTAGGTAGGGTATATCGAAACGAAAATTCTGATGCGACGCATGAATCTAATTTTCATCAAGTAGAGGGTTTGATAGCGGCGAAAAGCGGAGACGTGACAGTAGCCAACGCTAAGTCGATTATTTCGGAATTTATGAAGGGTTTGTTTGGCGAAGAAACAAAAATTCGTCTTCGTCCAAGTTATTTTCCATTTGTGGAACCAGGATTTGAATTTGATGCTAGTTGTCCTTATTGCAAAGGAGAAGGTTGTCGGATTTGCAAGAAATGTGGTTGGATTGAACTTGGCGGTGCTGGAATGGTTAATCAAAATGTTTTTGAGAAAGTAAGATTTACTGAAGATGAATTCGAAGGATTTGCTTTTGGATTTGGAATTGAAAGGCTAGCAATGATTAAATATGGGATCGATGATATAAGATTATTCCACGCTGGAGATTTGAGATTTTTAGAGCAGTTTTGAGATTAATTTTTCAGGATGACAAATATTTAATATATATAAATTAGCAAAATGAAAATATCATATAAATGGTTGAAGGAATATGTAGATGTTGATTTGACGCCAAAGAAACTGGCGGAGAAATTGACGATGCATTCTTTTGAGGTGGAAGGAATAACTTATCAAGGTGAAGGTTTGGATGGCGTCGTGGTGGGGGAGATTTTGGAAATAAAAGGTCATCCAAATGCGGATAAGCTGAGTATCGCAAAAGTTGATGTTGGCGAGGAAAATCCTCGACAGATTATTTTTGGTCAGATGGCAAAAATGGAAGTGGGTTTGAAGGTTCCAGTTGCACTAGCTCCAACTATTTTGCTAGGAGACAAAAAGATTGAAAAAAGTAAATTGCGTGGCGAATTTTCAGAGGGAATGCTTTGTTTGGATCAAGAGTTGGGATTTCTGAAAGAAGGAATTAGTATTACATTTTTTGCTAAGAATGTTGATAATGGAACTCTAATTAAGAAAGCCTTGAATCTTGATGATGTGATTTTTGAAATTGATATTTTGCCAAACAGAGCTCATGACTGTTTGAGTCATATTGGAGTGGCGAGGGAAGTGGCGGTATTGTTAAACGAAAAACTAAAAACTAAAAACGAGAAATTGGAAATTAAAACCTCCAAAGCTAGTGAGTTATTAAGTGTAAAAATCGAAAACGAAGAATTATGTCGAAGATATTCAGTAGCGTCTGTCGGTGGTGTAGAAATCAAAAAATCTCCAGATTGGCTCAAAAGTAGACTGGAAAGTTGTGGAGTGCGGCCTATAAATAATATTGTTGATATTACAAATTTTGTAATGTTTTCTTTTGGTCAGCCTATGCATGCTTTTGATGCAGATAAACTTCAGGGAAAAATTTTAGTAAGGAATGCCCAAAAAGGTGAGAAGTTGATAGCTCTTGATGAAAAAGAATATGAACTAACGGAAGAAGATTTGGTAATTGCAGATGAAAAAAATCCGATTGCTATTGCGGGCGTAATGGGAGGACTTGAAACTGCTGTTGATGAAAATACAAAAAACATTATTTTTGAAGCTGCTAATTTTCAAGGAATCTATGTTCGAAAGACTTCGTCAAGATTGAAACTTGCTTCAGAATCATCTTATCGATTTGAAAGGGAAATTGACGAGGAGCTTACTCTGGAAGCAATTTCAAAAGCAGTAGAAATGGCAAAAGATTTGGCTGGTGGGAAATTGCAAGGAGATATAATTGATATCTATCAAAGCCCAGTTAAAAAACGAAATATAAAATTTAATTTTGATAGGATTGAAAATTTATTAGGAATGAAAATTGAGAAAGAAAAGATTTTTAGCATTTTGATTTCGCTTGGTTTTGAAGTTTCCGAAAAGGATAAGGAGATTGAAGTTTTGGTTCCAACTTTCCGAAAAGATGTTCAAAAGACAAATGACATTATTGAGGAAATCGGTCGAATCAACGGATATGAAAATATTAAAGAAACTCCTGCAAATATTCAGATGAAATCCGTGATTCAAGATAAAACATTGCTAATGGAAACAAATATTAAAAAATCCATGGAAGGTCTTGGATTTTTTGAGGTGTATAATTATTCGTTTATAGGAGAAAGGGAAATTAATGGAAGTCTTTTGAAAATTGAGAATCATCACGAACTGCAAAATCCTTTGAGTGAGGAATTTATGTATATGAGAACAAGTTTGCTGTCTGACCTTTTGAATAATACGAGGGATAATCTCAAACATCGAGAAAGCTTCAAATTATTTGAATTAGGGAGAATATATCTCAAAGATGATAAGGAGGGTGTTGATGAGAAAAAGATTCTCTCGGGAGTGATGGTGAATAAAAATCAAAAGAAGATTTCATTTTATGATTTAAAAGGTCAGCTTGAAGTTGTTTTGGAAAAAATTGGCATTGAAAAATTGATTTATCAAGAGATTGAAAATCCAGAGAATTTTTGGCATAAGGGTAGATCTGCGGAAATTCTGTGTAAGAAAAAACTAATAGGAAAGATTGGCGAGATTCATCCAATCGCTTTGAATAATTTTAATCTGGAAACGAGAGTTGTATTTTTTGAGATTTATATCGAAAATTTGGTAGATTTAATCGCTAATACTAAGAGTTATCAAAAAATAAATAAATTTCCGGGAGTTGAGCTTGATCTTTCAGTTGTTTTTGATGAAAATGTAAAGTGGGGTGAAATCAAGAGAGCAATAAATAGTGCTGATAATAATCTGATTCAAGGAGTTGAACCGTTTGATATTTATCGAGGCAGAGGATTGGGTGAAAATAAAAAAAGTATTGCCTTTCGAGTTTTTTATCAAGCCGAAGATAGAACGCTAACGGACGAAGAAGTGAAGATTGTTCAGGACAAAATTATAAATGAGCTTGAGAAGCTGGGCGGAGAAGTGAGGAAATAATATTAAATATCAAAGTTTAAATACTAAATTAATTAAAATAAATGCCATGAGTCATATTTTTGATCCGAACATTTCTTGGGGGAAATATTTAGAGTTAGAAGCTCTTGAAGACAATCGTCGTGAAATATCAAAACAAACACAAGAATTAATTGCAACTGAAGAGCAACTATCAAACAGAGGAGTTGAGATAATACAAGGAGTAAGGGATGATATTCAGGGGACGAGAGATGATATTCAAGAAATGTCTCAAACTATTTCATTTGGTTTTGACAAAATATCAGATCAAATAGGAGAACTTAATGCAACATTTGAATGGGGTTTTTCTGAAGTGCTTGCCTCTCTTGGAAAAATGCAGGATTCTTTTGAGGAGCTTATTAAAATAGCCAAATCACAAGAGCAAGCATGGGCTTATGAACAATACAGAGACGCAATGTATTCTTTTCGGCGTGGATTATATAAAGAAGCTTTAACGCATATAACTCGCGCAATTGAAGGTTATGGTGGTCGTACTGGATATGAATTGGAATATCGTTTTCATTATTTACTTGGTATTGTCCGAATTGGGAGCAAAAAAAATTTTGATTCTAATATCATAAATTCTGAAAAAGCGGAGAAAGCGTTTCTTTTGGCTGGTCGTTATGCAGAATACGATTATCCAAAAGAAGCAGCGCGCGCATATGTTGCAGCGGGATGGAGCGCTTATGTTCAGGGAAGTATGGAGAGAGCATTAAAGCATACTCAAAAAGCAATTTCGTTAAACGCTTTGCTTGGGGAAGCTTATTTTCAACAAGGAAAAATACTATGTCATTTAGAAAAACCAAACGATGCTTTGAATGATTTCATTAGAAAAGCAATAGAATTAGAACCTCTTTATTCACTGAAAGCGGGATCGGATGAAGATATTAAAAAATATGAAAAAAAATTGAATTCTCTTATTTTTGATATTAAGAAAGAAGAGAAAAAAAATACAGAAGATATTATGGCAAAAACCAAAGAAGCAATTTCTTCTGTGAAGAATTTTAAATTAGATGATGAAGATACTAAAAAACCGGTCGTAAAAATTTTAGAAGCGCCACAAGCAGAAATTAATTTTGGGGATCAACAGCTTGGCTTAAATACTTTTTTTGGAATGCTTAACGCAAAGGATTTTTATAAAAAAGCAGGAAATAAATTGAGATCTTTTTTTGGTGGTTTGGAAAGCGAAGTTGCACAAAATATTATTAAGAAAGAAAGCCAAGTTGATTCTCTTTGGCAGGAACATAATTATAAAAGGGACAAAATTGTTTCTAAAACAGCAGTAATAATAACTCTGATATTTGGAGGATTTTTGTCTTTTGGGGCCATTGTAAGTACGGTAGAAGAAACACAGGAAGAAGCGGGATTTTTTGATATTCTTTTGAGTGTAATTTCTAATGGAATTGTTTTAATAATTCTTATAATTATAATCTTTGTAATCGGATTGATAATTGGAATAATTATAAAAATATTTTCAAGAAAATTCCCGCGTGAAGTGAAAAGTTTAACACGGAGAATGAAAAAAATGACGGAAGACAAAGAGCAATTAGAAAAAATACAAAAAGATATAAACAAAAATCAATTAGCGGATTCTTGTTTTTCTATTCAAGAAGAAATTCTGACAGAAAATATTACAGGAGAAGTTGTACTTGGAGAAATATTTCAGGGTAAAGTGGTGCAGATTATGGATTTTGGCGCTATTGTGAAAATTACTGTTGAACAAATAAATGGCTTTGTTTATATTAATGGTTTTATTCATATTTCTGAATTATTGCCAGGAGGTGTGGAAAAAATTGAAGATGCTATAAAGCTTGGTAATATAATTACTGTGAAAATAAAAGAGATTGACGAACAAGGTAGAATAGGTCTAACGCAATTTGAATAGAAGAAAAAAAGTAAGATGGTTTTTATGATATAAGTGAAATAAAATTATATGCCACCAATCCTCTCTGTCAAAAATCTAACCAAGGAATTTAAAAACTTCAAAGCAATTGATGGGGTGAGTTTTGATGTTGGAGAGGGTGAGATTTTCGGACTTCTTGGTCCAAATGGGGCGGGGAAGACGACAATTATAAGGGTGATTGCGACGGTACTCGCTCCGACATCGGGAACTGCAGAAGTCCTCGGTTTTGATATTGTGAAATGTTCAGAAGAAGTGAGAAAAAACATCGGTGTATTGACTACTGACATTGGCGTCTACGAAAGATTTTCAGGCCGAGAGAATTTGCGATATTTTGGAGAGCTTTATGGATTGTCTAAAGAGGCATTAGAAAACAGAATAAATGAATTGGCAAATCTTTTGGAGATGCAAGATTTTATAGATCGTCGCGCTGGAAAATATTCAACTGGTATGAAACAGAAACTGGCTATTGCTCGCAGCGTGATTCATAACCCTAAAATTATCATCTTCGACGAACCGACTGCGGGCCTTGATGTCTTGGCATCTCAAACGGTTCTGAATTTTATGCGCCAATCCCAAAAACCTGGTGGGTGTGTTATTTTCTCAACTCACCAAATGCACGACGCAGAAAAGCTGTGTGACAGGGTAGTGATAGTTCATAAAGGGAAAGTAATTGCCAATGATCGGGTTGAGGTTTTGAAAAATGAAAATAATGCAGTTGATTTGGAGGAGGTTTTTATGAAGTTGGTATCAAATTGCTAAATTGTCATTCTGAACTTGATTTAGGATCTATCGATCATTACAATAATTTATTACATAAATCTTTAAACATTTCGACTGAAGCGAAAACATAATTATAATATCAAATAAAAAGATAATTGTGTTTGTGTTGTGGATGAAAGTATAAGGTTAAATAATAAGTTAAAATCTAAAATACAAAAGATCCTAAAACAGGTTAAGGATGACACTTGAATGATTAATTCGAAACTAACAAAAAAACCATGAACAAAACAGACATATTAATTATTGGTGGGGGACCAGCGGGTCTAATAACCGCAGTAACTGCGAGAAAAAATAATCCCAATAAGAAAATTATTCTGATCAGAGAGCATTCAAAGTGCGCTGTTCCTTGTGGATTGCCGTATATTTTTAATCGATTGGATGCTGTAGAAAAAGACACAATGCCGGATAAAGCGTACGAAGTGAATAAAATTGATTTGATAATTGAAAAAGCGACAAACATTAATACTGAAAATAAAAAAGTAACGCTAGGAAGTGGGGAAGAGATAAATTATGACAAGTTAGTTTTAGCTGTCGGTTCCAGTCCCGCTGTAATTCCGATTAAGGGGGTGGAGACAAGCGGAGTGTATCAAATCAAAAAAGATATGTCTTATTTGGAAGATTTAAGAGAAGCAGTTCTTCAGGCAAAGAATATTGTTATTATTGGAGGTGGTTTTATCGGAGTGGAATTGGCGGAAGAATTGAGCGTAATTTCTGGAAAAAACATTAGTATTGTGGAGATTTTAGAGCATTGTTTAATCGCTCCTTTTGATGAAGAATTTGCTATTGCTGGCGAAGAGAAAATTAAAGAGAAAGGAGTAAAGCTTTATCTCAAAACCGCGGTAGAGGAAATAATAGGGAAAGATAAAGTGGAAGCGGTGAAACTTAATAACGGCGAACAAATTCCTGCCGATTTAGTGATAATGTCAGTTGGCGCGAGACCAAATATTGAATTGGCTGAAGACGCGGGAATTAAAATAGTGGAAAAAGGAGGAATTTTAGTAGATGAATTTATGCGAACAAATATCTCTGATATTTTTGCTGTTGGTGATTGCGCCGAGACCAGAAATTTTTTCACTGGAAAGTCCAATTTAATAATGCTTGCCTC
>JAGLID010000117.1 GCA_023143145.1 Minisyncoccota bacterium | reverse complement strand
TAGGAGCGAAAATTCAAGGGCTTAGGAATTCACAAGAGCTTAAACAGACAGATCTTTTTCAGAGTGGCGCTTTTGACGAAATTATTGAAATCAAAAAAGAATCAGTGTCGGAAGCTTTTACTGTTTCAAAAATGCTTGCTCAAAAGGAGGGTATTTTAGCTGGAATGAGTTCTGGAGCTGCTATGTTTATTGCTCTTCAGAAAGCCAAAGAATTAGAAAAAGATAAAACGATTGTAGCGATTATGCCTGATACTGGCGAAAGATATTTAAGTACGAAATTATTTGAAGAATAGATATGTTGTATCGTAATAAAAGTTAAAAGTCATACATAGAACTTTCCAATAGTATGCGAAAGAAAATTCTTGAAGTAGAATTCTGTATATTGGAAAATGGGAATGAATATTTGGTGTTTACTATTCTAGGTGATTTGTATAGATTTGAAATGGTGTGAATGCTCTTGTTTGAAAATTCTTATTGTTCAAATTGCATAAAAGTGATTAGATAAATCAAATAAACAAGCTTTAATTTTAATTATTAATATTAAAGCTTGTTTATTTTTTTTGTAATTTTATTGATGACAATAAATTTATAAACTTTTGAATTTGATTGTTTCTTGATTAAGAGTAATTACCATTAATCATGTGTTTTCGGTTGCCTACCTTTCATTTTTAGTGTATTATAATCATATTAGTGTAAATTGTGTAAATAAGCGATCTTATTAATAAAATAATTAAAGAAAGGAACACAATCATGTATGTTGAGTTTACTGATCAAAATTTTCAGGAGGAGGTAAAAAATTCTAAAATTCCGGTTTTGGTAGATTTTTGGGCCCCGTGGTGCGGTCCATGTCAGATGATGGGGCCTGTTATAGAGGAACTCTCAAAACAATTTGAGGGAAAAATAAAAGTCGGAAAACTTAATGTAGATGAAAATCCTAATATTGCTAGTGAGTATGAAATTTTGAGTATTCCAACTATTAAGATATTTAAGAGTGGTGTAATTCTAAGCGAAATAACTGGACTTCAGTCAAAAGAAGTTTTGATTGAAAAACTGAATTTCATGCTAGAAAATAATTAGATAAATATATAAAGTATGTCAAATAAAATTCAGGTTGACCAAGAGCTTTGTATCGGTTGTGGAGCGTGTGTCAATTTATGTATTGAAGTTTTTGAGCTTGATGATAACGGAAAATCTCAAGTTATTAATGATAAATGCGAAGGTTGTGACAGTCAAATGGTTATCGACAGTTGCCCCGTTGGAGCTATAAAAGAAGTGGAAGAGTAATTTTATAAAAAGTATTAAGAGAAAATTATGTATGATTTGATAATTTTAGGAGCTGGGCCTGCTGGGCTTTCGGCTTCTATTTATGCATCAAGGTATAAAATTAATCATATAATTATTGGAAGTATTTTTGATAGCTCAACCTCCAAGGCTCACTTGCTTGAAAATTGGCCAGGAGAAAAATCAATCAAGGGGATTGATTTGGTTAATAATTTTTATAATCATGCTAAAAGTTTTGGTACTGATATTTTTCAAGAAAACGTTATAGAAATTAAAAAGGAAGTTAATTCTGATTCTAAAAAAAATATCTTTATTGTTAAAACTAATCTTGATAAGAGCTATCAAGCAAAGTCTGTGTTAACAGCCCTTGGGACTAAACATCGAAAACTTAATATTCCAGGAGAAGAGGAGTTTTTGGGAAAAGGAGTGAGTTATTGTGCTGTCTGTGATGGACCATTTTTCAAGGATAAGATTGTAGCAGTTGTTGGTGGTAGTAATTCGGCTGTGATGGCAGCAACAATGCTTTCAGAACATACAAATAAAGTATATTTGATTTACAGGGGTGAATCTCTTAGATGCGAGCCTATAGTTTTGGACAGAGTTGAAAAAAATACAAAAATTGAAATAATTTATAATACTAATATAATTAATGTTTTGGGAGAAAATAAGGTTCAATCTGTGGAACTTGATAATGAGCATGAGGGAGATAAAAAATTGAAAATAGAGGGTTTGTTTATCGAAGCGGGTTCAACTCCTTCTGTTAGTTTAGTAAGGGAATTAGGTGTAGTTGTTGATAATAAAAGTTGCATTTTAATAGATCAAAGTGGCTCAACAAACGTTAAAGGAGTTTATGCGGCAGGGGATATTACAAATGGTTCGAATGGACTTCGTCAAATTGTAACAGCAGCCTCTGAGGGGGCAATTGCCGCGACAAGTATTTATGGATATTTAAAAGAGGAATAGATTTATTTATTTATTTATTATTGAATCTATGTCAGATAAACAATCACTTACCAAGGAAGATAAACAATTGCTGGAAAATTTTAAAAAACAATCAGCAGAGATGGAAGAAACACAAATAGCTGAGTTGGATTATGGTTGCAATGTTTCATTTCAGTATGCTAAAACTTATTCAAGCTATATCAAGGACTGGGAAAAGACTAAAAAAGGAATGTTAGAGCAGCTTGAAACAGGAGACCTACCTCCTAATACTAGCCAAGAATTTCATAAAAAAATTATTGAAATTGGAGACGAGATTATGGAAAATAAATTAGAAAAAGTTAGACAAAATTTTAAAGGAAATTCGGAGAGACGATTTTTAATTATCTTGGCGAAGATGGAAAAACAAAAGGATGACTAGGAATCTTTATGTTTTTTATTTTTATTGGTGTGTCATTTGTTTCTTTTCTGGTATAATGGAATATTATTGGTAGGTTTAGAGTTACTAATATTTGTTACAAAATAATATTTTGTCATTCTGAATTTATTTTAGAATAGATTGCAGATTACGATTAAGTAATTCCTTTCGTTTGCAGAATTAACTGTTTCAAGGTAAATCTTCTCGCGAAATATTTCGACTTAGATATCACTTGCTTGGTGAGTCGGTGTCCAATAAGGATAACGGCAAATAATAAAAAAATTAAACCTAAATTTATGCCAATAAATCCATTCAAAAATGCCACACAACAACTTGAAAATGCGGCAAAGTTAATTAACATTGATTCAGATGTTCTTGAGATACTGAAAAATCCGAAAAGAATTTTGGAAGTTTCAATACCAATCAAAATGGATTCTGGCTGTATTAAAGTTTTTAAAGGATTTCGTAGTCAGTATAATGATGCGCTTGGACCATTCAAGGGTGGAATTAGATTTCATCCACAGGTTAATATTAACGAAGTGAAAGCACTTTCGGCATGGATGACATGGAAGTGTTCTGTTGTTGGAATTCCTTATGGAGGAGGAAAGGGTGGTGTTATAGTTGATCCGAGAAAATTATCTATTGGGGAATTGGAAAGATTATCAAGGGGATATATTCGAGCAATTAGCGATTTTATTGGTCCGGAAAAAGATATTCCTGCGCCAGATGTTTATACTACGCCACAGATTATGGCTTGGATGATGGATGAATTTAGCAATATAAAAGGATATAACGTTCCAAGTATTGTCACGGGAAAACCTTTGGAAGTTAGAGGAACAAAGGGTAGAAAATATTCCACATCACAAGGGGGTGTTTATGTTTTTGAGAAAGCAGTAGAGAAGTTGAAAATGAATCCTAAGAAAATAAACATTGCAATTCAAGGGTTTGGAAATGTAGGAGCTTTTATGGCAGAAATTCTTTTTGCTCTTGGATATAATGTTGTTGCAGTGTCGGATTCGAAAGGTGGAATATTACTTGATGAAAACGGTAACAGCGGGAAGAATAAAATAAAAAATACAAAACAACATTCCTTGAATATTATGGAAGTAATTAAATTTAAGAAGGATACTGGGTCTGTAATTGATTTTCCTGGAACAGAAACGATTACAAATGAACAATTATTAGCACTTGATGTTGATGTGTTGATTCCTTCAGCTCTTGAAAATGCGATTACTGAAAAAAATGTAGGTAAAATTAAGGCGAAGTTGATTGTTGAGCTTGCTAATGGTCCAATTACATCAGAGGCTGACAAAAAATTAGAAAAGAAGGGCGTGATAGTTGTTCCAGACATTCTAGCAAATGCGGGTGGCGTGATTGTTAGTTATTTTGAATGGGTACAAAATTTGCAGAATTATTATTGGGAAGAGGAGGAGAATATTGATAAATTAAAAGTTATTATGGAGCGCTCGTTCGATGAAGTCTGGGGAAAGAAGGACAATCTAGATATAAGTATGCGTCTTGCAGCTTATGCAGTTGCAGTAGATAGGGTCGCGAAGGCGGAAAAGTTAAGAAGAGGGTTGTAGCATTTTTTGTAAATTTTGGCCAGAAAAAAGTGAAGCAGAGGAAGATTTCTTATATTTAAATATTATTAATACATACTTATAAAATGATAAATAAAAAACAAAAAATAATTATTGCCAACTGGAAAATGAATCCGGTTGATTTGGTTGAGGCTGAGAATTTAATTAAAACTGTTCGAAGAGGAATAAAGAAGTCTGATGACAGAAAAGTCATAATTTGTCCGCCGTCAATATATCTTTCAAAAATCAAGACAAATTCTCATTTTGATTTGGGAATTCAAAACATATTTTGGGAAGATAAAGGTGCCTATACAGGAGAAGTCTCTGTTTTGATGGCAAAGAATCTAGATGTAAAATATGCGATTGTAGGACATTCGGAAAGAAGATTATATATGAAAGAAACTAATGAGATGATAAATGCGAAAATTGTGTCAACTTTAAAGAATAATTTAAAAGTGGTTTTGTGTATAGGAGAGTCATTAGCAGAAAAAAATAAAGATAGAGCTAGTGAGATAATTGAAAGACAGATTCGGGAAGCTTTGAAAAATATAAAAAAATCTCAAATTTCAAACTTGATAATTGCTTATGAACCGATTTGGGCAATTGGTACAGGACAAACTCCTTCACAAGATGAAGTGATGAGTATGAGCCTTTTTCTGAAAAAAATAATTACTAATCTATATGACAGAAAAACGGCAGAGAATCTAGATATTCTCTATGGTGGTAGCGTGAACAGTCAGAATGCTTTGGATTTTGTTGACAGTACTGGAATGAATGGACTCTTGGTTGGTGGTGCATCGTTGAATGCTAGTGAGTTTGTGAGGATTGTGAATTTGTTTGGATAAAAAAGTTTTTTTACTAATTTCAAAATGATACTTATTGATAGTGATGTATCAATTTAATATTTAACAATTAATTTAATATCAAATGACATTAATTAAGAAGATTATCGAAAATGCACAAGAGGGGAACTATGCTTTCGGAATGTTTAATACTTCGAATTTAGAAGTGACTCAAGCAATTGCGAGAGCGGCGGAGGAAAAAAATATGCCAGTATTAATTGGCATTACGGAATCGGCAGTTGAGTATGCTGGATTTTTACCAATTGTTAATATGGTTAAAGCAGTAATCGAAGAATCAAGTGCTGATCTTGTGATGCATCTTGATCATGGAAAAAATTCAGAATTTGTTAAAAAATGTATTGACGCAGGATTTGAATCAGTGATGATTGATGCGTCTCGTCTTGATTTTGAAAAAAACATTGAAGTGACAAAAGATATTGTTGACTATGCTCATGAAAGAGGAGTTGTTGTGCAAGCAGAATTGGGGAAAATTGCAAAATTGGATCTTAGTGTTGAATCAGGAGTTACTCTGGCAAAAATGGAAAAGACAGATCCAGACGAGCTTGAAGAATTTGTCAACAGAACGGGAGCTGATACAGTGGCGGTCATTGTAGGAAATATTCATGGTATGTATGAAGCTGAAGGTAATCCACATTTAGATCTAGATTTATTGCAAATTTTAAGAGAGAGAGTTTCGACTCCGTTCATTTTACATGGAGGTTCAGGGACTCCTTCGGAAGATGTGATAAGAGGTATAAAAGAGTGTGGCATTGTTAGCGTAAACATTGATACTGAAGTTCGTATTGCATTCGTCACTGCGTTAAATGATTTTTTTGTTAGTGGACAAATGGTGATTGATCCAAGGAAAGTTTTGTCAATTGCTCGTGATGCAGTTCAAAAAAAGGTGGGAGATAAAATTAGTTTATTTGGGAGTTTATAAAATTGAAAAATAAAAAAATAGATTTGTGATGAGTCTGTTTTTTTATAAAATTTTTACTTGTCATTTTAAGGAAAAGCGATGAATCCCGTGCGAAATATTATGTAGTTGAATATTATGATTTTGTGTATTTGGTTATGATATTTTTTGTTTTTATCATAATTATAGCCGTGTTTTATTCTCCATCAATCTCAACGAGCTTTAATTCATTATTACCTTTTGAAATCACATTAATTTTACAATTTTCAGCGATTGTGTTTTTTGAAATCAATTCAATATTATATTTCAAATTCTCAAGAGTGATAAGTTCATTGTGTTCAACAATTTTTCCAAGCTCAATCGTTATTGAGTTAATTTTTGTACATTTATTTTTCTCGGCATATTCCAATGCAGTTTTAAGAATTTGATTGGCGGCGTGTATATCGTGCATGTTATAAATTCATAATTATTTATTAGGGCAAGCAAATCCATATTCTGGTTTTACTATTCCATTATTCAAAGAATACCACCGAGGCAATTCGATGCAGAAGTCTTTTTTTGTTGCGGAACAAGTTCCTGTACATTTTTCTTTGCAATTTATATCATCTGGAATGCAATAATCATTCAGACAATTGCTATCATCAATACAAACCTTATTTGTCTCAATAACATTATCTTGATTAGAATATGGATTTACAGTAAACATTAAAACAAGAATTGCTATAATAATTCCTATAATAATAAAAAATATAACAGTACCTACTCCTAAATAATCTTTTTTATTATTTTTTGGATTTGTCATTGATATTATTTAATAGAATAAATTCCCCGTCAG
>JAGLID010000116.1 GCA_023143145.1 Minisyncoccota bacterium | reverse complement strand
CGATCAGGTGTAATAATTTTATTTTGCTGCTTCTTAATTTCTCCAGTTTTTTAGGATCCAAGCCTTTATAAACTCCTATAGTAATTAAGACCATTGGGGAAATAAAGATTAAATTATAAAGTAAAAGCATCCAAAGGGCGGTGTTGAAAGTAGCGGTGTTGCCGAGCATTCCCATAACAACGATGTAAGGACCAGAGGTGCAGGGGAGTAAGAATAAACTTACCAAAAATCCAACAAAGAACGCGCCGATTGGTGAGGTGACAGAACGGATCAATTTTTTCATTCTTGGTCTCCAGCTCAGTGGCACTTCCATAACAAATCCTTTGCCGTACCAAAAATAATCTTTTAAATTAAACAGTCCAACTAAAATCGATAAAACGCCGATAATTTTCATAAAAGTACTGGAAAGTCCAGCGCTGGCAACGGCACCATATAATCCCAGTCCTATCAAATAATAAGAAATGAACATTGAAAAGGAAAAAGCCAAACCTGCTTGGAGCGATTTTTTACGATCACTGTTAATCAAAATAGTAGTTAATAAAAGGATCAAAACGGCAAATTCACAAGGATTGATGGCGTCTACTAAAGCACCGCTGATAACCATAGGAATAGTCAAGTCAGTTTGGTCTATTGGAAAACTATTACCAGAATTATTATTTGTATTGCCTGTGTATTCTTCAAAAAAATTTATAATTGGTACGTCACCCATTATACATTGTCCTTCAAAATAAAGCATTGGAACTCCGCGTTCGTCTATAGGAATACCTTTGTCACGACAAATTTTATTAAATTCTTGAGCGCTTTTAGCATCGCCAGTATTTTTCTTTTCAATATTATATTGTTCAAAAATATTGTTTTTTTGAAAATATGCATCTACTTTATCGCAATGAGCACATCTTGTGCTGAAAAATAAATAATTTTGAGACGAAGCTGATACTACATTATCAACTTGTTTGGTGCCAATTATTAAAAATGCCGCTAGGGCAAAAAATAGAACAACAACCTTTTTCATTTTTTTATTTTAAAAATTATTAATTTTAATATTAGATGTCTAGTACTTCATTATTTTAAACTAATCAATTGACTTTGGCAAGTCTTAAAAGTTATTAGAACGTCGTAGGGATGGGTTTAAAACTCATCCTTACATTTTATCTAAAATCCTTGACATTTTTCAGTTTTAGCATAAACTTTATATTACAACAAAATAGTTGAAGTAATTGTTGTAATAGAACAAGTGAACAAACAAACGAACAAAGGAGTGTAATAAAAATGCGAAAATCAAGACTGCCAGATGGCATAGAAAATGTTTTTCAAAGAGTAAAGAAAGCGATGGCAGAAGAAGTGGTTTTAGGAAATAAACTAATCAATTTTGCTATCGGGGAGCCGACAGGATCATTATTGTTTAGTGCTAGAGAAGAAATAGCACGAGTGGTCATGATTGATGATGAAATAATGTTCAAATATCAGGACAACGGAGATGAAGCTGTACCGGGATTCGCTCAGAGATTTGTTCAGTCTCATATTAAGGTTGATCTTCAGCAAATAGCTGGTTTGGGTTATTTTCCGATCCCGGGCATAAAACCGATGATTGGGTTGGTTCCTCTTGCGTGCCGTGCCAAGTTAGTGTTAACAATGACAGATCCTGGATATCCAACACCTGAGGTTTGGTGCGGATATTTGAAAATACCAAGCTATTCACCGCCACTTAACGCTGAAAATGAATTTTTATTTTCAGTTGAAGATATCAGGCCGGGCACTGATCTCATTATGCTGAATATGCCGAATAATCCTTCTGGGCAAATAGCTAATAGGGAATGGCTAGAGGAATTGTGCAGATATTGTGAAGAGCATGATATTCGCATTATCAATGACGGAGCTTATGTAAATCTTGATCATTCTGGAGAAAATGTTACCTTGACCGATGTTGCTGTCGGTTTTCCAGATCTTTCATTCCTTGAATTTTTTTC
>JAGLID010000115.1 GCA_023143145.1 Minisyncoccota bacterium | reverse complement strand
TCTTCCTCGCCATCACTGTTAAAATTGCCAACAGCTATAGCCCAATCGGAAACATAAGGCGCTGTCCAAGTCTGGTTTGTGGTACTTAATGTGCCTATATCTATCTCTGCATATCCAAGTTTAGTATTCACCGCAATCGCTGGCAAAGCTGTCCCCATACTGGACAAATCCATCTGGATAGAATCTGTATCTTCCTTGTAAAAAACCCAATTGTCATTAGTTGTTGTTTTCAGACAATGCCCGTCGGTAAGGCTGTTAGCTCGCTCCATACTCAGCAAAAATCGGTCAGCCCAGAATTGATTGACTGTAGCCAACGGTTCAGAATTTGGATATGGAGGCATTGGTAGCCTGGGTGGGTCAAAATGATAGAACCCCCACCATGCTCCCATCCCGCCGGCAAGAGTGTAATCCCATAATGCTCGTCTCGTATCTTCCATAGTCCAAATATCTCCACGCATATACCAAAACCGTTCTTCGTAGAGATGCGGTCGATTAAAATCAGTATTTAGAGCAGTAACAGCATCGTCATAAGTATATGGATTTCCATTGGAGTTTTCAATACTTGGATAGGATTTCGCGTCAAGTTCGCTATGGTATCGATCTCTACCCCATAACATGTGTTGCCAACCGAAATGCTGATGCATATATGAAGCCCAAGAGCCAAGTTGTACTTCGCTGGTCCACTCATGCAGATCAAACCCGTATCCCATTGTCCATCCCGGCAATGGCCCTAAACGGGCTGCAATATACCGTTGGACACGCTGATCCGGGATACCGTTGATACCTCCTACGCCGACTGGCGTCCATTTTCGATAGTCTTCATCGTCACCCCATGCCCACATATGCACATGTACTCCTTGGTTCCTGGCAATCGTAATCAGGTTTTCCAATACCTCAAAAGTCTGGGGATCTGGATTTTCACTGCTGTGCTCGTCCCATCCGAGCGAGCCGAAGTCAAACCAGTTGTTACAGACATGAATAAAAATCGTATCAAAACCATATTGCTTGGCATCAGCAATATAATCGTTGATTGTTGCATCTGATGAAAAATAGTGTATGAACTCTGGGAAGTCCTCTCCGTTCATATACACATTAAGTCGAAACGCTTTGAGTTCACCGTTGTTTCCAACCTGGATCGCATACTTGTTACCTTGATTGCCAAGAAAACCCCTTGCATCGGGGTCAGGGTTGGGATCGACAATAACGCTCCCTGTCAAACCGTTCAAGTCCGAATCAGAACTTATCGTAGTATATGTCCATTCGCCAAGTTTGTCTCCTGTAAAACGAAATTTCCATGTGTTTGAGCCGTCGTAGAACATTTCAGTAACATGGGTAGAGCCACTAATTGTATGAGTGAAAGTAACAGTGGCAGCAACGTCATATTCATTACCGTTCCAGGATGGATTATTGACAGCCCGTTCTTGGTATTCCCACATAATAGCGTTTGACTGTTGGGCCACACAAACATTTCCTTGAAATAAAAAAACTGTTCCAGTTATCAAAAGTAAAAGAAGATAGCGACAATAGTGATTATTTATTATAGTTCCTAATTCTTTAATATTTTTCTTCATACTGATTTCTTTTTTAATTTATTAAATTAACATATTATAAAGTAATATTATCATACTTTTTAAATATATCAAAGAATTGTATTAGTCCAACACATTCTGGACAATAGGTTATGATTAATCATATAATCCACAGGAGATTGTAAATCTAAGCTCCAGTGGTATCTTTTAGTATTATACCATATTAACCAGTCCATCAGTTTTTCATTGAATTTATTAGGATACTCCAATAATGACTCATTCCAATCAACAAACTCTTCTTGAATAGTTCTGTTATATTTCTCAACGTGTCCATTCCTATACGGCTGACCTGGATAATTCCAATAATGAACCGCTTTCTTTTCTTTTAAATAATCTCTAAAGAATTTATGAAATTCTGAACCATTATCAGTTTGAACAGCTTTGATCTTGTAAGGAAAAGTTGTTTCTAATTTTTGAAAGAAATCTTTAACGCTAGCGCTGTCGTGTTTCTTATATGCCCAAGCAAAGGTATATCTGGTTTTGACATCTATAGCAGTGATAATGTATCTTTTCATTCCATATGTGAATTTAACAATGGTATCTATCTCTATTAGGTCGCCTTTGTATTCAGCAACGAATTCTTTCGGTTTTCTGAGCTTTTTAACTCTTTTGACTGTTTTTATTCTTCCATCATGATAAATCTTCTGTCGATGATGATATATCTTCTTTTCCTTGATTATTCTACCTATCGTGGAAGCAGAAATGATTTCTAGATTATTGATTGTACAGAACTTGTCCAAATCTTTCTTAACTTTCTCCTTGCCCATATTTGGACAAACTTCTGTTCTTAAACGTCTGATCTCATTAATTATCTTATAGTCTGTTATTCTTTTTCTTCTGTTGATTGGAGCTTGGGACTTGGGATTAAGTGATTCTATTTTCCGTTCTGATTCTTGGTATGTTTTTTGCCATTCATAGAGAGTTGACCTTTTAGCTCCATAAGCATCTGTCATTGCTTTAAGTCCGTATTCTTTCCAGAAATTAAGAATCTTCAATCTTTCTTTAGCTTCTTTAGTTATCATATGAGTATGTTTAAATGAATACTCATACAGTCTACCAAATCCTTTGCAATATTTATACTTAAATCCTATTTGCATACCTTCTTTTCTCCTTTATGAGAGTCCAGAATGTATGTGAACTTATTCAAGAATGCCAGTTATCCAGATGACATTTTGGAAAATAACGCAAGCATTGACAAGTATTACATTATATATTATAAAATATATAGCGCAATAACAACATATCGCAAAAAACGTATATTGAAAACAAATATTTTGTAAGGAGGTAAATATATGACAGAAAAGCCTGATGGATTTAATTTACTTAGTGCGTTTAGTGTTCATTACGAACATGACGAAATATAAAACCAAGAAAGTTAAAAAGTTTCCAAGAAGGAATTGATCTATTAGATCAAATAAGAGAACAGGACACTAGATCAAGCCGAGAAAAGATCATTCCTATTATTAAAGGAATGATCGAATTTGCCGACACAACGAAAAAACTTTATGCTCTGTTGAGCTGGGCTGTTCCCAGACAACACATAGATAGGCTAATAATTGAAAAATTAATAAAAATAGCAACAAAAGAAGAAGAGCTAGATCATCTCCTGAGAGAGACATTAGTAGATGTTCATCCTGGTCTTTGGGATCTTTGGAAACAACGAGAAAAAGAAATAACAGTGAACAGAGAATAAAAACTTTGTTCTTTTTTTATTGAACTGTTAACAAATATAGTCACGCCCCTAAATATTGACAGAAAAATAACATATGCCATACTTTATCATAGTCATGATAAATGATCTTTAACAATTTTCTAATGAGCAAATATCTGCTTTTTGAGGATAAACTTACCTTGAAGGCAGATATTGTTCACTAGGAGCAATAAATAAAATCTTGTGAAACACTAGTAACCCTTTTGAGAAAAAGGAGCTCGTTTTGCAAGGAGGAATAAACAATGAATAAACAAACAGAAACGATAGAGCTGCCAAAGACGACTATGCCGAATTTAAGTGCCCTAAAAGCATATGAAGAGAGGAATAGTTTTGCCCTTGTTGCAGTCAGAATGGAAGAAGAAACTGATAAAATTATCATCACAATACCTGATGACCCGCTCGTTGCAATCAACAAAGAAGATCGCCGTGTTATGGAATTTACACGGAATAATTTCTATAGAGCTGCCGCGGGAGGATTGCTTATTATCCTTGAAAAGAAAGATGGTGAAAAAATCGCCACAACAATTCTTCGAGACAATAAAGCTCCGACCTATCCTAACCATCTTACTTCTTGCACTGGTCTCAGTGCATGTTTTGAAGAAGTGTTAAATCCAGAACTCGTAACAGTAAGAGAAGGTCTTGAGGAACTTGTATTTAAGATTTCAGGAACAAGAATTGTGCTTCCCGTCTTTGATGATTCGATGTCAGAAATAAACATTCGAGCAATCATAAAAGATGGGGCATCTCTCCGACCAGCAACCGAAGAGTGTCCTCTTGTAGAATGTCAGGCATCTATATTTGAGCTACCAGGACAAAAAACAACAGAGGTCTACTGGAAAGGAAAGTTACGATCCAAATTTTCATCAATTATAGTTATTGATGAAGGAGTTAATGGAATCGATTGTCTTGGAGCAATAAAAATTAAAGTTCCAATAGACGATTGGAACGAACTCGAAATATTTGATGGAGAAGTAATTGGAGGTAGAAATCTTCTTAACAGAGATATTTATGCCTACGATTTTTACGGAAATATTATTCTGGGATGGAAATCAGGAAAAATATTTACGCCACAAAAAAAAACAAGTTTCCCTCAAACACCAGTTCTCAGGGAAGTTATGAAAGTATTAATTAATTAGAAGTAAAAGGTATTATTAAACAAAAAAGATAAATCATATAAAACTAGTGTTTCCAAGGATAAGGTCTTTTTAGGCGTCTTCTTAATAAAGAGCCTCAGAAGAATTTATCATTGGATGAACGCTAGTTTCATCCTTTTTTTATTTAAAAATATTTAAATGAACTACCTCGCAGCAAACTGTCATAAGTATTGACAAAATTATAATCTATGTTATGCTTTTTCATAATGTATAATAATGTTCTTTTACAATGTTTCTAGCGAGCAAAAATAAACAAATTTAATCTTGTGAAACACTAGTAACCCTTTTGAAAAAAAGGAGCTCGTTTTGCGAGGAGGACAAAATATGAAGAATGATCAACTAGTTATAAAAAGCATCAATGATCAGACAAAAATATTTAATGACTTTTTTGGACTGAACATAAAAATTGACTTTGCCTTGCCAACGCTTCCAAGCGAAGCTGATGGATGGTTTGTTTTTCCAAAAAACAGAGATATCTTTAGTTTGTTAAAAACAAGGGCTATGACAAACTACCTGGAAAGAATTAACGTGTACAGGTTTGAAAGAACCGAAAATGCACTAGAAAAAATTGGCGATGCCCCATATTCTGTGGTTGCTTGTCAACTTGGGAAAAAATACGTCGACAAAATGAGCCTAGAAGACGCTCATAATCTATTTGGTCCAAGTGAATTTGGACTAACAACAGATATGGTAGCAAGCATTATTTTAACTCATCCGGAGATTTTTTATTTATCACCAGGGTTCGTTTGCTCTGGTCAAAGATTAACATCTCTAAAAGATGGAGGGATGCAGCATACTCCAATACTCTATCACTTAGGCAAAAGGATTGTTTATTCTTCAGAAAGAATATCAATTGGACAAAAAAATATCCTTACGGGATTTTTAGAAAAGAACATTTTTGATTCATATAAATATTATGACACCGAGTGTTACGATGAAGGCTGTGACAATTGGGAAGAAGAATAATAAGCTAGTGTTTCCAAGATTAAAATTTGCTCGAGTTTAAATAAGCTTGAGAAGATTTTAGGATTGGATGCACACATTTTTGCATCCTTTTTTTTCTTAAAGTTATTCTGAAAATTTATATTTTTTTCAAATATACACGATTAGACAAAATATACTTTTAAATGATATACTTTTCTTAAGAGTATATTTTTTTATCTATTCATAAGAAAAATATGAATGAAAATATCAAACTGCCAAAATTAGATGACTATATCGCTCAAAAAGAACGCGAGGAATTTTTGATAGTTAAAGCTAAAATAGTTAAAGAAACTGAAAAAGCAATAGAAATCGTAATTGACAATAACCCCGAAACAGCAAATAGCATAGCTGAAAGACGAATGATCAGCGACCCTAAACCAGAAAATGAGAGCAAAGAAGATATTAGATTCTCAGCTGGAGGATTAGGAATAATCATCAAAACACCCGAACAAAATCATCTTATGGCTACTGTTAGAGTATCAAAATCCTCTTTTGATTGTCATCTCACATCTTTCACTGGACTGGGATGCAAATCAGAGATTACCAACCCTGAAAGAACCGCCGTCAGAAAAGGAATTGAAGATCTGATAATTGTCGTTGGAGGAAAAGTCATTATTCCTCGATTCAATGATAATCCATTTTCAGAAATTAATATAAAAGCTATCGTTCAAAATGGAGCTGCACTTTATGAAGAAACAAAAAAACTTCCTCTAGAAGAAGCTGAGGCGCGTATTTTAAA
>JAGLID010000114.1 GCA_023143145.1 Minisyncoccota bacterium | reverse complement strand
TTAAAATATTATCAATAAAAAATCTTGATCTGTACATCCACAATAATTCATCTAAGCTTAGAAAGTTCATGGAATTTTTGACTTTAAAATACATAGTAAATAATACACCTGTGGAAATAAGTAGAAACACAAGTAGATGATCGCTAAGTTGTATATTTTTATATTTATGTATGTTTATCATAATTCGGAGCGTTGGTTTGTTTTGAAAATAATGCAAAAGCTATAAAAAAACCACTATTAAAAATAACTATAGTGTAGATAAGGCGACATTTGTAGTTTTGGAAGTATTATAAATTTCTATATTTTGATTGTTTATTGTATGGTTAAAATAAAAATTAATAAATTCTATTATCAAATTAGAAAATCTATAAACAGTTATTTCCGATTGAGTGGAGTAATCTTGAAAAATTAAAGGCTGAGTTTTATTCTTAAAAACATTGAATGTGCAGGCGGTGGGAGTCGAACCCACAATCCGAAGAACATGGTCCTAAACCATGCGCGTATACCAATTCCGCCACGCCTGCATAAAATTTAACAATATCTTAATAATATACTAATATATGGAAAAATCAAGTCCTAGTTTCCTTTTGAATGAAATTTTGTATGAATGTCTTTGAGATGTTTATTTGTAATATGGGTGTAGATTTGAGTTGTGGTGATGCTCGAGTGACCAAGCATTGATTGGACGGATCTGATATCAGCGCCATTCATTAATAAATCGGTTGCGAAACTGTGCCTGAGAGTGTGTGGTGTTACTTTTTTTACAATACCAGCTTTTGTGGCACAAGATTTGACAATCCTTTGAATGCTTCGAGGAGTTAGTCTAAGAAGGGAGGCAGATTTCTTTTCGGTATCTTGACTCGGATTTTTAAGGTGAATAAAAAGAGCTGGATCAAGATCTTTTCTTTCTTTTAGATATGCGGCAAGTGTATCTCGGGCAGAATCCGAAATAAATACAATCCGAATTTTTCCTCCTTTTCCTCTGATTGAGAATTCTCCACTTTTTAAATTGATGTTTTCGCGATTTAGATTGGATAGTTCGGAGACACGAAGACCGGTCGAGAATAGAAGTTCCAGAATAGCTTTGTCTCGTAGGTCTGAGATAGTATTCCCTTCTGAAGCAGAAATCAATCTTTTTACTTCATCAAGTTCAAGGAATTCAACTTCACGGTCCGGAGTTTTTCCTAACTCAATTTTGTCGCTAGGAAGTGAGGGAATATCTTGTTTGGCAAGATATGTTAAAAATCCACGAATAGCAATTATATAATAATCTTGCGTAACTTTTTTTAGGGTTTCTCCTTTCTCATTGCTGTATCGATTTAAATATAGTCGAAATTTTCTAACGAGTTCACTAGTGATTTTGCTTGGATTGTCGATTTTAGACCACTGGAAAAATCGACTCAAATAATGGTCATAATTTCTAATGG
The DNA here is from genome assembly GCA_023143145.1 of Minisyncoccota bacterium. GTDB lineage: Bacteria > Patescibacteriota > Minisyncoccia > JAHIHE01 > JAGLIN01 > JAGLLA01. The sequence continues at coordinate 1,616 of JAGLID010000114.1, read as the reverse complement.
TGAGCTGAGATCGATTTTTTTCAATCTCCAAATATTCTAGATATTCATTTTTTAGTTTATTTATTTCTTGTATTGACATATTATTGTGACATGGTAGTATATCTTTGCAGTTTAAGACAAATTTGCATTATAGTAATAATTGCAAAAATAGACTAGGTAAATTATATTATGTTATATTAATATATTTTGCTTGGGTTTTTTTGTGTTATTGTGAATAGTTTAAGCAAGAATGGCTTGCAGTAGGAGTAAATATATTTTCTGTTTTTGGCTGAGCGTCGAAGCGGTTTCGATAGTAAGAGATATCTATATTTTACGACATAATTGTTTACTTGTCTATTTACTTATTTTATGCTATTATTTTGATAATCTTTCGCATAACGGTTTGTCAATCGAATAATTGTAAAAAAGTCATTCAAATGTTGTATATTACTGTTATCAGAAATGAAAAATTTACTTAATTAATAATTAAAATGATGATAAAAAAAGAAAAAAAGAAAAAAATTATGAAGACTTTTAGAGCTCATGATGATGATACAGGATCTTCTGAAGTTCAAGTGGCGATTCTTACAGAAAGAATCAAAGAGCTTACTGCTCATTTAAAAGATAATCACAAAGACAATCATTCAAGAAGAGGTCTTTTGCAAATGGTGGCAAAGAGGAAAAAATTATTGAAGGATATTCAAGGACGAAGTGAAGAAAGATATGCGAAAATTGTAACAACATTGAAGTTGAAAGCAGTTAAATCACTTAAGAAAGCAGATGATACAAAAAAAGAAGATGAAAAATAATAGCACTAATTCTAATATTTCAAAAGAGACGGTTGATTATAAAAGTTTGAAACATAAGGATCAAAGGATTGGTGTTTTTGTTGATGCACAAAATATGTATCATAGTGCCAGAAATTTGTTTCAAGCACGCGTAAATTTCAAAAATGTTCTTGAGGTGGCTGTTTCGGGAAGAATATTAATTCGAGCTATTACTTATGTTATCAAAACTGAAAGTGGTGAAGAAAAATCTTTTTTTGAAGCAATGGAAAAACTTGGTTTTGAAATCAAGGAAAAAGATTTACAAATTTTCCCTGGTGGACAAAAAAAGGCAGATTGGGATGTGGGTTTGGCAGTTGATACAATTAAGTTGGCAGACAAGCTTGATGTAATCGTCATAGTTTCAGGAGATGGTGATTATGAACCGCTTGTAGAATATTTGAAAATTAACAAAGGATGTCGAGTTGAAACTGTTGCATTCGGAGAAAGTACTTCTTCTAAGCTCAGAGAAGTCGCAGATGAATTTACAGATTTAAGTAAAGATAAAAAAAAGTTTTTGATAAAATAGCTTTTTAGGTTGTAGCTTTTTAGCTTATTAGCCATAAAATTTAAAAAGCTACAACCTAAGAAGCTAATTTTATGTTCAAAAAACTAAAAGAAAAAATAAATACAAAAAAGAAGAAAGTGAAAAAAGCGGCTTTTTTGGCGATTGTTGCTTATCTTTATGATAAAATTGTAGGAAGGAAGAAATTGGGAAAGAAGGAATATATAGACGATGTGGAGTATGAGGTGGAGGAGAAGGAGAAATAGCTTTTTAGGTTGTAGGTTTTTAGCTTCTTAGGGCTTTTTTCG
>JAGLID010000113.1 GCA_023143145.1 Minisyncoccota bacterium | reverse complement strand
CGAGAAAAAGAAATAGTAAAGATATCTGCGAGGATATGGAGGAGGTATTGTGAATGAGAATTGATAAAATGACATAATATTAATAAAGCTTATAATTTTTTAGAAATTGGATATAATGGGGATGAATCATGATAATTAGAGGGTTGAAATGAAAAAGGAAATAGTTTTAAAGCAGAAAAAGATATTTGATTATTTAATAAGTCTTTACGAAAAAAGCAGTAATTTATTTTTGTCCCCGAATCGTCCCTTTTTAAAATATATCAAGGTGGTATAATGGCTTAGCCAGGATATAGTAAGTGAGCATAGAGAGTAAATGAATTCCGTAAGTAAAGAAGTTGGTTTTAGAAAGAAGGGGTAGCCGTTTGCTTAGTCTAAATGAAGATGTTTTATGTAATTGCAACAAGCTTATGAGCTTATCAACGTTGTCTTTTCTTCCATCATTAGGAATAAGTATTGAAAAGGGACTAGCGAAATAAATATATTTCAAAAGGAGATATTTATGATAGAGAAAAATGATAAAATAAATTTTATATTATTGCATGATGAAGCAGCAAATGAAGATTATTTTGAAGATCAGACACATGACAAACTTGCCAACACATTGAAAAATTTAATATCAAATGAAGATAATGGCAGCACAATCGCACTTGAAGGAACTTGGGGAAGTGGAAAGTCAGTCGTTATATCTATATTGCAAAAAAAATTAGAAGAAAAAGAAAATAACATTTCTTTTTTTGTTTTTGATGCATGGGCCCACGAAGGGGATCCTTTACGAAGAGTTTTTTTAGAATCATTGATAAATAAATTGAAGGAAAATGAAAACATTGATTTTAATGAATTAGAATGCTTAGAAACGACAATTTCGAAAAGAAAAAAAATAATTAAAACAACAACAAAAAGAACAGTTACAAAATTTGGAAGGATTATAGCATTCAGCACGCTTTTAGTCCCTCTTGGTATGGCTTGGATGTCGACTATAAAGGATGTCGAATTTATCCGGGGTGGTGAGCCACACTGGGGTTTTATAATTAGCACAATGTTTACATCAGCACCCCTTATAATCGTTTTTTTCAAATTTATAATGCTTTTAATAGATAAATATGCAAGAAAAGTAAATTTAAAAATATCCGATGTTCATAATTGGGACTTCCTTGAAAGTGACACAACTGAAGATGTGGCACAAGAAATTTCTGAGGATGAAGAACGCTCTTCAATAGAATTTGAAAAATACTTTGGAATAATAATGGACAGAGTTTTTAGTTCAAATAAGATCAAGAAATTTGTTATTGTAATTGATAATCTTGATCGAGTTGACTCAGAGGATGCTTTAAAAATATGGTCGACTTTGCAAACTTTTTTACAGCAAAGAGGAAAACCTACAAAAACTAAAGTATGGTTTAAAAAAATATGGATAATAGTTCCCGTTGATCCAGAAGGATTATCAAGAATTTGGAAAGATAAAAATGATGGTAAACCATCAGAGGAATACTCCAAGTCTTTTTTTGATAAGTGCTTCCAGCTACGTTTGGAAGTGCCAAAACCAATTTTAACAGGATGGGAAAAATTCGCAAAAAAAATGATAGATAAATCACTAGAAAGCTGGGAACCAAGCGAACGGGAACATGTGATGCATATATTAAAGTTAACACGGGAAGATGTCAGTGACATACCAACACCAAGAGAAATAAAGAACTACATAAATCAGGTTGGTTTATTACGCATGCATGCAAACGAAGCAATACAAACGCCTAGCTTGGCTTATTATGCTATTTATCGTTATATTAAAGAGGGTAATTTTAACAGTGACATTATAAGAAAACAACTTATAAAACAGGAAATGCCTAAAAAAGAACACGCTGAATTTTTGCCTGATACCTGTAGTGCAGATTGTGCTGGTTTGCTTTTTGGTGTTACAACAGAAAAAGGACAGCAATTACTGTTAGAACCTGAAATAAGAAATTCACTTGTAAATGAAAATTACAAAAAGTTAAAAGAATTAAAAGAAAGTCACAAAGAAGGATTTTGGGCAGTATTTGAACATCATATAACAAATGTTAATTTTACATATGTGCTAGCCCTGCCATATACCAAAGCAATTTACCAAGGGTTATATGATGAGAACTCAAGTAAATGCAAAAAATATATAAGACGATTATGTAATTTTGTTGAAAATAATGATGCACCATGGCCGATTGAATCAACAATAGAATCATACGAATGTTTAGTAAAATTAATTGGTGAAGCATATAATACAAAAAAAGCACTACACAGAACTCTAATGGTATCTTTACTAAATAGATTAATTTGCGATGATAAATTTGACTACTCAAAAAATATTAATTTGTTAGAGAGAATAAAAGTTTGTTTCACAAGTGATATTTCTGCCAAAGAAATAAAAACAGTATCGGCGTTAGACAAGCTCATTTCATGGTCAAAAAAATCATTGTCTACAGGGGCTGAAACATGGAAATGGATAAAACCAACTGAGACAGTAGCCAAGGACATTTCTCTAAAAATAATTGCAGGACAACCAATCGCAGATGGAACAAAAGAGATTATAGAGTACACAATTTGTTCAGGTGTTAAAAATAATTGGAAAGAGGTAATTGCTAGTTGTAAAAAACATATATTTCATAACAATGGAACTTTTGTAGCAAATAAACACTCGAATGATTGTTTCGAGATAATTATGATGATCGCCTTCAGCGATATCGAGTTGTTAAAGGACGTACTAGGTATTGTCAAATCAGGGCAATTCTTTAATTTATTGTATTATACTCGAAAACATACACTTGAATATGCTGCACTTATTTGTGCATACAGTCTAAAAGATGAATTGCACACTTATAATGCAACACCAACAGGTCATTCTAATGCAGGAATCATGCAAATAAGAACTTTTTGGACGCAGAGTAACGAAGCAAATGCCAATAAAGTTGTAACTTTATTAAAAAAATATAAAATGAGTAATATGATTTGGAAAATGATTGGAAATACAGCGAACAAGCTATTGATCGACATTATCGAAAAAATAGTGACCATTGATGAGAGAGATTTTTTTAAAGTTACAGACGCTTTAAAAAAATTAAAAGCTTATAGCAATCTTATTGGAGATGAAGCTAAGAGATTAGCCTTAGTAGAAAAGTTTATCACCTACTCAAATATTGAAGAAGAGGTTATCAATAATGATAATTTATCGCTGAGTGATTATTCGAAAAACTTATACCTACTTGTTTTAAGAACTAAAAATCAAAAAGTTTTGGAAAAATTAATAAAAGAGTTAGAGGGAATACAAAAAGAAGCATGGAAGAATGCTTTTGTAGATGATACCGGTTTAACATCTTTGGGTTTAGAAATTAATAAGAAGAAACAACAAAATTTAGTTTTGAAAAATGATTATTTAGATGGAATGATTGAATTTTTGAAAGAAGTTAATAAAGGAAAACAAAAATTGACAGATTGGCAGAAAGAAAACTGGAATGAATTATTTTTTTTACTTGGTGAGAACTTCCAAATACATTATAGAAACAAAATAACTGCTTATTTTATTGAAGAAGAACTTGACCTCGACGGAGAAATATACAGACTGAATG
>JAGLID010000112.1 GCA_023143145.1 Minisyncoccota bacterium | reverse complement strand
CTGCTTGAACTAAAAGTCCTATTTTTGCTATTTTTAGCATATGTTTCTGCCTGCCCGGTTTTTCTAATATCAACACTAGGCACCTTGCTGTCAAAATATTTTTCTGCCAATGTTAAGGTTCTTGCAGTTAAATTTCCAAGACCATTTTGTAAATCTGATTTGTAAACTTCTTCAAATCTGGCAAATGAAAAATCGCCATCTCCTCCTGAAGGAATTTCTTTTAATAGATAGTATCGAAGTGCGTCAACACCATATTTTTCTGCAACATTAATTGGGTTGATGACATTTCCCAAGGACTTGCTGATTTTTTGACTATCCGAAGTGATGAATCCATGAACGAATAATTTTTTTGGCAAGGGGATTCCAGCTGAGAGAAGCATCGCTGGCCAAATGGCAGCATGAAATCTCAAAATATCTTTTCCGATAACGTGAATGTCGGCTGGCCAATATTTTTGAAATTTTACACACTTCATCTGCTCTGCAAATTTACTCCTTTCAAGAGAGGAATTATTGTAAATATTTCCATATCCGAGAGCGGAGATATAATTTATTAAGGCGTCGCACCAAACATACATCGTTTGATTTTCATCATTTGGGACTGGAATTCCCCAGTCAAGAACTTTTTTTGGACGTGAAAAACTAATATCACGAAGCCCGCTTTTAATAACATTTATAATTTCATTTTTTCTTGATTCGGGTAAAATTTCTAATTCTCCAGACTCAATTTTTTCCTGAATTTGATCGGAATATTTTGAAAGTCTAAAGAAATAATTTTCTTCTTTGATTTTCTCTGGTTCTTTTTGGTGATTAGGACATTTGCCATCAACTAAATCTTTTTCTGTCAGATATGCTTCGCAACCTATGCAATAATAGCCCTCATAACTGTCTTTATAAATATCTCCTTTATCAACGAGTTGTTGCCAAATTTTTTGCGCTGCTGGCCAATGACGAACTTTGTCGGTTGTGCGGATAAAATCGTCATTTGAAATATTTAATTCTTTCAAAAGTTTTTTAAATTTTTCAGCATTTTGATCAACAAAACTCTGTGGTTCAATCTTTTTCACCTCGGCGGTTTTTTTGATTTTCGTCCCATTTTCATCGGTTCCAGAAAGCAAAAAAACATCTTCTCCCTGAAGTTTGTGAAATCTTGCTAGAGCATCTGCTTGTACGACTTCTAGAGCATAGCCAATGTGCGGAGCAGCGTTGGCGTAAGCGATTGAGGTGGTTATGTAGAATTTGTTTGATTTTGGGGTTGACATAATGCTATATATATATTAAGATTTTTATATTGAGGGTTATATGTGACGAAAAAACAAAAGATTTCATCAGTGAACCCAATAACTTCAATTGGGAATTGAATAGAGGGATTGATATGAATAAAACTGAAATCACCGGAGAAGAATTAGAAACTTTATCTTTGAATATTTTGGAAATATGTGAAAGTAGTAAAACTTTAGCTATAATACGAAGTAAACTACGAAAAGTATTTCCAGGAAAAGATTCAAAAATAAATTATGGTGTAATAAATCCAATTTTATCTGATTTAGTACAAAATGGTTTTATTGCAAAATCACAAGTAGAAGATATAAATCGTGGATTAGCTAAACTAAAGAGACAACACAGATCACTTATTAAGAATTTCTGTTATCAAACAACAGAAAAAGGAAATACAAGATTAGCCATGTCTAAAAGATAACTAATACGAATTCACCCTTGACTTGCTCAGGGGTTATTTTTTTTGCGACTTCATCGGGCTTTCCTCGATAAACAGTTTCATAAATTTTGGTAAGTTCTCGACAAACAACGATATTCTTTTCAGGAAAAAATTCTTGCATACTACCTAAGGCTTTTAAAATTCTATGGGGTGATTCATAAAATATAACGGTTCTCTTTTCCTCCGCGATATTTTTGAAAAATGTTTGCCGTCCTTTTTTATGAGGAGCAAATCCGAGAAAGACAAAGCTGTCTGTTGGAAATCCGGAAATGCTGAGAGCGGAAATGACAGCTGATGGACCAGGTATTGGAACGATGTTTACATCGATTATTTTTTCAACCAAATGCTTGACGAGCATATTTCCAGGGTCTGAAATTCCAGGAGTTCCTGCGTCGCTAACAAGTGCCAAATGTTTTCCAGATTCTAGCAATTCTACAATCTTATCAATTTTAGCGATTTTGCTATGCTGATGATAGCTCATCGTTTCAACTTTGATTTCATATTTATCAAGTAGTCTTTTTGTGTGTCTTGTATCTTCACATAGAACCACATCAACCTCCTTTAAAATCCTCAGTGCTCTGAGGGTTATATCTTCCAAATTTCCAATGGGGGTGGCGACTATGTAGATATTAGGCATTCTTGATATTTATAATTATATTTTTGAAAGACATTTGCTATCTCAAACAAGTTTATTTATTATGCGCATAAATATCTGTAAGAATAATTGAGATAATTGTAGTGATAGGTATGGCAAGTATCATTCCCATAACTCCAGCAATTTGTCCACCAACAAGCATAGCAATTATTATTATTACGGGATGAAGTCCGACTGATTTCTGCATAACTTTTGGAACTAGAACGTAATTTTCCACTTGTTGAATTAAAAAATATAAAATGAAAGTTAGAAATGCCAGAAGAGGTGAAATTGTAAAGGCAATTATGATGGCAGGTATACTAGAAAGAGTTGGTCCAATATATGGGATGAGTTCAAGCGATCCTGCAATAATACTTAAAACCAAAGCATAAGGAACCCCAATAATAGTTAGTCCAATGAATGATAGAATTCCAACTATAAAGCCAAGAAAAATTTGACCCATAAACCATCTGCCTAATGTAATTTCAATTTTCTGAATAATGCGAAGTGCTTGTGGACGAGAACTAATGGGAATTAAACTTTGTACAAATTTTTCCGTTCCATTTTTTTCAATAAGCAAATAAAATGAAATTACGATAATCAAGATTGCTGAAAGAAGTCCTCCTAAAATTGTAAGAACTCCAGAAACAATATTTGAAGCAACTGCTTTTAATGAGTTACTTGCTTCAAATATTATATTTTGAACGGGTTCGGAAAAATTGTAGTCTAGTGAATCATTAAACCCTAAATCTTCCATATGTAATGGAAGATCAACAGTCAGTGAGGCAACATCCTTTGTTAATGGCGGTATAACTAAATAAAAGATTAATATTATTACAGAAAAAGCGAATAGAAACAAAACTGAGGCACCAATTGACCTGGGAATCTTTTTTTCTTGCATTTTATTGACAGCAGGATTCATAATCAAAGTCAACAAGATTGAGATGAATATAATCAGAATGATATCTTTTAGATAGAAAACAAGAAAGATAAAAAAGATTACCATAAAAAATTTGAGGATGCTCTCATACGAAATATCAACTATTTGTTTTTGTTTATTCATAATTATTTATTTGTTAATAATTTAAAATTTAATTATATCAATATTTACTCATTCCATCATTTCTATAAATTTTTCATTCTGAACCAATATTGAAATATATTCAACATGATATTATTCAGTATAACAGTAGAATTATTTTTTATAGCTTTAGGATTTTTGCAAATGATTCCTTGCTTTTGAATGGTCCGATTATTGCCATATTAAGTCTCTTCTCAACGAAGATTTCGTTTGCAACCCTCTGAATATCTTCAATGGAAACTGAGTCAATTTTAGCAAATTTTTCGTCAGTAGTCAAAATTTTATGATTATCTATTTCTTGCATTGCTAAAAAGTTAGCAACTGAGCTTGATGATTCCAGAGCAATTACTGTTTGACCTTTGACATAATCTTTCGCTCTTTGAAGTTCAGAAACGCTCACTTTTTCATCTTTGATTCTTTTATATTCTTTAATGATAAGTTTGACTGCATCATAGCATTTTTCATTATTTACGCTAGTTTGAGTGGTAAGATATCCAGTTTCTCTATAATTATCACATGACGTTTGAATATAATAGGCCAGACCTTTTTCTACTACCGACATACAAAGACGAGAACTCGTATTCCCTCCCAGAATGATGCTCAAAATATTGAGAATATCCTTGTCTTTGTGATTTGAATTATATCCACGCACTCCGAGACAGAGGTGACTCTGATCTGTTTTTTTATAATCAATTAGAATCTCAACATTGATTTGTTTCTCAGCAATTTTGGATTGTTTCCTTGTTTTAGCGGCATTAATAGCCTTAAAATATTTTCCAATCTTTCTTTTAATATTTT
>JAGLID010000111.1 GCA_023143145.1 Minisyncoccota bacterium | reverse complement strand
AAGCTGGACGAAAAAATAGATCAAGTAATTTATAAACTTTATGACTTTACCAATGAAGAAATTAAAATAATTAAAAAATAATATTACATAAAAATATGCCTAGATTTAATTCTATGACTAACAAAGAATTGTTAAAAATTGCCGAAAAAGAAGGAAAGCATGTTTCTTTGTCTGTGCGCAACACTCTTTTATCTTTTCGCGGAGTTGAGAACGATACTAAGGGCGATGCGGCTCGTCAATCAATTATTTCAGATCTCCGAATTTATAAAAAAACTAAGCAGTCGTTTGTTATCAGCATATTGAGCATTTTATTAGCAGTAATATCATTGATTGTAGCCGTCTTTAAATAACCTAGAATTAATTTATATGATAATAGAAACAGCCTTTTTCAATACTTGCTTGGCAGCAATTGATACTTCTATAAGTGAAAAAACAAATGAGGAGCATTTGAGAGGTCTGATGCTTCAAAAATTTTATGAACAATTCCAACTAAATTATTGGGATACAAAAGAAATTCTGCCACAATGTAAGTACGATTTAAATGAAAAAAAATCATGTGATTTAAAAATTAAATTATTGAAAATGACTCAAATGCAATATAAACCTTATGGAATTTTTGAAACTAACTGGATTGAGATTAAATATTTAAAAAAATGGAATAGAAAGAATATCATCAATGATCTTCTTAGATTATGTTTACTCCCTAAGGAGTTTCAGGGTAACAATAAAGGAAATGGAAGATATTTTATGTTGGTAAAAAACTCATATATAACAAAAAATAAAGAAGATGATTTTAAAAGAGTTTTCCATCCTGGTTATCATGAAAATATAAAAATTGAAGATAAGAATAAAAATTATTCATTGAGTTTGAATGCTTATACCTATGAATTTATACCTATTTATAAGCCTCAAATAACAAACTGTTTTTTTTCAGGGTATCTTGTAAAAATATTAGGTTTTACATTTTCTACTTTTGATAAAAAGTTAAATGTAACTACAGAAGCAGAAAGCAGGTTTAGTGAGCAAGATGTAAAAACTCAAAAAGAATTGGCTAAAGAGATTGATAGTTTTTGTAATAAATAACTAGATGATACATCCATTTGTAAAAACCTTAAACTGTATAATGAAAACTGGAAATTGAAAAACTGGACGCAAAAATAGATCAGATAATTTATAAGCTTTATAATCTTACCGATGAAGAAATCAAAATTATTGAATAAGCTACCAATTAGTAGTCAAAATCCTTTACTGGGTAGTAGTCAGTTTTTTAAATACTGCAAAGAAAGATTCTATCATATTGGTAATTCTGAAAGAGATTTTAAGTGGTTGTTAAATTTTTATAAAAAGGAAAAAATATTATTGCCCACATACAGCGAAAACGATATTGATTTTTATTCATCCTTTCAAGTTTATGCGATCTGGTTGGCAAAAAACTTTTAAAGATAATAGAAAGACTATAAAAAAACAAGTTGAAAATTTTAACAAGTTACTCCTATTGCTTTTAAAAATTCAAGATTATTATTTTCCAGAAATAAGATCAGACAAAAGGGTTAGTGAGTTTCGGGATTATAATGGCGCAAACGCAATTGAAGGAACATTTTTTGTCACAAAGAGTAATGTTTTATTGAACTATATCCAAAAAAGAAGAAAGGAGCTTATCAAAAATGGTCATTTTAACCCGTTAAAAGTATTATCTGAATCAAAATTTACTATTGAAGAAATAAAAAATTGGACAAGACAACTTTCTTCAAATTTAAAAAATTTTGATCCGTTAGAATCATGGTGTTCGCTTATTCAATATATCGATTATTCAAAACGACAAAAACTTAAAGGAAATGCTTTATTAGCGCAAGATTTTTACGAAATTGCTGATATACTATTTCTTTTTTTAGAAGATTTAGTAGAGGATTTATCAAAGCAAGGTGTATCAGATGTTTCTGATTGGCTTGATTTATCTTCAAGAGATGAAAAAACAAAATTGCCAAATTGGAAAGAAAAGAAATATGGTACTGAACTTTTATATCAACCTCGTCAAATGTTAGAATTTTTATGTAATGAGTATAGGATTAACCCTAAACCGCGAGCAATTATTTTTACAGAAGGAGATGAGTGGAAAGCAATAAAAAAAGTATTTGATTTTTATGGATATAAGACAGAATTATTAGAAATTGAGTTCAGATCAATTTCTGGAGAAGGTAATTTTTCATTAGCAAACTGGCAATGTTTTATTGAGTATATGCACGAAAAACAAGTTTTAATTTATTTTCTTTTAGATAACGATACAAGCCGTATTACTAAAGAAGCAAAAAAATTGTTCAAAGCAAAAAGAAAATTCGACTTTCCGCAACTACGAAAAGTAATTCCACAAAAAGATAGAATAATTATTTGGGGAAAAAGAAAAAAAATTTCATCTTTTGAGGAAGTGAATTTTACGAATTCTGATATTAAAAAAGCATTTATAAAACAAGATATAATTATTTCAACTAGTGACATTGATTTTATTAAAAAAAATAGTGCAAGAAGAAAGGGGCTAATAGAAGCAATAAAAGACGGACATTCCATTGAAAATTTAAATAAACCTCAATTAGATAAAGATTTAGTAAATATTGTGCTTGAAAAACGTAGAAAAAAACCAGACATAAAATACAAAACTCCACTAGAAAATTTTGTTATAAAAACTGGAAAAATAATATTATTAAATCATCAACCCACAGGAAAACATCATCAAAAGATGAATTTTGATACAGGTCTAATGGGGTAAGTAATTTTGTTGGCACATCAAAAACTTGTGACGAGAAAGGCTCAAAGCAAATTGATCAGAAAGTAGATGATTGCAAGTTTTCAAGGTAATAGATATGATTACAAATTTTAGTATTTTTATTTGCCTGAAGTAGAAATTAAAATCCAAAAAAAATCGGGCGAAGCCCGAAAAGAAAAGGTCCGCTCCGCCACAGGCGGAGAAAAAAAAGGGGGCAAAAAACCGCGCCACAGGCGCGGAAAAAAAGAAATCATTGGCTTTTGCCGAGCAGAGCAAGGCAGATAAAAATGGAAACACAAATCGTAAATCAGAGTTTGGTATTACATCGCGCGCGGAGCGCGCGCCTGTCCGCCTCTGGCGGATCAGTCATCGGGATTTTCTTCAAAATAAGTTCGGATTTTATCCAAAAGGCACCGCCAAACAATAAAAACACGATTCATTTCGTGTTTTTATTACTTAACTTGATTTATATATATAGAATAATATTATTTTAAATATTTTTAATTTTAGAATAAATATCATAAAAAACAATGCCAGCACTCACGGCAACATTAAGAGACTCAATTTCCTCGCTCATTGGAATTTTGATGAAACCTTCGCTTATCATTTGAATTTCTTTTTCCACTCCATGTGATTCGCTTCCAAAAACTACACAAAATTGTTTTTGTCTAGTTAAAGCTTCAAGTCCTTCTGATTTTTCCAGTCTTGTTGAAAAAATTGGCATTTTTTGTTTAATCTCTTTGAGTATTTTAAAATCTTTATCAAACTCAATATTCAGTTTGAAAATTGAATCTTTGGCAGCACTGATTGTTTTGGGATTATAGATATCGGCACATTGTTCATCAATGACAATATTTTTCAGACCAAAAGCCAAAGCAGATCGCAAAATTGTGCCGAGATTTCCTGGGTCATTTATGGCATTGAGATAAACAATCAGCATGGTAAAATCAATCTTATTTTCAGGTTTTGAATATATTGCTACAATACCGGGAGCAGTATCAAGAGATGAAAATGACTTATTGATTTTTTCGTCAATTAAATAATATTCACTTATCGTACTCTCTTCGATAATAGCTTCAAATTTAGCTTTGTTTTTTTCTATAAATTCTGCGGTAATGAATATTGCTTCGGAAAAAACTCCTGCTTTTGCTGTGTCCTGAATTATGATTGCATTTTCAACCAAAAACTTTCCACTCTCCGTGCGGAATTTTTTTTGCCCCAATTTCTTTAATTCTTTTATTTTCGAATTATCCTTGCTGGTAATTTCGATTGTTTTTATTTCATTCAAGGGTTTCATATTTATGATTTATATATTATGTTGTTTTGTATTTAGTATATAAGGTTATGAATAATATGTATAGTCATTTATAAATTGATAGTTGAAATCATAATTTATTGCTTAATATTTAAATTTTCCATAATTGATTAAATTTGATAGAATTAAGCTAAGTTTATTCGTCATAATTTGTAAATTAAATTATATGCAAAATCTCATTATTAATACAGTCGAGCAAAATATGGTAGATATCATTTGGATTTTAGTTTTATTCTTTTTGGGAAAAACAATTTTGAAATTGATTGTTAAGCGATTAGAGAGAGTTGTTGATGACGGTGATAAAGATCATATTTCTCAAAAAGAAAAAAGAGTAGAAACATTGGGACATGTCATCATTTCAATTGGGAATATAGTAATTTATACGACTATCTTGTTTGTGATTTTAAATATGTTCGGTATTGATACAAGACCAATTCTAGCTGGTGCAGGTGTAATTGGGCTGGCCATCGGTTTTGGTGCCCAGACGTTGGTTAAGGATTTTGTCTCTGGACTTTTTATTTTAGTTGAAAATCAATATGGCATTGGCGATGAGGTGAAAATTGGGGATGCCATTGGAACTGTCATTAGAATTACAATGCGATCTACTGTGCTAAAAGATAAGGAGAATAAAGTGTATTATATCTCTAATGGATCGATAAAGAACGTAATTAATATGTCTCAGTATGAAGTATAGCTTCAAAATATATTATTAATTGATTCTTTGCAAGGAAATTGAAGTTTGCTAGAATTAAGATAGTTTAATTTATTAAGATAAACATATGAAAACAATAAAAGGGACTCAAACGGAGAAAAATTTATTAAAGTCATTTGCCGGGGAATCTCAGGCAAGAATGAGGTATGATTACTTTGCAAGTGTTGCAAAAAAGGAGGGTTTAGAGCAAATGTCTGCAATTTTTTCAGAAACGGCCTTGAATGAAAAAGAGCATGCCAAAAGGTTTTTCAAGTTTCTGGAAGGTGGAATGACGGAAATCACTGCTTCATATCCAGCAGGAAAAATTGGTACCACACTGGAAAACCTGGAAGCTTCAGCAAATGGTGAAAATGAAGAATGGACAGAGCTTTATCCAGAATTTGCCAAAGTTGCTGAAGAGGAAGGATTTGTTGAAATTGCAACTTGTTATAGGATGATTTTGACTGTGGAAAAAGCACATGAAGCGAGATTTCGGAAATTATACAAAAATCTTGAAGATGGCAAAGTTTTTGAGAGAGAAGGAAGTTATATTTGGAAATGTTTGAATTGCGGATATTTGCACGAAGGTTCAAAATCTCCAATAAAATGTCCTGCATGCCTTCACCCTCAAGCGTATTTTGCAGTTAAGGAAGAAAATTATTAGAAAACGGTTTCTAGCATTTAAGTGTCTTTAAAAGCCACTTAGAGGCTAGCGTGCCGATTTTTTTATTAGTAAATCTAAAAATTAAATTAATAAGATTAAGGTAGAAAAATGAAAAAAATAATCTGTGTATTCGGGGATAGTGTTCTTTGGGGTTGGGGTTTGCCATTTCGTGTTGGATGGGTGAATCTTTTTCGAAACTACATTGAAGATAAAAGTAATTTTGAAATGAATCTCTATGATTTAGGAATTGACGCGGAAACAACAGATGGTATTTTAGAGAGGTTTGACATCGAAGCAGAAGCTAGAAAGCCTGATATGGTTATTTTTGCAACAGGAATTAATGATTCTGCATATCGAAAAATTAAAGACTATCCACTTACTACGATAGATGATTTTGAAAAAAATATTTATGTGCTCATCAAGAAAGCCAGGAGATTCACTAAGGAAATTGTTTTTGTGGGATTGTGTTTAGGGAATGAACGATTAACAATGCCTTTGCCAGCAAGCAAGACAGGAAAGTGTTTTACTAAAGAAAATGCAATAATTTATAATGAGATTATAAAAAAGTGTTGTTTCAATGAAAATGTTCTGTTTGTTGATATTATAGAAAAATTAAAAAATAATGATTTTTATGAGGGGCTTCATCCGACAAAAAAGGGTCATGAAAAGATATTCAAGGCAGTGAAAGACAATATTGGATTTTGGGAACAGACTAATGATGTAAAAATAATAATTGTTGATAAAAATGACAAAGTAATTGGATTGAAAGATTGGGAAGATTTAAAGAACAAAGACATTTATCGTGTTTCAGCATTGTGGATTGAGAATAGTAAAGGAGAGGTTTTGTTAGCACGCAGAGCTTTGTCTAAATCACACGATCCAAACAGATGGGGTCCAGCTGTGGCGGGGACACTGGAAGAAGGAGAAACCTATGATATAAATATAGTCAAAGAAGCAGAGGAGGAGATTGGTTTGAAAAATGTAAAATTTCAAAAAGGACAAAAATCAAAAATAATGTTAGTGGGAAGGCTTCGATATTTTTTGCAGTGGTACACAGTTAAAATGAACCAGCCTTTAGAAAAATTTAAAATTCAAGAAAGAGAAGTAGCAGAAGTGAAATGGTTCTCGAAAGAAGAAATCAAGAAAAAAATAGAGGAAAACCCTGATGACTTTATCAATTCAGGAAAGCAGTGGATTGGATTGTTTATATAGGAAGCAATTATTTCCGCGGAAACTGGTTTGTAATCAGTTTCTGATATTTTCCAAACAGACAAAATAAGATTAAATTTCAAAATAAATGTAATGGGTTTCAAACCCATTCTCGCAGAAAATAAAATTTATTTAATTCATAAAACAAGAATGAAACAGCTTCTCAAAACATATTTTGGTTATGATGAGTTTCGGCCTTTGCAGGCAGAGGTCATTGAACATGTTTTGTCAGGGAAAGATTGTTTTGTTTTGATGCCGACTGGTGGTGGAAAATCTTTGTGCTACCAGTTGCCAGCTTTGAAGTTTGACGGTCTGACTTTAGTTGTTTCGCCTTTGATTGCTTTGATGAAGGATCAAGTTGATGTTTTGAAGACAAATGGCATTTCGGCTGAATATATTAATTCGTCTCTTCTACCTGCTCGAATTCAGCAGATTAAAGAAAAAATAGTCACAGGTAAAATAAAAATTCTTTACATTGCTCCAGAACGACTTGTAGCCACGAAGTTTAAAAATTTTTTGAAAACGGTGAATGTGAAATTGATTGCAATTGATGAGGCACATTGTATTTCGGAGTGGGGCCATGATTTTCGTCCCGACTATCGCAACTTGAGGCTTTTTAAAAGTGAATTTCCAAATATTCCGATTATTGCTCTCACTGCCACTGCCACTCCAAAAGTGCAAGAGGATATTGTCAAACAACTTTCGCTGGATAATCCAAAATCATTTATCTCAAGTTTTAATAGAGAAAATTTAGCGATGATTGTTACTCGAAAAAAAGGAGCTTTTAATAAGCTTCTCGTGCTTTTGCAAAAATATAAAAATGAATCAGCAATTATTTATTGTTTTTCTCGAAAAGATACAGAGGCAATTGCAATTGGTCTTCAAGCTGAGGGTTTCAAAGCTTTGCCATATCATGCTGGGCTGAATGCCGAAATCCGCAAAAATAATCAAGAATTATTTATCAAAGACGAGGTGTTAATTATCGTGGCAACAATTGCTTTTGGAATGGGAATTGATAAGCCAGATGTTCGCTTGGTAGTTCATTACACATTTCCAAAAACCATTGAAGGATACTATCAAGAAATCGGTCGAGCTGGTAGAGATGGATTGTCAAGTGAGTGCGTCTTGTTTTATTCTTATGGAGATGTCAGAAAGCATGAGTTTTTTATAAATCAGATGAAAGATTATGCTGAGCAAGAAAAATCTCGGGAAAAATTAAAGCAGATTATTGAATATTGTGAAACGGTGATTTGTCGCAGAAAGCATATTTTGAAATATTTTGGCGAGGAATATTCTTTTCCTTCTGGGAGCGAAGATGAAAATCAAAAAGGCTGCGAGGCTTGTGATATTTGTCTGAGTCCAAATTCACTTTTTGATGCCACGGAAATTTCTAAAAAAATTTTTTCAGGCGTGATTCGTACAGGGAGTCGCTTTGGTCGAAATTATATTGCGGATGTTCTTTTGGGGAAAAGCTCAGAGCAGATTGTTGAAAATCAACACGACAAACTTTCTGTTTTTGGGATTATTGATAATTTCAATAAAGACGAAATCAATCAAATTATGAAATCTCTGATTGCGTTTGGTTTTTTGCAGACAAACACAGGAAAATATCCGACAATTTCTCTTACTACAAAGGGAGTTCAATTTTTGAAACAAAATGAATTATTGGAATTGCCAAAGGCACACGAAGATTTAAAGGAGAAAGAAGAGAAGATTTTAAGAAGAAAGATGCAATATAATCTTGATTTATTTGAAAAGCTTCGAATTCTCCGAAAACAAATTGCTGATCAAAATAATGTACCTCCTTTTATGATTTTCTCTGATGTGTCTTTGCAGGAAATGGCACGATATTTTCCAATTGATAAAAATACCTTTTCCAAAATTAATGGTGTTGGAATCAAAAAACTGGAAAGTTTTTCAAATAAATTTATAGATGTTATAAATATATATATCAAAGAAAATAATCTGCAACCAGTAGAAATCCCAGATTCCTTTCAAGGTGGAAGCGTTGGAAAAAGTAGTAGTTTTTCAGTTTCTGATAAGTATCTTAAAACGAAAGAGATGCTTTCGCAAAAAATCTCACTTGCGGAAATTGCCAAAAAGCAAGGATTTCAAGAAGGGACAATTGTTAGACACATTGAAAAATTTATTTCTAATGGCGATGAAATTGATATTTCCTATCTGAAACCAGCGCCAGAAAAATTGGAAAAAATGAAAACAGCATTTGAAAAATGCGGTGACGAGAAGTTGAAACCTGTTTTTGATTATCTTAAAGGAGAATATTCCTATGACGAAATTCGATTAGCACATCTGTTTTATAAATAATGTTTTATAAATATATATGAAAAAATCTTTCAATAAGCCAACAAGAATTCTTCTTGTAACTAATGCGATGATACTTACTGCCAGTGCAATGCTTGGTCCAATCTATGCTCTTTTTGTTGAAGAAATTGGCGGAAGCTTGCTTGACGCAAGTTATGCTTTTGGATTATATGCTCTTACGGCTGGAACTATAACTTTTATATCTGGGAAATATTGTGATAAAATCAGGGAAAACGAGTTGATTATAGTTTTGGGATATGTGATAGTGGGAATTGGTTTTTTGTCTTATATTTTGGTTAACACTGTAATATCTTTGTTTATAGTTCAGATCTTGATTGGTTTCGGGGAGGCGATATATAGTCCAGCTTTTGATGCTGTATATTCAAAGCATTTAGATTGTAAAAAAAGAGGACGGGGATGGGGAATGTGGGAGGCAATGAATTATTTCACAATGGCTTTTGGGGCGGTGATAGGAGGAACAGCTGTTTATTATTTTGGTTTTAATTCTATTTTTGTCGTAATGAGCTTAATGTCTTTTGCCAGCGCAATTTATATATTTTGTTTGCCAAGAAAACTTTTGTAAATAATTTATACCAATTAGTAAAAAGGTCTAAAATTGAAATCCGACTATGAACTTTCGAAGTCGGATTTTATTTTTAATGATGCAATTGGTTTGATTGTAAAAAATGAAAAGAGGTGATAGTATATAAATATTAAGTAGGGTTTTAGAGTTAAGATAGATTAAAATAATTGTTTGATTATGAAAAACATCAGAATAAAAATTATTATTACATTTTGTTCTGCAATTGCAATTTCGGTTGTTGTAATTATTGCGATTAATTATTATATTAATTCAAAAAGTGCGAAATACATATATCAAGAAATGGCGAATGTTCCTCAGATAAAGGTTGCTCTTGTTTTAGGTGCTAAAGTAAATCAAAATGGAACACTAAGTCCTATTTATCAAGATCGTGTTCAAACGGCATTTGAATTATATGAAAGCAAAAAAGTGGAAAAAATTATTGTCAGTGGCGATCATGGTAGAGAAAATTATGATGAAGTGAATTCTGCGAAGGATTATTTATTAGAAAGAGGAATGGAGAGTGAGGATATTTTTCTTGATTATGCTGGGTTTGATACTTATGACAGTTTATATCGAGCGAAAGAGATCTTTCAGGTTTCATCGTTAGTTGTGGTAACTCAAAATTTTCATTTATCGAGAGCAGTTTATATTGGAAAAAGTCTCGGTCTTGAGACTTATGGAATGAGTGCTGATAAACATCAATACATTGATAATGGATATAGTGAGTTACGGGAAAAGTTTTCAAAAATAAAAGCATTTTTTGATGTCAATTTAAATTCTAAACCTAAATTTCTTGGAGAGAATATTTCAATTGAAGGTGATGGCAGAGAGAGTTGGGATGAAAAATATATTCCTGAAGTTTTCGAAAAAAATGAAATTGATAATGAGGTGTCAGATGATATTAGTGAAACAAATGAAGATGAGAATGCAGATGGGTTTGTAGAAGAAAAAGAAATTACAATAGAAGATGTTGAAATTGAAAAAAATCTCAAAGCAGAATTTCTAGTAGAAGAAGAATCTATTCAAGAGACGAAGACAAAAAATATTTTGCTAGAAGTGCCTTTTGCTGCTCAAGCTCCATTTGGTAATTGGAGTGATGCCAGAAAACAAGATGGATGTGAAGAAGTGGCCGCGATTATGGCAATGGCTTGGGTTCGAGGAGAAGGTTTGATGCTTCAAGAAGTCGATGATAGAATCAACGAGATTTCAGCTTTTGAAGAAAAAGAAATTGGTACTTTTCATGATGCCAGTGCTGACGATGTTGTGGAGATTATATTTAAAAAATATTTTGAATATAATCAAGTGGAAGTTAAGTATGATATTGATAAGGAAGATATCAAAGCAGAATTGTATAGTGGCAATTTGATTATCGTTCCGACGGATGGACAATTACTCAATAATCCAAACTACACACCTCCTGGACCAACAACGCACAATCTTGTTGCCATTGGATATGATTTTGATTCAAAAGAATTTATCACAAACGATTCTGGTACGAGAAATGGAAAACAATATCGATATGATGAAGATGTTTTAGAAAGAGCACTTCTTGATTACCCAACTGGTTTTCACGAGAATTTAGAAGAAATTAGAACGGCGATGATAGTGGTGAGAAAATAAATCAAAAAGGTTTGACTCAATAATTGATGTGTCATTTTGAATTTAGTTTAGAATGATAAAAAATAATAATGGAAAACTTCTGGAAAAAATTAAATAAACCAATTTTGGCTCTTGCACCAATGGCTGGTTATACTACATCGTCATTTCGGCAGATATGTAAATATCATGGCGCAGATGTTGTCTATTCGGAATTGGCGAGTGCGACAGCTTTGAATTTTGAAGGAAAAAAAACATTGAAACTTTTACAATTTGAAAAATCAGAGAGTCCTTATGTTGTTCAGCTTTTTGGAAATGACCCAAAATATTTTTGTAATGCTGTAAAATTTGTCAGTGAAAAAATCAAGCCAGATGGTATTGATATTAATATGGGATGTCCAGCTAAAAAAGTTTTTTCCAACGGAAGCGGAGCGGCACTGATGAAAGAAGTGGAGAAAGTCAGAGAAATTATCAAAGAAACCTTGAAAGGAACAAAGTTGCCAGTTTCAATTAAAATCAGAGCAAAAGTTGAAAATGTCACGGCGTATAAATTTGTCAAAAAAATAAACGACCTGCCGATTTCGGCAATTATGATTCACGGTAGGAGTTTGAAACAGGGATTTACTGGGGAAATAAATTATGAACAAATTAGGAAAGTCAAAGAACTTGTTCATATCCCAGTTTTGGCAAATGGTGGAATCAACTCACCGAAGGATGCGAAAAGAATGTTACAAAGAACTGGAGCAGATGGGCTTGGAATTGCCAGAGGTTCGCTGACAAAACCATGGCTTTTTTCTCAAATCAAAGAATATCTTGAAAAAGGGGAATATCAGGAATTTGAGCTTGAACAAATTAAAAAATCGGCAATACATCACGCCAAGATGTCATATAAAAGTAAAGGAAAACATGGGATTGTGGAAATGAGAAAATATCTCCTCTGGTATTTTCGCGGATTTGAAAATGCGAAGGAGATTAGAAAAGGGTTAGTGAAAGTTGAAAGTGTGGGGGATATAGAGATGATTTTGGGGAATATTTAGGTTTTTTAAAATAAAAAGCTCAAAATTGTCTGAGCTCATTTTGTCATTTTAATTAAGATAATTAATATACAGTTATTGTGTCTATTTCTCCTAGCTTGTTTGCTAACTCTCTACTAATTACATGTTTTTGAGGGAGTGTTATTACAAAACATTCCCTACATTTATTACATGCTTTTAAAAGCACAAAGCCTCTTTCATATTTAGGTTTTATTTTTTTAAGTCAACCTTCTATATGTTCGCACACTTATTATTCTCTCCTTTATTTTTTAAATAAAATTTACAGTTTTGTTTTTAATGATTTCATTATAATAAATTATTTTAAAAATAGCAAAAAATTAGAGCATTTTAAGGCGCTCTAAGAAAGTTTTGTAATATGGGAAGATTTTTTATTTTTTTAAATTTCTCTGAACATAAACCAAAAGAGTATATAAAAATAAGGAAATCCCGATAATTTCAAACATTTCTTCAAAGGTAATCATCGCAAACCATATGTCATCCTTTTGCCAGAAGCGAGATTCAATATATCTTCCTCCAAAAGATTCTATAATAATTCCTCCAA
>JAGLID010000110.1 GCA_023143145.1 Minisyncoccota bacterium | reverse complement strand
GAGTGAATTTATGGAGAAACATAATATTTCTCGTCTTGTTGGTGCACCAGCAGGTTATGTTGGTTATGAAGAAGGAGGAAAATTAACTGAGCAAGTTCGCTTGCATCCATATTCAATCATTTTGTTTGATGAAATTGAAAAAGCACATCCTGATATTTTCAATATTATGCTTCAGATTTTTGAAGATGGAGAATTGACTGACGCTACTGGAAGGAGAGTTGATTTTTCTAATACGACAATCATTATGACTTCGAATATTGGAACGGACCAATTGACAGATGAAGCAAGGCTAGGTTTTATAGAAGAAGAAAATTTATCTGATAGAGATAAAAATAATAAAATTAGAGATAAATATATTCAGACCAAAGAATTGGTAATTAAAGAAGTACATGAAGAGTTTAATCTTGAGTTTATAAATCGAATTGATAAAATTATAGTTTTTAATCCGTTGGGCTTGCAAGATATTAAGTTGATTGTGAAGTCGCAATTTGATAATTTCAAGAAGAGGCTTTGGGATAGTAACGGAATAAAAATAAGCATGGATAAAACTGTTATCGACTTAATCGTTAAAGAAAGTTTTAATCCAAACGAAGGAGCACGGCTTGTAAGAAGGAAATTGCAAGAAATGGTTGAGGACTTGGTTTCTGAAGATCTTGTTGATGAAAAAATTGTCAGAGGTGACAGTATAAAAGTTACTGTTAAAAAAGATAAAATTGTATTAGGGAAATAAATAGCGCATATAATTTTCTATTAATTAAAGCCAGACTTTTATATGTGAAGTCTGGTTTTGTTAAAATCAAATTTATGAAATTATATATTCAGCTTCGAAATTTTGTTTTAGATATTCTTTTTCCAATTAAATGTATTGGATGTGGAGTTGAGTTTGAGAATTTGGAAGCGAGAGAGAGATGGATTTGTGAAAAATGTCTTGAAAAAATTCAAATAAGGGAAAAGCAAGTTTGTCCATTTTGTGAAAAAGAAAGTGACAATGGAAAAACACATCACAAATGTCAAGAAAAAACTTTTTTGTCTGGAGTTTGGGTTGCGAGCGAATATAGTGATGATGTCATTAGTAAGGCTATACATAAGCTGAAGTTTAATTTTATCAAGGACCTCTCTTTTCCAATTTCAAAAGTTGTGATAAAAAGTGTTTTGAATGTCGATGAATTTTCAGATTTTCATGATTTAATCTTGTCTGAATTGTCTCAAAATAGCAGGGAGGAAAAAATTTATAGTGATGACAAGCAAAATGAAATAGTAGAAACAATTTTTATTCCAGTTCCTTTGCACAAAAAAAGATATAATTGGCGTGGTTTTAATCAGGCTTTTTTATTATCAAAACACATTGCCAAGGAATTTCATCTTAAGGTTTACGAAGATTTGCTGATTCGCCGAAAAAACACTAAGTCTCAAACAAAAATCAAATCAATGAGACAAAGAAGAGAGAATATCAAAGGAGCCTTTTTTATAGTGGAAAGTAATATTTTAGAGAATAAAAATGTAATTATCGTCGATGATGTTTGCACGACCTCTGCAACGCTTAATGAGTGTGCTAAGGAATTGAAAAATGCGGGTGTGAAAAATGTTTGGGGGCTAGTCGTAGCGAGAAGATAGGATTATGATTGTCTTGAAAGTTTTAACTTTTCAAGAACTGTGGAAATTGGAATGGGTTAAGTTTCGTGAATGTATTGACTTTGTTTATTTATATGTTAAGCTGAAACGTCCACTATAAACGGAATATAGCGTCTATAATGACGCCGAAAGAAAACTTATAAGTCGAGGTAAAAGGAAATGAAAGCAAAGAATAAGTTAGAAGAGTATAATTTCCGCGTCAATTCAGACGACTGGGAGAAAATTATGTTTGGGGGAGAAGAATATCTGGTAAATCCCAAAAATGATATTTGGGAAATTGTTGGCGGTAAATTCGATGGAGAGCAGCTCTTCACACGGAAATCTGCGAAAAGAGAAGTTAAAAAAGCAGGCATGCGAATGCCAACAAAGGATGAATTCATAGCAATTCTAGAATTGCCGACCAAGGTATATACTAAAATGCTTGAAACAGAGTGCGATATTCCCAATATGGTATTTCCTGGTATTGGTGTCGCTGGTGGGTCGTTTAATCGAGGTGCGCTCGCGTATTTCTGGTTTTCCAAGGGGAGCAAGACTCTTCAGTGGACTAAGTAC
Organism: Minisyncoccota bacterium; assembly: GCA_023143145.1. Classification (GTDB taxonomy): domain Bacteria; phylum Patescibacteriota; class Minisyncoccia; order JAHIHE01; family JAGLIN01; genus JAGLLA01. The sequence continues at coordinate 10,114 of JAGLID010000110.1, read as the reverse complement.
TTGGGTTCAACATTGGTCGTAGTCCTCAGCGGTCCAGTTGATAAGGATCGCGGCTATTCCGTTCGCTGCCTAGCTAAGGACTGACTCCAGGGGGTAAATCCGACTATTAAAAAAACGAAAGATTTTTTCAATGGTCTATAATTATAGGCAATAATGACTCTCGAAAATTCGGGACGAGTTGCTTCTTTTTTTTATTATTTTAATCGTTTTTTAAGTCGCAGAATACTTTTCTCAAGACACGGACTTGACTGACCCAGGCTTAAATCAATACTTAATGAGTGTGCTAAGGAATTGAAAAATGCGGGTGTGAAAAATGTTTGGGGGCTAGTTGTAGCGAGAAGATAGGATTATGATTGTCTTGAAAGTTTTAACTTTTCAAGAACTGTGGAAATTGGAATGGGTTAAGTTTCAGCTCTTGTCTAGTAACGATAAATATGCTATACTTTCAACAGGGTGATTAATATCGCTCTATTTTATTACAATCTAATGAAAAAGGAAGATTTGAAAAAATTAAGAAAAATATTTCGCATTATTTTGTGCCTAATATTTTTTGTTGTTTTGAGTTTTTTTAGTTCTGTTGGAATGAAAGAGTATTCAAATATATATAGTGTTAATGCTAAAACAATTAGTGAAAAGGAAATAAATATTGACTCTGAAATAGGGATTGTATTTAATCAGAGAATTGTTTTTTTAACTTTTGAAAATATAGAAATCAACCCCGTTATTGATTTTAGTTTTAGTTTGTCTGAAGATGGGAAAGAATTGATTTTAAAAGCAAATAATTCTTTTTCTTCCGGAACAAAGTACGAAGTAAAATTAAATAACATTAGAGGTATTAGTGGTTTATTGTTAGATAATATATCTTTTGTTTTTTATACCTTAAATAATGAAGGTAGTAAAGCATTAAAAATCATAGGAAATGATAAACAGTATTATTCTGATTTGGAATTATCAAAAGAAAGATTTATCGTTCCAGAAACTTCTAGGCCAAAAAAGGAAATTGAAATAATTCCGAAATTTACTGAAGGAAAGTATATAGACATCAATATTGAAAATCAAGTAATGACTTTGTTTGAAGACGGAATGAAAGTTAATCAGTTTTTAATATCGAGTGGCAAATATTGGATGCCGTCTCCTCTTGGAACATTTTCTGTAAAAAGAAAAGAGTTGAATCATTGGTCGACTTCCTATGGACTTTGGATGCCATATAGTATGAATTTTCTTGGTCCATATTATATTCATGAACTTCCATATTGGCCAAACGGTTATAGGGAAGGAGAGAATCATCTTGGTGTTCGCGTGTCGCATGGTTGTATTCGATTAGGAGTAGGATCAGCAAAATATGTTTTTGATTGGTCTGAGATTGGAACAGCGATTTATATACATTAATAGTATTTTTGTATCAGAAGTTGGATTTGTCTGGCTTGTATAATTTAGGAATATTATAACATCTAATAATAGTTACATAATAACAGTGACTATTAACAATTCATAGGGAGTATGATAGACTCAAAAGTCCAGTTAATTTTGTTTGGACATGATGGAAGAAGAATATGATGATTGAAAACTTAATAAATTTTATCGTAATGTTTTGGTGGGTATGGTCTCTTATGGGTTTTGTAAGTGGAATTTCTTTTGCACTTACCGTAAGAAATGAAAAAGTACCAGCATTGTTGAAAATAATTTTTGCGGGGCTAGCAATAGTTTCGTGGGCTTTGTTTGCCATCGCGATAATTATAATCGTTATAAGATTATCATAACAAAGAAGAATACAATAGTATTATAAGGTGGGCGATAGCTTACCTTTTTTATATTCCAAGAAAGGATTCAGAGCAGTCTTGATATTTTCGAATCATTATATCAATATATGAATGAAATAAAAAATTACCAAAAGATTTGGTAATATATGGTTGGAGGAATTAGAATAGAATTAAATGAGTCTATAGTGATAATAGAGGTTACTAAAGAAGAGTTTAGTAATCTTGTTGAGAAAGGAGACATTCTTTTTGAAAAGAGAGAAACAACAATTATTACTAAAGAAGGACTAGAATATAAATTATCTGTAGGAAATATAGTAATAGTTCGTTGTAGCGTTGACGAGAAAAATATATACACTTGTAATATTGAGTCAGTTTGCTCTACGCATGGAGCAATAAAATTGAAAAAATATAATGCGGTTTTCTAATAAATCGCTATTTTTTTATTTAGAGAGAATTATTTTGGTGTCAGATTTAATGCTAATTATTTGATATTGATTTTATCTTATTTAATATTTTTTGAACTTTTTCTATGCTTTCTTCATCATAAATTGAAACTGGCAAAACATTAAGGGTTATTTTCTTAAGTTCTTTTACTTTTTTGATAACTTCTTTTTCGTCTAGCATATCAATCTTTGTCAGAAATATATATTCCTTTTTTCTTGCTATTGCTGATTCGTATTCTTTAAGTTCTTCTTTTATGATTTTATAGTCTTCCTTTATATTTTCTGATTCGCAAGAGATGCAATGAATCAAAATTTTTGTTCTTTTTATGTGACGAAGAAATTTAATTCCTAACCCTCTACCCTTTGAGGCCCCTTCAATTAATCCTGGAATGTCAGCCAAAATCATTCCATAATAATCTCCGAGATTAGGTTCAAGAGTTGTGAAATGATAGGCGGCAGTTTTTGCATTGGCTCTAGTGAGAGCATTGAGCAGACTTGATTTTCCAGCGCTAGGAAGTCCAATGAAACCAACGTCTGCAATCATTCGTAATTCTAGGATGAAATTAAAAGATTGACCTTCTTCGCCTTTTTCGCATTCTCTCGGTGTTGTATTCGAACTTGATCTGAAGTGCCAATTTCCTCTTCCTCTTTTTCCTCCTCGGGCTAATAATATTTTTTCTCCTACTTCCAGAATTTCGAAATCTCTTCTATCATCAAGGTTATGGGCTATTGTTCCGACTGGAACCTTAAGGATTAAGTCTTCTCCTCGCGCTCCTTCAAGTAGTCTTGTTTTTCCATCTACTCCATCTTGTGCAAAAAATTCTTTTTTAAATCGGAATTTGGAAAGTGCAGACAAATTGGAAATTCCTTCAATATAAACATTTCCGCCATTCCCACCGTCTCCACCAGTTGGCCCTTGTTCATTTTTCAGTTTACTAAAAGCAACAATACCATCTCCACCTTTTCCACCTTTAATTCGAATTGTGATTTCATCTACTATCATATTGTTTTTGTCTTAAATCTTTTTTATTAAAATCTCTCTGTCAATTTGTTTCTGAAGATATAGTGTAGTATTGTATTTTCAGGCGGTTTTGTCAATGATAAGAGGATTTTGTCTTAGATTTGATTTTTTTGATAGATATTCAAAAGTACTGAGAGTAGCTGTAATGCCAGCTGGTCCTGTGCTAATTATAATAGAATCATAAACCATAATTCTTTTATAAATATAATAGTTTCTTGATTTTTTCTTCATCAAAACCAGCAATAAATTTTCCATTAATTTCTATGATTGGAACTCCAATATGATTGCTTCTTTCCATTATGTCCACGGCGATATTTTCATTTTCCGAGACGTCTATTTCCTTAAAAATTATATTATTTTTTTCCAAAAAATCTATTGCCATGTGACAATAGGGACAAGTTGGAGTTGTATAGATTATTGCTTCCATTCTATTAATTTTAGTTAATTAAAAATATTTTATTTCTGACAATATCCACAATATCTTGTTGCTCTTCCAGCAACTTTGATTTTTTTGATTGATTTTTTATGGCAGTTTTGACAATGATCTTTTTCTTTCTGATATACTTTGAGAAGTTTTGAAAAATTTCCTTTTTTTCCGCTTGAATCAACATAATCATTGAAACTCGTGCCTCGATTTTTGATAGCAAGTTTTATAGTCTTTATAATTGAATTATACAATTTTTTGATTTCTTTGTCATTTAATTTTGTTATATTTTTGTCTGGTCGAAATTTAGCATCAAAACAAATTTCATCTGCGTATATATTTCCAATTCCAGCTATAACCTTTTGATCAAGAAGCACTGATTTTAAATTTCTTTTTTTGTTTTTTAACAATCTTTGCAGTTTCTCAAATGTAAAAGATTTATCTAGAATGTCTATTCCCATTTTTGCAAACGCGACATCCTTTTCTTTTTCGTTTACGATTTGTAGATAACCAAAGCGACGAGTATCATTGAAAAATAATTGTGAGTTATCGTTGAAAGTGAAAATTACTCTCGTATTTTTTTTAACATCTTTCTCGGTTATATAATATACAAGTTGACCAGTCATTCGCAGATGAATTAACAAGTTGCTTTTGTTTTCTTTTATTGCAAAACTTAAAAGCTTCCCTTTTCTGCTGATGTTTTCGATTGAGTTATTTTTAAGATTTTTGATAAAATGAGTATGGCTGTTTTTGATGGATTTTTTCTGAATAACTCTAATATCAATTATTTTTTTGCCAATAATCTTTTTCTTAAGATCTCTTCTAATTGTTTCAACTTCAGGAAGTTCAGGCATAAGAATATTATTATTTGATATAATCTTAATGATTATTTCTCAAGATAATAGGTTGCGTGTTTAACTATTAATAGCCATTTTGTTAATTTAAATCTCCATAAGATCATCAACGTTGGCATCTAGTGCATTTGCAAGAGCTTCAATATCTTCGATTAAAACCTCCTCCAGCTCTCCTGTTTCGATTTGTACAATTGTGTCATAGTCAATCCCTGTTAGTTCTTCAAGTTCTTCGTGGGAAATTCCTTTGATATTTCGATATTTTCTTACATTTTCAGCAATTGTTAGATTTAAGTCTTTATCTTTTGACATATCTTTACATTTATGTTAATTATTTTGTATTAATATATTAACACAAACTTCTTTTTTCTACAATGAATTTTTTTTGCAAAAATTAGGTCATATGTCTCTGTTCTTTTTTTGTGTAATTATTCAAATATTGATATAATGATGTTAATAATACACGTTAGTTTAAATTCGTATGACTAAATAAAAAATTATGGAAAATAATTTTCAAATTTACTTAAAGAAGAATGAAAAAACAATTGGTAGTATTGCTTCTGTCTTGACGACAATCATGTTTCTTTCATTAATTGAGATATTTCTTTCAAACATAAGGGGTGATAGTAATATTATTATTCAACCTCTTGCCACAGTTTTTACTGGTTTTTTTTGGAGTTTGTATGCTTATAGTAGAAAAGACATTTTTTTGCTAGTTCCAAATTCTTTGGGTTTTGTGTTAGGCATTATCACAGTTGTGTCCGTTTTTATTTGATTTTTATATCGCGTGATGTTTTATAGAATAATTTATATTTATGAATAATGATGAAATAAACTGCAAAACAGATTTGAATAAAAATATTATAGACAAAGAAGTTTATGAAAGAGAATTGAAGATGTGTAAAAAATTATCAAAAGAAAATAGTAGTAAATGTGCCTGGGGAGTCTGCCGAGATTGTGGAGTGATTCCACTTTTACATAAACTTCATAAAGGAAAACTTTTGGAAGATCCCAAAGAAATCAAAAAAGTGAAAAAAGAGATTATTTTATAGAAGTTATAATGTTTATAAATGACTTAAGGATAATAACGTGAATTTCGAAAAATATGAGATAGAACAGGGGAATATTATGATTGCTTTTTCTGATGAGAATTTGAGCATTGGAACTTTGGAAATCAAGTCTAATCAAGAATTGGCAAAGCATAATAGGCCGGTTCTGGAATCATTGTATCAATTGAAGGGGAAGTGTATTATAAAACTGTTTAAAGAAGATGGTTCTGTGCGTGAGATTGTTTTGAGCGAAGGGGAGTCAATCGACATTCCATCGTTTCAATTTCATGTCCATTGCAATTCATTTGAAGAAAATTCGATTACTTTTTGGAAAGCGAGTGGAGATATAACTGGAATAATTGAAAAAATTCGAGAAAGTAGTAGAATGTAGTGCAGTCGATTTTATGGTTCTGCATGTATAATTACGGGATTCTATCGTTTTTGCTCCAGAATGACATTGCAATAATTAATTTGAAATTTATATGAAAATCGTAAATCAAAAAAATATTCCGCCAACTGAAGATGCGTGTGGTAAATTACAGGAATTATATAGTTCTGATAATTTAAGCTTGTCGTACTCTGTTGTTACAGACAGCTCAAAGTCTCATAAGCATTTGAAAATTGAGGAAGTTTATTATGTTATAAAAGGTAAGGCTAAATTGAAGATAGGAGATGAAATTTTTTCAATTGAAAAGGGGGATATATTCTCAATACCAAAAAATGAATATCATAATATTCAAGATGTCGAGGAAACAATTGAAGTGGTGGTTGTCACTAATCCAAAGTTTGATTTAAACGATTTGATTTATTAGACGAAATGGAACAGGGTAATTGGTTCATCTCGATAATATTTATATATTTTATTAATTAATATGACAAAAACAGAACCTCTTGATTTTGATATTCCGAAGATATTAGAAACGGATCAATTTCGCTTGAGAATGCTTTGTGAAGATGATGTTGAGAAGGATTATGAAGCTGTCATGGCGAGTATCGAGCATCTGCATCAAACTAATCCCTTCGGGTCTAATCGTAAATGGCCACCAAAAGATTTTACCATAGAGGAAAATCTGGCTGGTCTAAAATTATATCAAAAGGAATTTGAAGAAAAAGCTTCTTTTATTTTTACGGTCATAAGCTTAGATGAAACTAGATGCTTGGGTTGTGTATATATTTATCCGTCAGGTAACCCTGATTATGATGCATTGGCGATAATTTGGACAAGACAAAGTGAACTGCAAAACGGATTAGAAGAGATTCTTTTCTCGGTTGTAAAAAATTGGATTAAAGAAGAATGGCCGTTTGAGAAAGTGGCCTATCCAGGTAGAGATATTAGTTGGGAGGAATATGAATGATTATTTTCGTTTGTGTCGATGACATATGACATTTAATATTTAATTTTCATAATCATGATTGAACTTGAGAAAACTTATCTAGCAAAAAATATTCCTGAGAATTTACAATCTTGTAAATTCAAGGAAATAATTGATGTTTATATTCCGAAATCTAGTGAGCATCCTAAATTGAGACTTAGAAAAAATGGTGATAAATTTGAACTTACAAAAAAAGAACCAGTTGAAAAAGGAGATGCTTCATGCTTTGAAGAACAAACAATTAGATTAACGGAAATAGAATTTAATGCGCTTAATAGTCTTGATGGAAAAAGAGTGCGCAAGTTGAGATATTATTTCGATTATTGTAACAGAACTGCTGAAGTTGATGTTTTTCAAGATGTGCTAGAAGGCTTTATTCTTGTTGATTTTGAATTTGAAACGATTGAAGAAAAGGATAAATTTGAAATGCCAGATTTTTGTTTAGCAGATATCACTCAAGAGCTTTTTACGGCAGGAGGAATGATTTGTGGGAAAAGTTATCAAGATATTGAAGGTGATTTAAAGAGGTTTGGATATCAGAAATTGTTTATTTCTATTTAGTGGTTATGTTGGGCAAAAATTATACAAAAAACTATATGTTTTTACATATAGTTTTTTGTTAATGTGTGAATTATAAAAATACTTCAAGTCCGAGTTATTGAATTATTGAAACAGTGTTTCCGTGTAATTTTATTTAGCTGAGGCATTTTTTGGATAATCTCCTTTGAAATGAAGAGAGTTGTCACTTATCTCTAACGAATCAATCTTTAAATTAGGCATTTTTCCTAGCTGGCTGTTAATCAAAGCATTCAAACCATCTTCTCCTTGATTGATGTATTCTTCGGGAATAGATAATATCCCAATTTCAACTCTTTGAACGTCAATAGCAATTTTGGAAGAGCCGTCTTTAATGATGCTTCCCGCGACGTAAACAGGTCCTGAAAAATCATAGCCATAATCTTTCAAATTAAGATAAGCGGACGCTTCCACCTGATTGTTGTCATTTAATTTGATCTGAATTTCTTTAAGAGGGCCAAAATTTTTGTTCGTTGCTCGAAGCAACGAACTAAGCTCGGTGCTTGACACAATAATATCCATTGGATTTGCATTCTCAAAAGTTATATCACAGGTTAAACAATATTTGTCAGCTTCATCAGCTAGTATTACATCTCCTTTCACAAGTACATCTTTGTAGAGATTAGGATCAACATATCCGATTAAATCTCTAGGCTTGTCAGTTCCTAGTAATGACGAAAGGAAAGGAACTTTTATTATACCGCTTGCCGCCGCTAGAGTAAGAGCTCCACCTATAAACAGCAAGATTATAACGATGATAATTTTCTTGAACATAGTTTTATAGTTATTAGTTTAAAACTATCCTTATTTTAACAAATTTTGGCGAATATGCAAAATAAAAAATAACATACGGGAAGTGTGTTATTTTTGAGTCACAGTTATGGAATCTATTTAGAGAAAAAATCTTGTTCGTTCATAAGTTCAAGTGGTAATCGTGGGGCTGGACCGTCGAGATAACTTTTTAGATTTTTCGATTGTCTTCTAATTTTTTCTTCATAGCCCAAAATTAATAAGGTATTTCCACTTACAATCTCAAGGTCGTTACAAAGTTTACCTTCTTTATATACTCTGATATTTCCCAAAGGACCTGATCTATCATCAACATTGTTCTCGTTAAATTTACACACATCAACCATTTTTTCCCCATCTAGTGACCAGATAAATGTAATTATATATGAAGAATTATCAAAATATGTATCTGACGAAATTATATTCTTTATATATTCTCCAAGTTGTTGTTTGGAAAATCCTTTGAACGACTTTTTGGCATCAGCATCTGGCCAAACGATAATTTGCAAGTCTTCAATAAAATAGTTTAAATTTTTGTAAAAAGAGTGATTTGGTTTATATTCAAAATCAAGCTTTGGAGATTGTCCTTGGTCCCAAATGCTCGTAAACAGTTGTTTTTGATTATCGGCAAATATTTTGTCTTCAATAATCAACAGTTCATTTTTGTTATATATGGCAACTGTTTCATCGAATATTAGAATTTCATTTTCTATAGAGAAAATATCTTTTGGAACGTAACGAAAGGTCATTACTTTGTTAACAAATTTATCGTTATCACTAAATTTTGGCAGTGTTGGGATGTTTGTAATTTGCTGTACTTTGATATTATTCCTCAAAAAATTTTTTCTTAACTTTTCAGCACTATTTTTGTCAAAAAGATCAGACAGTGATCCCTTCTCAAATATAAAAACTTCTCCGGTTTTTGCCATGGATGATTTTAAAGAAATTTCATATAAATCACTAATATTGGCTTTTTTAAGTCTTGTCGTCAGGTTTTTAGTCATAAAATTGTCTTATTGAGCTATAAGTTATAGTAAGCCTTTATTTTTTTGAAAGTGTTTTAAGTTTAACAAATTTTGGCTAATATGAAAAATAAAAACTATGTAAGAAATTTATAGTTTTTTTACATTATTATTTTAAAAATGTTTTGATTTTATGATCCTCAATTTCTAAATTCGGTTTAAACAGAAAGTCTGCATTCAGTTTACTGCCCTTTAATATATCTGGTAGCCAATAATGCGCATCAGACCACATTAAATCAAATGGAATTTTATCAAAATCAAACCACTGTGGCGATATCTCGTCAGATTCTTTCGGTTCGCCAGACCAATCGTCCGATACGAAAACACAAACCTGTTGATTCCATTTTTCGGGTTTGTCGACGTATGGAAAGTAGAAGTTTAAAGTTGCTATTCTAACGAAATTATTCGGGATTACATTAATCTCTTCAATTGTCTCTCGGGTAACCGCATTTTCAAGTGTTTCTGATTCTTCCACTTTTCCGCCTGCGCCAGCAAGCCATTTGCCTTCACCAAAACCTCGTTTCTTTTTGGCTAATAAAATTTTACCGTCCTTGATTAGGAGGCATAAGGTGCGTTGTTTCAATGATGATGTTAATGATTGTTTGTATTGTTCAATAGTCATATTTGAGAAAAATTAGAAAGAATTTTATTAAAAATAGAAAAAACTATAATGCATTCTTTATTAGAAAGATTATCTTCATGTTAATTTTAGAAAAATATTTTTTGAATTGTGTACAACACAAACTTATCAACTATTTTTGGCCGATAACTACCTCTATTGGTCAATTATATCCTAAAAATTATAC
>JAGLID010000011.1 GCA_023143145.1 Minisyncoccota bacterium | reverse complement strand
TGGTATGAGCTTGCTTTGAAAATATTTGAACTTGCGGAATTGAAGCCGAGTGTCAAACCAGTAGCGTCAGAAGAATTTCCAACGCCAGCTAAGAGACCAACCTATTCAATGCTTATCAATACAAAACTTTCTCCGATGAGATCTTGGGAAGAAGCTCTGGAAGCTTATTTGAAAGAGACTGGTAGAATTGTGAAAAATTAGTAGTCAATATTAAATAAAAATAATCTAGCATTTTTATAATATAAATTTTAATTTTTAACAAAAAAATATGGAAAAAAAAATTAGGTACAATACGGAGGATAAGAAAATTGATAAAGCAATTGCTCGTCCTTCGTCTAGTGCTCAGAACCAGAATAGTTCTGGGAATAAAAAGAAAAATGATTTTAGTGTGATGCTAATAGCTAGTTTTGTTTTTGTCGTTTTAATGGGTGTATTGATTGTTTATTTTATAAGTATAAATAGATTAAACCCTGTAGACGAAAATGAAAGTGGTGTTATAAAAAAGTTTGAAGATTACAATCAAATGAAGGATTTTTTGGATGAAATTGCGTTGACAAATATGAATAATGGGTATGGCGGTGATTTTATCGGTGGTGTTCAGACTCGTAGTAATATGGAAACGATTATGAATGATTCAGGTTCAACTAGTGGATGGGGCAGCGCTGAAGCACCAAGTACAAGTGGCATACCAATGAAAGCTGGTAATTCGATCATATCCACTGATTATTCAACGACAAATGTTCAGGTGGCTGGAGTTGACGAAGGCGATATTGTGAAAACAGATGGTAAATATATTTATACAGTTGCGGGAAATGATGTCGTTATTATAGAGGCAACTCCTGCTGAGAATGCCAAAGAAGTTTCTCGCATAAAACTTGATTCAGCGCCTCGTGGAATTTATATCAATGGTGATAGGATTTTAGTCTACGGACAAAACTATCCATATAATATTCAAAAATACAGAGACATTCTTCCTCAAAATCGATTTTCAACATACTCGTATTTAAAAGTTTATGATATTGTCGATAGAAGTAATCCAGTAGAAAAAAAGAGTTATGATTTAGAGGGAAGTCTTACTAGTTCAAGAATGATTGGCGAATATGTATATTTCATTACTTCAAATCAACGATATCATTATGATGAAAAATTTCCGGTTCCAATTGTAATTGAGGATGGAGAAGTTTTGAGTAGTGATAAAAGTGTAGCAAAGTGTAATTGTCCTGATGTTTATTATTTCAACATTCCATATCAATCCTATAATTTCACCTCAGTTTCTTCGTTGAATATTAATGATGAAAACGAAGAGTTGAATAGTGAGGTTTATTTATTAGATGGTTATCAAAATAATTTATTTGTATCGGAAAATAATGCTTATATAACATATAATAAGCGAGTTAATGAAGAAGAGCTCACAATGGACATTATGATGGGAATGTTTAAAGAATATATTTTTCCAGAAATGAGCGAGAAGGACAAGGAGATGATAGCTAAGATTGAAAACGCAGACAAAGATATTCTTTCGAAGGCGGAAAAACTTAATAAGATTATGATGATTATAGCTAAATATGAAAATTTGTTTGTAAACAAGGGAGATGATTTTGAAAAGAATTTTCAAGAAGAATATGAAAAAAGAGTTAAAGAAAAATTCGAAGATATTTCCAAGGAACTAGAAAAAACAGTGATTCACAAAATTGAGATTAAAAATGGTGATTTGAATTATAAAACTTCTGGTGAAGTGACGGGTATTGTCTTGAATCAATTTTCGATGGATGAAAATGATGGTTATTTTCGAATTGCAACTACAAGGAGTAGAGATTGGTCTTCAATGAACAGGGGTTCTTCGGAATCTTATAGCAATATATATGTGCTTGATGCAGATATGAAGGGTGTTGGAAAAGTAGAAGAATTGGCAGAAGGAGAAAGGATTTATTCCGTCCGATTTATGCAGAACAGAGCTTATATGGTGACTTTCAAACAAGTTGATCCGCTTTTTGTGATTGGTTTGGAAGATCCAACAAATCCAAAAGTTTTGGGAGAATTGAAAGTGCCAGGATTTTCAAGCTATCTACATCCTTATGACGAAACAACCTTGATTGGTCTTGGAAAAGAGTCTGACGAAAATGGCAGAATAACTGGCGGAGTTAAATTATCTTTATTTGATGTATCTGATGTTGCCAATCCAACCGAAATTGACAAGTATGTACTTGGTGACCGAAACAGTAACTCAATTGCTATTAATGAACACAAGGCTTTCTTGCTTTCAACAGATAAAAATTTGCTGGTCATTCCAGTGACGATGCAGGAAAATGTAATGGAAATTCAAGAGAGTGTTATTAGTCCCGAAGGAATAACTATAATGGATGAGATGAAAATAATGCCACCTAAACCTATTCGTAAATATTTCAATGGCGTTGCCGTGTTTAACATAAATAAGAAAGGTTTTGAGCTGAAGGGAAAAATTGATCATTCTGATTCGAATAGCGGTAGTTATTATGGAAGTAATAATGTTAATAGAAGTTTGTATATTGGTAATGCCTTATATACTTTATCAAATCAATATCTCAAAGCAAATTGGTTGGATACACTTAAAGAGGTAAAAACGATTGTATTGCCAGATAGTAAGAAATTATAGATGGAACTTATGTTCCGAGTACTCCGATTTAGGTTTGGGAATAAGTTATAGACAAGAAAATTAAATAATATTCGAGATTATATAGAAATAAGAAAACAGGCCCTCAAAAAGCCTGTTTTTGTTTAAGCTATTGACATTTGATGGCTAGGTACTATTTTAGGATTACGGATTAAATGAAAATACAAATATAAAAATTTAAATTGACAAAGGAGAAAAGATTAATGTTTGGAATTGGATTTTTTAAAAAGATTATAGACGTTCCTTTAAGTTATAAGGTTCTTCAGGCTCTTAAAGCTGAATCACCAGAATTTCGTGTTGAATATCTTGTTAAGGATTATGTCTCAAGTATATTTCCTAGCGAGCTCTTCGAATCAGATGTTTTATGCTTAACTCTTGGAGATATTCCACCAATATTGCTTGCTACTGATTTTTTAACATTTACTCTTGCTGGTGAGTCAGAATTAATAAATTGGGGAACTGGTGACGAGAATTTAAAGTGGCTAAGGATGACTAAAGGAGGGGGTATGTTTTTACTTTCTGGATTTAAAATAGATATCGTATTATCTATGGGAACGGGAATAAAAGTCATATTAGGTGAAAATAAATCATTTATATTTAGTCCTTCAAAAAGTGCTTCTATGTCCGCACTAGCAGATGAACTGAGTGATGCTAGGTGTATAGAAGAAAAAATATAAAATAGGTTATTAACTTAAATTCCCATCGCAATATTTGATGGGTCTATTTTTTTAGAGGTTGTTAAAACAAAGAAGCGAACTGTGAAAGTTCGCTTCTTTGTTTTTTATATTTTAAATCCTAGTATACTTTACTATCTTATCTGGAAGATGGACTGCTACTTTTCCCCCCTTTATAGTGACTTCTGGGACCTCTTGGAGAAGCTGGACGTTTATCAGAATCTGAACGACGCAGAGAAGATGATTGACTATTCGAATCTGAATTACTTGAAGAGGTTGAGCGACTTTTGGAAGATGAGCGTTTGCTTGAATCTGCACGACCATGGAAATTTGAACGACCACCAGAATCAGGGCGTCTATTTCTTCTTGGATAAGATGTACGATTGTTCTTTGAAATTTCTGGTTTGTCTTCTTTATCAGAATATCTTTCTTGTGAAAGAGTAGGTAGTTTTGAAACTGGTAGACGTTTTTTGATAAGATGTTCAATCATTCTGACGGTGTATTTTTGAGCAGGAGTTGCAAATGAAATTGCATGACCTGTTTTACTAGCTCGTCCAGTTCTTCCGATTCGATGTACGTAGTCTTCCGGAGACTCTGGCAAGTCATAATTGATGACGAGCTCAATGTTTGTCACATCAATTCCTCTGGCAGCAATGTCAGTCGCAACAAGCACACGAAATTTTCCAGACTTAAATCCAGTAAGAGCACTCAATCTTTGTCTGAGACTTCGATCGGAATGAATTTCTGAGGCAGTATGTCCCATATTTCTGATTTGTGCCGCAATCTTTTTTGCACCATGTTTAGTTCTGGAAAAAATAAGAGTACTACCAACATGTTTTTGCAAGATATTATCCAGAAGTGCAATTTTTGACGGTTGTCTTAAAAAAAAGATTTCATGTGTTACTTGATTGGTCATCGATCCTGAAGGAGCAATTTCAATACTAATTGGCAATTGCATATATGTTCTTGCAATTTGCAAAATTCGTGGAGGCATAGTAGCGGAAAAAAGCATAACTTGTTTTTCCTTTGGGACATTTTGTAATATTTTTTTGATTTCGAGTTCAAATCCCATATCAAGCATTCGGTCGGCTTCATCAAGTACCAAAATCGAAACCTTGGCAAGAGATAGTGTTCTTCTTTGCATATGATCGACAAGCCTTCCAGGAGTTGCAATAAAGACATGAGGTTTATTTCTGATTTGTCTGATTTGTCGGTCCATACTGTCACCACCAATTAAGATTGCAGTTTTAAGACCTAGGGGTTTGCCAATTTTTTCAAGGGATTCATTAACTTGAATTGCCAATTCTCTAGTTGGAAGCACTATCAGACCATTTGAATTTGATGAAATGAGTTTTTGAATCATTGGAATCGCAAAAGCCAGTGTTTTTCCAGTTCCAGTTTGTGCGATACCGATAATATCCTTGCCCTCAATGGCAGACGGGATTGATTGAAATTGAATCGGTGTTGGTTCTGTAAAACCGCGTTGATTCAGCGTTTTGAGGATATCAGGCGCGATGCCGAGACCATTAAATGTTTTTTGTTCCATAATTGTTTTTTTGTTATTGATAAAAAATCTGACCTGTAAATTTCAAGGTCAGAATTTTTTATACTGAAAAGAAATCTTGTCATTTACTAAGTATCACCATTATTTCACAGTTATTAGTAAATGTCAAGGATATTTATTTGAAAAATATTAACACTAGGTTTGTTATGATAGTTGATGTTTGTATAAAAAAGTGCTATTTTTATCATATGAGTTATTAATGATATTAAAATGAAACAAAAATCTATTGGATATCTTGAAATTATTGTAGCTGTTTCAATTTGGGCACTCTCGAGTGGAATTTTAGTGCGTTGGATTTCCCAAGGGGCTATAGTTCTTTATGGTGTTGGTGCGATGGCAGGAGCTTTTTTTGTTTTATTGTATTTGTTTTTGACAAAGAGAATTTCTGAAATACAAAAATCTTATATCTGGAGAAAAGAACTGTTTTGGATTGGATTATTTATTGGTCTTAATAATGGATTATTTTTTCTTGCTCTCAAAACTACGACGATTGCCAATGCGATAATTACTCATTATTTTGCTCCCATAGTTTTAGTACTTATTTTTGCACCTCTTATTCTGAGGCAAAAAATTAGAAAGCAACATATATTTGCCACAGTTCTTGGGTTTATCGGATTAATAGTTGTATTTGGTTCACAAATAGGAAATGAGATATTTGATGTCGGCATAATTTTAGGATTAGCTTCGGCAGTATTTTTTGCGTGGCATACGGCGATTGAAAGCAAGCTTGCTACAAATACAAAAATTGACCCATTAGTTGAGGTTCTGTATAAAAATGGAGTTCCAGCTTTGATGTTTTTGCCATTTGTTATCGGTGAGATAGCGGAAAATACGGTTACTATGATTGATTTTAGTAAACTAATATTTTACGGAATATTAGTATTGGGCATATCTTTTATTCTGGTTTATAGGGGACTAGCAAAAGTTTCCTCTCAAAGTGCTTCAGTTCTTTTTTATGGTGAACCGATTGGAGCGATTATTTTGGCTTGGATAGTTTGGAACGAGTCTTTGAACGTAAGTGTTGTTCTTGGTGGATCTTTGGTTTTATTGGCTGGATATTTAGTAACTAAAAATAAAGGATAATTTTGGTTTATAAGGAATTTGATTAGATTTTATAATTTATAATAAAAAATGAATAAATTTAAGTTTGGGATATTCGATTTTGATGGGAACATTATCAATACTATGCCTACATATACAAAAGTTTTTTCTGAGATTCTAAAATCGAAATTTGGTATTAATACGGAAGATTCAAAGGATTATTATTTGGATTCTACGAGTATTCCTATTAATTTTCAATTTAAGCATATACTGGAAAAGAATAAAAAGTCGACCAATGACGTTCCTCAACTGGTTGATGAATTCTATGGTATAGTTGATGATATTGAATTTAACTTGTTTGTTGGCGCAAAAGAGTTGATAGGTGAACTTTTCGATTGTGAGTATAAACTTTTTATAACTACTGGGAGTAAAACTACTGATACGAAAATACGTTTAGAGAAGGCAAAGTTAAAAAAATATTTCTATCACATATTTGGTGCAGATGAAATTCCAAAAGGTCCGAAACACATAAAGAAATTTGCCCAGTCAGTCAATTTATCAGTTGAAGATTTTTCAAAACAAGCTTTCTATTGCGGTGATGGTCCTAGGGATATGGAGATTGCCAGGATGTTTGGTATTTACGCCATAGGTATTGCTCAATCAGTAAGCAAAGAAAAACTTCTTAAATCCGGCGCGGACATAGCAATAGATAAAATCGGAGAAGTGATTGATTTGGAGATTTTAAAATAAACTACGACACTATATCATAGTAAAAACATGCCTCTTGACATTTTGTCGGGAGGTGTTATTTTTTAGATAATAAAGAAATGTTGAATTTAAATGTCCTTTGAAAAGGAGGGTTATTGAAATGAAAGATAATAAGGAAAGGATAGCTAGAATTATAAAAGAACTGAGTGATTGCGCGAGAGGATTAAATAAAAAAAACTCTGAATTCATTTTTATTTTAAGAAATGGGATTCCGAGCGCCATAGCAAGTCCAAGTTCTTTTTATACGGTTGAATTTTCATGGTCTTTGTCCGAAAAAGGTATTGGTAATTATGAAGATGAAGCTTCAAAAGGAATTCGTGAAATTTTGCGAGAGCTTAATGATTTGCATTGCGTGAGAAGCTTAAAAAGGGAAGCGTTGATTTGCTTTCATCTTCTTCCCGTGAGATGTTTCAACGGTCAAATGAAAGATATTGCTGAAATAGCATCAATGATGAGCGCAAAAAGAGAATATTTTGATTTAGACAAATATACAAAAGAAATAAAATCACGGAAGATTGTAAGCCTTGAAGAGGGGCGAGCAAGAATTAAAGGTGGGGATTTTACTAAGGAAAAAGCTCCCATAGCGATGATTGGCCGTGGAATTGGACCAACATTTTCAATAAAGATACATTATATCTCCAATTCAAAATGTGAAGTGGAAGTATATATGGATTACCTTAAAGAAGAATTTGGGAATTTAGATTCCGGACCGTCCATAGATACAGATTGTATATTTGAAGGAAGAATATTCTCTCATAGCTATCATGACGAGGGAATACCTAGAGGAGGTAGAAGCAATAATGCCTCAATATATTTTTATTCTCAAGACAAAACCGTTGTAGAAGCTTTAAGAAGCGTTGTGAATAAAATTCAAAAATATTATCTAGAACATATACAATTGCAATAAAAAAAATGCAAACAAAACACTTGCATCTCTTGACATTTTGTCGGGAGGTGCTATTTTTTAGATATCAGGTTGGTGTAAAATATAATCAACTTTGAAAGGGATATTAGAACAATATCCCGGAGCTAATAAAGCTTTTTTAAAAGCAGATCTCTTTGAAAATTTGGAGGAATGGAAATGGAAAAGAATATGGAAATGACGGGCAATGATTTTGCGGATCACTCCAGAACACCTACGACACCGCTTTTTATGACGACAAAAACTACTCTGGAAAATATGTCACATATTAGTCATCTAGGTAGAATCTTAGAAGATGCCGGTATCGATCTTAACTCGGGACATTTTTTTTGTATTGAGCCTGAGGAAGTAATGGAAATAAAATCTCATGAACAATTGTGGAATCTGTTGATATATAAGGATAAAGACGGAATCTATGCTGAGATCAGACGACCGGATCTGAAAGTTTGCAGAGGTATACTTCTTTGGAATGTCAATGGGTATAATCAATTTGTGCTTGAAGAAGAACCGGGTTCTAAAGAGCTTGGTGTTGGAAGTTTGGTAGTAGAGACAAGTAGTGGTACTATGATCAAAGTGTGGCGCAGGGGAATTAAAGGTAGAACTGCACATTGGGCTTTCAAAGGAGGCTCTTTGACCAGAGGTGAACCGGTGCCGGAGGAAGCTAGATTTATAGGATTTATCTATACAAATTTCCAGAGATTAACGGGTCGCACGATTCTTGAGGCACCAGTTCCAGTATATGAAGTGAGGCGCGAATATCCTTTGGAAGTGGATAATAGTCGATTTGAACAAAAATGTTATAAGGATTCAGATCGTCCAGATGGTTTCCAGAAGCTAGTAGGGATCTCTGATTTGTTTAAAGGGGACGATGGACGCACGTTGGCTACAGCCGGCAAAGTATTTTCAGCTTCATCATTTGATCTTTTTGAGACTATTAAGATAATGGCTGAAATCGCGGAAGTTCCATTTGAATATATCGCTGAACAAATTCAGTTGAATGACGAGCAAAGAAGAGAATTGGAGATTTCACGTAAACAATTTGAAATTTGAGATAAACATATCTCAGCACATCTTCTTTAATATAAGAAGATGTTTTTTATCCTCATCTTATCCATTTGACAAATCAAAATTTTGACATTATATTGAATAGACAGCAGACGAGAATAGGTGGTTGGGATTGTCGTTGAAAATGACAATATCACCAATCTATCTGATAGAGGAGTTACGCGTTTTGTGTCACTCTAAAACTGTCATTTTGAATTTATTCCAGAGTCTTTTACAGATAACGCATAATACTTTGATTTGTCCACGAAACCATAGCTAACATTTTTGATTATTGAAATTTGAGTTTTGCTTGTGACTTGTATCTTTCATAACAATTTAACAATTTAATTTAAAATACCTAATATTAGTCGTATGCAAGATGATATTTTTGAAGATCAAAACCGAAATAGCTCTCAGGAAGAGTTTGAATTGAAGAAGAGTTTGTCGAGTGCTTTGGAAAAAAAGATTGAATTATTAGCTAAACTTTATACAGAAAAGAAGATTTCTTTAGAAGAGATTTCTTTGATTTTGGGTTTGGAAAAAAGTGAAGTGAATTTGATTTTGTCGCAAAAAGGCGTCATCAAAAAGAAAAGAATTTTAGTCGGTGGAGGCGCCGGTTTCATTGGGAGTAATTTTATCTATCATCTTTTGGAAAATTATCCAAGTTATGAGATTATAAATTATGATGTGCTCACTTATGCGGCTAATATCGAAAATATGAGCATTGCCGAAAAAAATCCAAATTATAAATTCATTCAAGGTGACATTGCTGATTATGAGAAATTAGAAGAAATTGCTAAGGAAGGTATTGATGCGATTGTAAATTTTGCCGCCGAAACAGCGGTTGGTCGTTCAGTTCATGGCAAGGCGGCTGATTTTATTCATTCCAATGTTGTGGGAACGCACTCTCTTTTGGAGTTGGTGAAGAATTATAAAATTTCACGATTTGTGCAAATTTCTACAGATGAGGTTTATTGAACAGTAGGGCTGAATGAAGATAGGCAGTTCACAGAAGATTCTTCTTTCTTGCCGAATGTTCCTTATGCGGCCGCCAAGGCTGGAGGTGACTTGATGTGTCGAGCATATTTTAATACATACAAAGTACCAGTTATTGTGACGCATTGTTCGAATAACTATGGCCCATATCAACATCCAGAAAAGTTGATTCCATATTTTATTTTTCGGGCAATGAATAATCAATCCTTGCCAATTCACGGAGATGGTTTGCATGTCAGAGATTGGATTTATGTTCGTGATCATTGTGAAGCGATTGACTTGATTTTACATAATGGAACCTTAGGAGAAGTTTATAATATCGGTTCTGATAATGAAAGGCCAACAATTGATATCGCCAGAATAATTTTAAACTTGATCGGTAGACCATATTCATTGATTAATAATGTTCCAGATCGTCCAGGAAATGATCGCAGATATTCAATAAGTGCGAGTAAGATTGACAGAGAACTTGGTTGGAAGCCGATACATACATTTGAAGATGCCATGCCAAAAACTATTCAATGGTATCAACATAATATTGATTGGGTAGAAAAAATCAAAGATAAAGATCAGGATTTTACAAATTATATTTAAACACTTAATACTGAATTTATGGAAATAAAACACATCAAAACTCCGATTCAAGGTTTGAATTTATATCTCAATAAAGTGGTTTCTGATGAACGAGGAAGTTATTGTGATATGGCGCCAGGTGGAACAGAAAACGAACTTTATGCTGACGGTATAAAACATATTCATGCATCTATTGCTACAAAAAAATTTGTTGCTCGAGGGGGTCACTATCATTATAAATTGAAGGAAAACTTTTTTACATTGAGTGGAACGGCTTTGTGGTATTTTTATGATTTTGATAAAGATTCTCCAACTTATGGTGAAAGTTTTGCAGTAATTTTAGGTCACGATAAGCTTGGTATTGATGTTGGAATTCCAGAATGTACGATATATAAAAATTATGCAGCTCAGGTTTCAATTTTTCCTGGTATTTATCATGTTTTTTGGCCGTTGATTGACACAGAGACAGTTGTGGCGGGGACAGGTTCCCTTGATTTTGATGCTGAAGATTATGACCGTACAAAAATCGAAGATGTTCCAGGTGCAATTGAAATATTTGAAGAAGTAAAAAAGAAAATTTTAGAAAACGAGAAGCAATCAGATTCAGCAATTGTTGAATCTAAAAAAATAGTTTCGTCTGAAACTCAGCTTGTCCGAAAAATCAAAGCCATAATTCCGGCCGCCAAAAATAATCAGCAAAGACCGTTTTCACATACCATTAATAAGCATTTAATTCCTTTGGGTGGAAAACCGATGATTTTTTATTCAATCGAAAATTTGGTAAGTTCTGGCATTAATCAAATTGGTATAATTGTTGGTAGCAATGATAATTTATTGAAACAGGTTGTTGGAGACGGGTCCAGGTGGGGAATTGAGATTGAATATATCATTCAAAAAGAACTGATGGGGCTTGGAAGCGCAATTATGTCGGCACGTGATTATATAAATAATGAGCCTTTCATATTGTATCTGGGCGATAATATTATTGATTACAATATTACAGATTTAGTTAATAAATATTTTCAAGAAAATTTAAACGCATTACTTTTACTCGTTAAGATTGAGTGTCCACAAAGATTTGGTGTTCCTGAAATTAAAGATGGGAAAATAGTTAGCGTGGAAGAAAGACCAATGCATCCCAAGAGTGATTTTGCAGTTGCTGGAGTTTATATCTATGACGAAAATGCTTTTCGAGCAATGGATGCTATAAAAATTTCTGATAGAGGACAATATGAAATTTCTGATATTCATAATTATTATATAAATAGTAATTTGAAATTGGATTATCAGGAGATTGAAAAATGGTGGAAAGACAGAGGCAAACCAGAAGACCTTTTGGAAGGAAATAAATTTGTTTTGCAAAATTGTGTTTTTGAAAAAAGGCAGAATCATATGCAAGGAGAAATCGTGGGCAATGCTAAAGTTGAAGGTAATGTCAAAATTGGCAAAGGCACTAGGATTATTGGAAAAACTTTGATTCGTGGGCCAGTTTCAATCGGCGAAGGTTGTCTAATTAAAGATTCATATATTGGTCCTTATACATCAATTGGGAATGTGTCTGAACTCAATGGCACAGAAATTGAACATTCTTTGGTAATGGATAATGTTAATATCTACACGAAAGAAAAAATCGTGAACAGTGTGATTGGAAGAAACGCTTCAATTGTTTCAGGAGAAGACAATTTACCGCGAGGTAGAAAAGTTATCGTCGGAGAAAATTCGGTTATTGGATGGTAGGGAATTTTATGAATCTTATATAATAAATAAAGTAGGGCTTTGTCCTGCTTTTGTTGTTAAGATGATTTTCCAAAGAGATTTGTAGTGGTAAAAATAATAGAAGGCTTTAGGCCTTCTAGATGATTTGATATGGGTAATCGTTTTTGGATTATATTTT
>JAGLID010000109.1 GCA_023143145.1 Minisyncoccota bacterium | reverse complement strand
GCGTAACATGCATAATAACCTTCTTTGGAACCAAGCGTAAAAACATCATCCCAATCGAAAATTATCAATTTTATTTTTCTTTCATCTGACATAAAATTTTTTTGAATTGCGTATAACGTTAATGAATATGAGAAGTTTTGCCATATCGTTATTATATTATTGTTAGGTGGCAAAATTTAGGTGGAAAGAATAATTATTTTTTTGTAGTCTCATATTTCTTGTTATGTCGCCTAACGTTATTACGCGAATTAATTATGTGTATTATACCAAAACTTGTCTTATTTACGAAGTGTGAATAATATTTCTGTTTGTTTGAATATAGCATAAAAAATATATTGATTCAAGAAATATTTTAAATTAGGTTGGAAATAGATAGAGTTGAAAAATTGTGGAAATTAGCAAACATGTCAATATAATTTATTAAAGTGTTTAACAATGGAAAAATGAACGCCAAAAGTTTCTGTACGACCACAAACTGGTGTAATTACTTTATCTTGCTCAGCCGCTTTGACTTAAAAAGGGTCATATACTATCAGAAATGGAACACATTGACAATAAATAGTAATGGGTATATAATCAAAACAAAGATGTAGATAAATATGAATATGTATCCATATTATTTTTTCGTCTTAGCTAAAGATCGTAATTAAAAAAATATAATTTATCTATAATATAAATAAATTTTATTATGGATAAGAGAAAGGTAAATATATGCCTAAATTTAATGGAAAAGGTTCTCAAGGTGATGGTTCAATGATTGGTAGGGGTTTAGGTTTATGTAGTGGTTAAGCTTGTGGTTATTGAAGGAGATAAATAAGAAATTATTGTTCTACAAAATTGTAGAATGTAGAGTGATTATATTTTATACAATCAATTAAAATTAAAAAATATGAAAATTGCAATTAGTTCAACAACTCAGAATATTGAAGATAAAATTGATGAGACTTTTGGTAGGTGTCAATATTTTATTATAGCTGAAGTTGATAATGGAAAAATAATAAAAACTGAAGCTATAAAAAATGAAAATGTAGATCAAGCAACTGGAGCTGGAATTTCATCTGTTCAATTAATAGCAAAACAAAAAGTTGAAGCTGTTGTTACGGGTAATGTCGGGCCACGAGCCTTTGATGTTTTAAATCAGTTTGAAATTAAAATTTACGAAGGCAAAGGTACAGTCAAAGAAGCAATTCAGGATTTTATTGATAATAAACTTAATCTAATCAAAAAATGAAAATAGTAATTCCAACAAATAATAAAAAAGGATTAGATGACAAAGTAGCTGAACATTTTGGTCGTTGTTTAACTTATACTTTTTTAAATGAAAAAGGAGAGGTTTTAGAAATTATAGATAATACTAGTGAGCATAACGGTGGACAAGGCTTACCACCAGAATTAATGAAGAAATATGAATCAAACATTCTATTGTGTAAAGGTCTTGGCTCGAGGGCATTGGATTTATGCACGGAATTTGGTATAGATGTTTTTGTTTATCAAACAGAAACAGTTAGAGATATTTTTGAATTGTGGAAAAATAATAAGCTTGAATTAGCAAGTAAAGAAGATGCTTGCAAACATTAATAATTATGAAAATATATAAAAAAATGTAATCTTGATAGATTAATTATTTTTCTATTTTTTTAGGATTAACTGGTTTTACGTTAGCATGGGAGAAGGCTGAATAAGTTTTAGAATTACCTTTTATGATTAATAATTATATTGCAAAAATATTTTAGTAAATTAATTTAGAATTAAATTATGAAAATAACAATTACTGGTGGAAAAGGTGGTACTGGTAAATCAATGGTAGCAACTTCGCTTGCAGTTGAGTTTGCTAAAGATAAAAAAACAACATTGATAGATGTTGATGTTGAATGTCCTAATGATCATCTTTTACTTTCTATTAAGAAAAAAAAACATATTAAAATCCATCAACTTATTCCTAAGTGGGATATGAGTAAATGTATTAAGTGTGGTAAATGTGCTCAAGTTTGTAAGCAGAATGCCATTGTTTTCGTAGAAGATAAATATCCAGCTTTTGTAAAAGACATCTGTATTGGCTGTAAGGCCTGTCTCGTTGCTTGTTCTCAAGGTGCAATTTCTGAAACAAAAAAAGAGATTGGTGTAATTTATATGGGTAATAATTATGGTATAAATTTGATTACAGGTGAGCTTAAACTAGGTGAATTAGCTTCTGGTGAGGTAGTGGCGGAAGTTAGAAAAGAAGCTGAAGTAATTAATGAAAAAGTAAAATCAGAAATAATCTTGATAGATTCAGCGGCTGGTATCGGTTGTCCAGTAATTGCTTCATTGGTTGGTACGGATTATATTGTGGCAGTAACGGAGCCAACTCCATCAGCTTTGCATGATCTAAAACGAGTCTTATATTTAGCTAATTATTTTCATATCAAACATGGAATTGTAATTAATAAATATAATTTGTCAGATAAATTTTGTGAAAAAATAGAGAAATTCGCTGAAGAGAATGGGATTAGAGTTATTGGAAAAATTCCTTATCATCAAGATTTTGTTAAAGCAACTATTGAGATGAAGCCAGTAATAGAAATTAATTCAGAATATAAAGAAATATTTCAAGATATTATTAAACAAATAGAAGAATAATTATATGCCTAGACCAAGACTAAATAGAAAGATTAGATTTAATCCTGATGTATTATATTTTAAGCCTCGGGGTATTCCGATGAGAATATTGGATGAAATAGAATTAACTGTCGAAGAGGTTGAAGCATTAAGATTGAAAAATATCGAAGAGTTTAGTCAAATTGAATGTGCTAAAAAAATGAAAACATCACAAAGCACTTTGCAGCGAATTCTAGCTTCAGCTTACAAAAAAATTAGCCAAGCAATCATTGAAGGTAAGGCTATTAAAATAGTTAAATAAGTATGAATAATTTACTAAGTATAGTAGTTGCTACTTTTCAATTATCTTTTGTGTTGGGTAGCGGTTATTTTTTTGTATTTATTACTGGAGGTTTCGTTGGAGATTGAACCAGACAGGATGTCTCTGATGGTTCTAGTTATTTTTCCTTTTCCCTTTTTTATGGGAAGAATATTTTATTGGTGTTATTGTCATTAAAGTGAGTGCAAAACTCACTTTTTTGGTTATATGAATTTAGTGGGTGATTTTCTGTATAATTCACATTAGATATTTTTTTTAATCTTGTTTATTTGTAGAGTGTTTTTTAAAATAGCTGAATCGATTTCAGCGAAAATCGAACGAGGTGAGTTGATTGTTTATAATTGTTTAGTTAAAAATATCTCATCAATCACTTCAAAATAACCGTCAAATTTTCCACCAATAATTTCCTGAAAAATATAGATTCTGTCAAAAGGAATCTTTATATTCAAAATTTCTTTACCATAATTATTGTTTAGGTAGGTGATAAATTTTTCTAAAGTTGCATTTGATCCATCTAGACTTGACAACAGAGTTAAATGAGGGTGATAATTTTCAAAAGCATATGGCGTGCCGTACTTTTGAATTAGTTGCCACAACTTTGGTACATTTCGAAATATTTCCTTGTCGAATTCTGGCTCAATTCTTTCTCTTAAATCCTGAATCTGAGTGACAATATTTTTATGAATTTGATGAAATTTTTTTACACTTTCATTATCAAAATCAAGGGCTAAAACAGTTTTTGATTTATTATCATAGACAGATTTTCCTTGATAGTCGCCACGCGTAAGACCGGTAAATCTTGAAAAGGTAAAACTAAATGGCTCAATATCCAGAATTATTTGTCTGATTCGTTCAGTAAGTTTTTCAAAATCAGTTGGTGTAAAAATATCGTATATGGAAAAATGAACGCCAAAAGTTTTTGCCCGACCACAAACTGGTGCAATTACTTTATCTTGCTCAACTGCCTTGACTTGAAAAGGGTCATATCCTAGAATCAATGCGATTTTATTAAAAACTTCTGAATCTTTTGGCACACTCCCATAAATTCCTATACGTGCTTTTTGTTGTTTGTTCATTTTTTTTAGTTATTACTCAATTAGTTTTTTGTTTCCGAATTTTGTGCTAGTGAAACTGGCGCGCAACCTGAATGTATTTTTATCTTATCAGAAATGGAACCTATTGACAATAAATGGTAATGGGTATATATTCAATATAGATAGTAAAGAGAAGGTTTCGCTATCAATTAAAATTAAGAAAGGAGGTGAAGATATTATGCCAAAATTAGATGGAACAGGCCCTACGGGTCAAGGTGCGGGAACTGGTAGAGGTATGGGTTCTTGCTGTGCTGGTTCAGGAATGGGACGAGATTGTTATTGTGGATATGGTGGTCGTAGGAGATTTATTTCTCCTAAAAACGAGTTGTCTGCCCTAGAGAATGAAGAAAAAATGCTTGAGGAAGAATTAGCGGCGATAAAGGAAGAAAAGACTGCCTT
>JAGLID010000108.1 GCA_023143145.1 Minisyncoccota bacterium | reverse complement strand
TAATTTTTTCCTTTATTGTCTTTTTATTCTTTGTAGAGTGATAGTTAATTTGTTTACACTCTTTGCATCGCAATTTTATCAGATTATCTTGTGACATAATATCAAATTAATTTAAATTAAAAGTCTCGTTAAAACCATTTTTGAGCCATTGCGCAGATTCGAACTGCGGACCTATTCCCTACCAAGGAATTGCTCTTCCAACTGAGCTACAACGGCAAAATTAAACTAATAATAACTTATCCATACAATTGCAAACTAAACAGCTTGTTATTAGCTATAGGTTATTCGTTGTGAGTTGACTTAGAGCCGACTGTCAGATTCGAACTGACGACCTGCTGTTTACAAAACAGCTGCTCTACCACTGAGCTAAGTCGGCATTTACCCGATATAAAGACATTTTCTATTCACTATCTATCTTCACCTCTGATTCTTCTTTTTGCTTACCTGAAAATTCTTCCTACTCTAAACTATCTTTCATTTTTTCGTTCTCGTTCTCGTTCTCTTTCTCTTTCTCCTTCTTTTTCATTCTTTCAACTAAATCAGAAATTTTTTTCTTAGCCTTCGTGTATGTTGGATCAATTTTTGTAATCTGACGAAAACAAGAAATTGCATCGTGATAATTTCTTCTTCGAGAATAGATAATTCCCAATTGCCAATACGACTTTACATCAATTGGATTCTTCATTATCAAATCAATATATTCCTTTTCTTTCCCTTTCGTATTTTCTTTATAAAGATTGGATTTTTTATTCTTTGCTTTCTTATTTGGATTAACTTTATTATCAACATTTTCAGCTTTCTCTTCTTCTGTAATAGATCCCACAATATCTTCGCTAGGTTTGATATTTTCTTCAGTTACTATAACCATTTCTTCTTTCTGAAATTCACGATTTTCATATTTTTCAGCTTCTATGATAGGCGCATCACATTCTTCCATATTATCAGCTTGTATATTTTTGTCAATATCAGTTTCTGTATTCTTCTCTCTCAACTTATTTAATAAAGAAACAATTCTATTATCAAACCTTAAAAAGCTAATTCGAATCTTTCGTAAAAATTTCTCAAACCATCTCCATAGCAAATCAATTCTTCTTTGATATTCTTCCTTACTAATTCTCTTTTTAAACCTATCATATAGGTAGTAAAATTTTTTTTCTTCTTTATTTTCAATTAATTCAGAAAAGATTTTATCATCTAAATCTTTTACCTTGGGTATATTTTTACCAAATATAATAACGATAATTCCTGTTGAAATCACGATAATAAGTTGTGGAATTAAATCAAATGACATGTTTGTTTTTCTTATTTTGTTTGATACAAATTAAACTCTAATTATGAAATTTTTATTTTAGTTTATCAACAGCGACTGTTTCTTTACTTCTATCCTTAAATTCAATGACAACCTCATTACTCAAAACATTCTTTTCGACAACTTTTCCTTCTTTACCTTTAATATTAAATTTTGCCCCAATCATTGGTATCTTTTCTAAATTTTTCCTATATTGCTCTGCTTCAAATCCCAAACAACATTTCAATCTACCACATAATCCAGAAAGTCTGTCACTGCCTCGCTGACCCATTTGCTGTACTCTGGCATCCTCTGTTGTTACGCTCTTTAGACTGCCTGAAAATTTGACACAACACAATTCTCTTCCACATACACCAAAACCATTTTTTCCTCTTGCTTCATCGCGAGATCCAATTTGTTGTAATCGAATTGATCTTTGAAATTTCTTTGAAAGATTTCTCACTAAATCTCGAAAATCAACCCTTTTTTCGGCTATAAATGAAAAAACAACTTTTCCTCCATCAAAACTAAAATGTGCATCCACTATCTTCATCGCCAATTCCTTTTCTGAGGCTAAATCCCTACAAAGCTTAACTGCCTCCTTGCATTTGTCTCGATTTCTCTCAACTGTTTCGATATCAATCGAAGTTGCTTTCCTTATTATATCAAGGGCTTTTTCTTCGGTCTTAATGTTTGTTCGATTGACCATAGCACTCTCAGTTTCAGAATCAACATTAACAATAATAATATCTCCCACATTCAAATCACAGTCTCCCGAGTTAAATATACGGGGATTATCCCATGGAAATATTTTTGCACTTATTTTCATATTTTAATTTCAGCTTTTTATATATTTAGCCTATTTCAAATCTTGTAAATTTGCTTATATTTATATTTTCTCCAAGCTTCGCAATTTTTTGTGTTAGCAATTGTTCCACTGTAATATCAGGATTTTTTACAAACATCTGATTTACGAAACAAATTTCATCAAAATATTTCTTTACTTTTCCTTCAACAATTTTCTCTGCAATATTCGCTGGTTTATTTTCTTTCTTAACATCTTCTTCTAGCTCTTTCTTCTTACCATCAATTTCTTCAAGGTTTATTTCTTTATAGTCAATATATTTTGGATTATTAGCAGCGACGTGCATAGCTAAATCATGAGCCAATTCTCGAAATTCTTCATTTTTCGCAACGAAATCGGTTTCACAAGCAATCTCAACCAAAACACCAACTTTACCATTACTGTGAATATATGATCCAATATATCCCTCACTAGTATTCCTCCCACATTTCTTATCAGCAATTTTTGAACCACTTTTTTGCATTATTACGATTGCTTTTTCAATATCTCCTTGGCTTTCTTCAAGTGCATTCTTGCACTGTATCATACTCGCTCCTGTGCGCTCTCTTAATTTTTTTACTTCTTGGGCTGAAATCATAATTTTAT
>JAGLID010000107.1 GCA_023143145.1 Minisyncoccota bacterium | reverse complement strand
AACAGGAGCTGAAATTCAAAAATCAGTAGACGGTGGTAAAACATGGGTACTTCTAAATGAGAATATGGAGAAGTCTTTAAAAATTAGAAAAATAAATTTAAGTGAAGCAAGTTCAGCAGTTATGAGTGATATTGACCCTTTGTGGACTTATTTAACTTTTAATCATTTAATATTTATTACAAGGGATGGGGGTAATATATGGGAAAAACTCAATACGATTACTCCTCAAAAAACCGTAATCGAAGAAGCTCCACAGGTGAAAAGAATGGGTATGAAAAAGGAAATTTTATATTATGGTGCTGGAAATGCAATTTATAAAAGTTTAAATAGGGGTGAAACTTGGTCGAGTTATGCGATACCAATTATTGGAGACGTGCGTTATACGCTAATTGATCATACTGATTCAAATATAATTTATGTTGGTTCATTTTATGATCCTCCACCGAAGAGAAGATAAACTTGATAAAAAAATATAATAAATAATAAAAATATGGAAAATATAACAAATATACTTAGGGAAAAGATTGAAAAGAGTCAAAGTTATTTCAAAAGTGAGATTGAATCGCTGAGCGTTGGGAGAGCAACTCCTTCTCTCATTGACGGGTTATTAGTAGATTATTTTGGAACTCCGACTCCTATCAATCAGGTGGCAACTATCAGTATTCTAGATGCTAGAAATATTTTGATTCAACCATGGGATAAAAAACAGTTAAAAGAAATTGAAAAAACGATTAATCTTTCTCATCTTGGATTTAATCCAGTGAATAATGGTGAGACAATTCGAATTACAGTTCCTCAACCTACGGAAGAAAGAAGAAAAGAAATCGTCAAACGTTTGCATGAACTTTTGGAAGAGGCTAAGGTTGCAATCAGGGGTGCACGAGAAGATGCGATGAAAGAGGTAAAAATTCTCGAAAAAAATGGTGGGGTAGGAGAAGATGAAAGGTTTACCAGACAAGATGAAATTCAGAAAATTATAAATAGTGGCAATGAAAAACTCGAAGAAGAATTAAAAAGAAAAGAAAAAGAGATGATGACAATATAACAGAATATTTCGCATTAAGTATCTAGCGGTCTTAATATATAAATTATGATTTAGAACTAATTATTTAATAAAATTTTTTTATGATGTTAACTACAATAATTTTATTTCTTCTAATATTAGGAGTCATTGTTTTTGTTCATGAGCTGGGTCATTTTTTAGTTGCCAAATATCATGGCGTTAAAGTTGAAGAGTTCGGAATTGGATTTCCGCCGAAAATTTTTGGCATAAAAAAAGGTGAAACTGAATATACTCTAAATTGGATTCCTTTGGGAGGTTTTGTAAAAATTGTTGGTGAAGATGGGGAGGATAAAAGCGACCTAAGAAGTTTTTCTTCAAAAAGCATTGGAAAAAGATTCCAGATAATTTCTGCTGGAGTAATTATGAATGTTATTTTTGCTCTTGTGATTTTTAGTATTATTTTTTCAGTAGGGGCTCCGATGGATATTGAAGGAATGGATTTGTCTAGAGCAAAAAGTGTACAAGATCGGCAAATTAAGATTGCTGGAATTGTAGATAGCTCTCCAGCATTTGAAGCTGGACTTCAAATTGGTGATTCAATTTTAACTGCAGGTGAATTAGAAGTTAACAGTAAAAATGATTTGTATGAATTTACAAGAAGTAATGTCGGACAAACAGCAGTATTTACATTTCAAAGAGGAGATGAAATCCTAACTAAAGAAATTACTCTTAGACAAGAATTTTCAGAAGAAGAAGGGTCATTGGGAATTGCTCCCTCTGAAACTGCTGTGGTGGCATTTTCTATAATTGATGCAATTATGAAAAGTTTCAGCTGGGTTTATTATTTGATAACATACATATTTTTTGCATTTGCTGGGATAATTTGGAGCCTTGTTGCAGTCGGAAAAGCTGGCGTTGAAGTCTCTGGTCCTATTGGAATTGCCGTGATGACACAGCAAGCAGCTAGTATGGGCTTTATGGTTGTTTTGAATTTTATGGCAATCATCAGTATAAATCTGGCAATTATTAATGTTCTTCCCTTTCCAGCTCTTGATGGTGGAAGATTGTTGTTTTTGATTGTTGAAAAAATAAAAGGCTCACCAATTAGACAAGAATGGGAAGCAAAAGCAAATAATTTTGGATTTATGTTATTGATGTTATTAATGGTTGTTGTGACATTTAATGATTTATTGAAGTTTGATGTGTGGGGTAGGGTAGTGGGGTTGTTTGGATAAAAAAAATATCTAGCTTGTCATTGAGAAAATGAGAAAGCTAGATTGTAGCGAATTTGTCGCTATTTATGAAATAATTGCATCTGCAGTTATTCCTTTTATGTACACTTCTATCTTATTGCCATTTGTTATACAAGATACAATAAACCCATCATTTGTTAATTTATTTTCTATTGCAACTTTGACTGCAGTTATTGAAACTTCTTCTGGAAGTTCTGTTACTGTCATAATACATTTAACTTCTTGCTTAGAAGAAATATCTTTCAGATTTTTTTTAATAAAATCATTAAGATTATTTCTATTGCAAATTATATCTGCAAAACTCTTCGTTCTTTCTTCTTTTAGTCTTGCATCTTCCTGTACTATTCTTTGTAGCTCTTGTGCTGTTGTCATTCTGATTCTCCTATATTTTTGCCTTATTCATCCCCTTGATGGATGCAAGTTCTAAGAACTATTTTAATAGAACTAAGACTAACTAGTATAGCATATAACTTATAACTTGTCAATATCATGAAACAATCAAAACTATTCGGAAAAACTACAAAAGAAATACCAAAAGATGAAACTAGTTTAAACGCCCAATATTTAATTAGGGGTGGTTTTATTGATAAGTCAATGGCTGGAGTGTATACATATTTACCACTTGGTAAAAGGGTTATTTCGAAAATTGAAAATATTATTAGAGAAGAAATGGATGCAATTGGGGGTCAGGAAATTTTGATGCCAGCACTTCAGAAAAAAGAAGATTGGCAGATAACTGGAAGATGGGATATTGACGTAATGATGAAAGTGAAAACATATTTTGACAAGGAATATGGACTTGGATGGACGCATGAAGAAGTTGTAACACCACTAGCAAAAAAATATGCGAGGTCATATAAAGATTTTCCATTTTCTCTTTATCAAATTCAAACAAAGTTCAGAAGTGAAAAAAGAGCAAAGTCTGGAATTCTGCGTGGTCGAGAATTTTCAATGAAAGATTTATATTCATTTCATATAAACGAAAAAGGTTTGGATAAATTCTACGAACAGTCAAAGGGCGCGTATTTTAAAATTTTTGATCGAGTTGGAATTAAGGATAAAACATATTTAACTTTTGCGTCAGGCGGTGATTTCAGTAAATATTCTCACGAGTTTCAAACCCTTACTTCAGCTGGAGAGGATACAATTTATATTTGTGATAAATGTCATATTGCTGTTAATCAAGAGATCATTGAAGATTTGAAGAATTCTTGCCCTGAGTGTGGCAATAAAAATCTCAAAGAAGAAAAGGCAATTGAGACGGGGAATATTTTCAAGTTGATGACGAGATTTTCTGAGGCTTTCAATTTCAAATTCTTAGATGAGCATGGTAAGGAGAATGTTGTTTTGATGGGATGTTATGGAATGGGTCCAAGTCGTCTTATGGGAACGATTGTGGAATTATCAAATGACGAGAATGGAATTATTTGGCCAAAATCAGTGGCTCCGTATCAAGTTCATTTGGTTTGTTTGGGTGATGATAAGACTGTGACGAATGAGGCTGAAAAGATATATGATTCTTTACAGAAAGAAAAAATTGAGGTATTATATGATGACCGTAATGAATCGGCGGGTGTGAAATTTAAGGATTCTGATTTGATTGGAATTTCACTCAGGGTTGTTATAAGTCAAAGAACTTTGGGAAATGATAATGTTGAAATCAAAGAAAGGTCAAAAAAAGAGGCTGAATTTGCTAGTTTGGATGGTTTAGTTGAATATATAAAAGATAAGATTTAAGAAATAGATAAAATTTATTATTTAATATTTTCGTTTATGTTCAAAAAAATATTTGGGTATCTCAGTCATGATATCGGTATTGATCTTGGTACGGCGAATACTCTTGTTTATGTAAAAGGGAAAGGAATTGTAATTAACGAGCCTTCCGTTGTTGCTATAAACAAAAAAACAGGTAGAATTCTTGCTATTGGAAAAGATGCAAAAAAAATGGTTGGAAAAACTCCTGCCCACATTGTAGCAACTCGTCCGCTTGTTGATGGGGTGGTTTCTGATTTTGAAGTTACAGAACAAATGCTGAAATATTTTATTGAAAAAGTTCATAAAGAATCTTTTGCACTTTTTCCTCGTCCAAGGGTAGTTATTGGAGTTCCTTCGGGAGTTACTGAAGTGGAAAAAAAAGCTGTTATTGACGCATCATTAAGTGCTGGAGCTAGGGAAGCTTATTTAATCGAAGAGCCGATGGCCGCAGCAATTGGAGTAAGACTTCCCATTCAAGATGCGGCTGGAAATATGATTGTTGATATTGGGGGAGGAACGACAGAAGTAGCAGTAATTTCTTTGGGAGGAATTGTGGCGAGTAGATCTCTTCGAATTGCTGGGGATGAGCTTAATGAAAATATCATTCAATTTGCTAGAGATGAAGCAAATTTACTTTTGGGAGAAAAAACTGCTGAGAATATCAAAATTACAATTGGATCTGCGTATCCTCTTGATGAAAAAATGGAGATGGCGATGAGGGGTCGTGATTTAGTGACGGGTCTTCCAAAAGAGGTAATAATTAATGACGAACAAGTTCGTAAGGCGTTGTCTAGATCAGTAAAAAATTTAGTTGATAATATAAAAGCAACAATAGAGGAAACTCCTCCTGAACTTATAGCTGATATAATGACCAGTGGAATTGTTTTGGTTGGTGGTGGTGGAATGTTGCGAGGTCTCGACAAGCTTATTAATGAGCAGACAAAAATGCCAGTAAGAGTAGCTGACGATCCTTTGACAGCTGTAGCCCGTGGAGCAGGAATTGTTTTGGAAGATATAAGTAAATTACGAGAAATATTGCTTTCAATGGGAAATGAGAAAACACCAGATTAATATTTTTATTAAATTTATAGAAACGTAATTTATCACAGTTAAATATAGGAAAAATTGTTTTGTGAGATAAAAATGTTGCAGATGCGATAAATTATGACTTTTAGATATTCAAAAGAGTTTTCTTAATTCAAACTTCGTAGCAATAAATTCGAATTCATTTGTGTATGAAAAAAGAGATCAACAAAAAAATTCAAAGCTTATTATTCTTGTTAGTAGTTGTTGTACTGCTAACTTTTTTGAATAAATTTGGATATATATATCAAGTAAAAAGCTTTACTGTATATTCTATAAATTCAGTTTCAAAAACATTTCAAGGAGCATCAAACGAATTCTATTCTTTTGTTGATACTATAAAAAGTATTGACGAATTTAAGAATGAAAATATGAAACTTAGAAAAGAGAATTTGGAAATGAATTATAAAATTTTACAATTTGAAGAAATAAAAATTGAGAATAGTTTGTTAAGAAAACAATTAATATTTTCCCAAAATAGCTGTCTTGATGAAAATTGTTTAAACTTGGTAATGGGAGATATAACTAGTAGAGGTCCGGATAGTTATGGAGATTATGTGGTTGTCAATATAGGAAAAAAACAAGAGATTAAAGAAGGCTATGCAGTTATTGCATCAGGGGGAATTTTAATGGGAAAAGTAGTAGAAGTTTTTGAAAGCTATTCTCGTATTATGCTGGTTACTGATTCTGAAAGTTCAGTAAATTCTATAACTCAAAAAACGCGTGCCAATGGAATTTCAAGAGGAAGCTATGCAACTGGAATAAAATTAGAAATGATCAATCAAGCTGAAAGTCTAACAGAAGGAGATCTCGTAATAACTTCTGGATTAGAAAATCAAATTCCAAGAGGTCTCGTGATTGGAAGAATTTTAAAAATAAATGAATCAGCAAATAAAATTTTTAAAACAGCGGATTTAGAACTTTTTACAGATTTTAATAAAGTTGAGAAAGTATTTATTGTAAAAAATGATTAATAAAAAAATTAAAGTAAAAACATTTATATTACTATTGATAATTGCATTTTTTTTGCAAATTACTTTTGTATCTCAGTATTTTCACGTTTTCACGCCAAATTTTATTTTAATTATATTATTAGCAGGTTCAATTGTGGATAGATCCTCCAAGATTATTAATATTTCTTTTATTATTGGATTTATTCTTGAGCTATTCTCTGACATGTATTTTGGAATAATTATGGTTAGTATTATTTTAATGGTTTTTGTTGTTTCTGTTTTGAGCACTTTGTTTATAAAGAGGATATTTTCATATAATTTATTTTTCATTTCTACTATCGGAATTTTAACATATAATACTATACATATTATACTAATAAATATAAATGAAATTAATAACATTTTATATATTTTTAATCAGCTTATTTCTATAATTATTTTTCAGATAATTTTTACTCTAATTTTTATTTTTCCTCTAACACATTTTATTATACAAAAGAATGAAGAATAGATATATTATTAACAGAAAGAAAGTAGAATCTCTTGATGTGGAAGAGCTTTTTCTGGATTTTAATGCGGAGGATGATCAGAAAATGGAAATTTCGTTTGATGATAAAAATATAAAAATAATTAAAAAATTATTTTTTTTCATTCTTTTAATTTTCATATTACAAGCATTTAATTTACAAGTATTAAAAGGCAAGGAGTATTCGAAAATATCTGAAAATAATTATAAGAGAGTTATAGCTATAAAATCCTCAAGGGGAATATTTTATGACAGGAATCAAACTCAAATTATTTTTAATATTCCGATTTTTGATTTAGTTATAATTCCAAATGATTTTTATAAAAATAGAAATAATCTTAATGGAAAAATAAGCGAACTTTCAATTATAACAGAAAAAAGTGAAAGTGAAATTAGAGAAATATTAAAAAAAGTAAATCGAGACTCTTATCAGCCATTTTTGATTATAGAAAATATTGAGAAAGATAGAGCACTTATTATCGAAGAGCAAATCAAAAAAATTGATGGAGTAAGTTTGAAAAAAAATTCGATTAGAAATTATGTTAATGGTAAATATATTTCAAACATTGTCGGTTATAGCGGAAGAATAAACGAAAATGAATTAGAAAAATATCCAGATTATTATTTAACTGATACTGTAGGGAAGAATGGTTTGGAACTCTTTTATGAGCCATGGCTTCGCGGAGAGTATGGTAGAGAAGAGATTGAGGTGAATTCTTTTGGAAGAGAGATTAAAACAATTAGGAAAGAAAGTTCAAAATCGGGAAATAATTTGGTTTTGAATATTGATATTGAGTTACAAAAGAAGATATATGACGAATTATTGGCAATGACAGAGAAACTAAAGACAGAAGCCGGAGCATCTGTTGTGGCAATTAATCCTCAAAATGGTGAAGTCTTGGCTCTTGTAAATTATCCTTCGTATGACAATAATCTTTTTGCAAAAGGAATTAGCAGTTCAGAATATAATCAGCTGATAAACGATAAAAAAAATCCGCTTTTTGATCGATCAATTGCTGGAGAATATCCTCCTGGTTCTACTTTTAAAATGGCTGTTGGAGCAGCTGCTTTACAAGAAAACATTATTTCACCAACTCGCGTGATAATTGATAGGGGTGCTATATATGTGGGTTCGTATTCATTTTTAGGTTGGAAACCTTTAGGGAGAGTTGATTTGGTTGGGGCAATTGCACAGTCCTCAAATATATATTTTTATACTGTTGGTGGGGGGTATGAAGACATCAAGGGTCTTGGCGTTGAGAAGATTAAGGATTATTCAAATTTATTTGGATTTGGCAATGTTTCTGGAATTGATTTACCAGGAGAAAAAAATGGACTTATTCCTGATGAGCAGTGGAAAAGGGATGTTAAAGATGAAATGTGGTATATAGGAGATACTTATCATATGTCGATTGGACAAGGAGATGTTCTGGTAACGCCACTTCAAATTGCAAATTATGTCGTAGCAATTGCCAATGGAGGAAAACTTTTTCAGCCTCAAATCGTTGATAAGATTATTGATTCTGAAGGAAATATAATTGAAGATATTCAACCGAAAATTATTAGAGAAAATTTTATTGATGAGGAAAATATAAAATGGCTTCAAAAAGGAATGCGAGAAAATGTTATTTCTGGGTCTGGCGTTTCTTTGGAGAGCTTGCCAGTTGAAGTAGCTGGAAAAACTGGAACTGCTCAATATTTTGGTAATCAAAAAACACATGCTTGGTATGTTGCTTATGCCTCATATGACAATCCAGAAATTGTTTTGGCGATTATAATTGAAGGAGGAGGAGAGGGACATGTTGCTGCGGTGCCAGTGGCGAAGGAAGTCATGAAGTGGTATTTTGAAAATAAGGAAAAAATGGATTTGTCATTATGAACTTGTTTCAGAATCTGTCGTATATTACATTAAAATGAAACTATTAAACCAAATTTTTTAATATAGTCTAAATAATTTAAATGTTTATAATTTAATATGATTTGTATTATTTCACAAGATGTTTTCTTTTGGACACTTAGCACAATTATTCAATCTATGGTTGCTTTTGTGGCATTATTAGGAATGGTTGCAGTTTATAAAATGCAAATAACTCAAAGAAACAAAGAGTCGATTGCAGAATCAATGCGTATTCATCTTTGTCTGTATATAGATAATCGTATAGAAATTGAAAAAAAAGGTGAGAAAGGAGAAAAGTCTACTAAAATTATCAATTCTTCTGAGGCTTATAGTTATAGCATCATTAAAATTGAAGAGAAGGCAAGAGAATTGTCCAACGAATATCCTGAAGATATGATATTAAAAAGTGCAGTTTTTGAATTCTCCAATATTAAAAAAGGGCAAAAAGATATTAGAAACAAAATTAATGATTTCTTTTTATTAACAATATCCCTGATAAGTTTTTCATTAATATTATTGCCAATGAGTTCATATCTAGAATGTAATAAATATAATTTACTAACTTTAGTTGTAATTGTTTTGTGGTCTATAGGCTCTCTTTATTTGGGGTATAAACTTGTAAAAAAATTAATTTAGAATTTAACTCGAAAGATTCTGAAACAAGTTCAGAATGACATATATTTTAAAACTATGGATACTCACGAAGAAAATTGTGAAAAAATATTTCAAAGGTCTTGCGAAGTTTTGAAACTGAAAGGTTTTACTTTTAAGCCGAAAGTAATCAAGGAGGGGGACGGGTATGCCAGAAATTATAAGCTTGGATATACAAACTTAAAGTCTAAGCTGGTCGTTGTTGATATTTATACGCAAAAATTAAAAAAGCCAAAAAAATACAGCAGTATTCTTGCTGTGATTGCGCACGAACTTGCCCATCATCAAAAACGACCATATCGTCAACTTCATAAATTCCGCTGGATTAACAGAATCCATTACCCAGAATTTTATGTGCAAGTAACGAAGAATATAAAGAAGTTTAAAAAAGATGGAGCTTTGAAAGAGTTGTATGAATAAAAAAAGAGAAAGATTGATTCGATGAATCGTTCTTTTCATCTTTGCTCTAATTGTTCTGTTTTCTTTCTATTAATTTCATTGGCAACCAATGGGCGGTGCTGTTCAATAAGTTTGAGAGCACTTTCTTTCGACTTACCAGTGAAGAGCCCTTTTAGATGTTGATTAAAAGCGAATTCTGTTTGTTGGTCTGAAAATTCAATTATATTTCGTATTGAGGCCTTACCTTTTCTATGATTATTTTCATAAAACTATTACTTCCTTATCTTTTATAAAAGTAACATAAAGTAACGATATGTCAATAACAATTCCTAAACCTAAAAAAGTAGCAGTCGCCATGTCAGGCGGAGTTGATTCATCTGTGGCTGTGGCGTTATTAAAAGACCAAGGATATGAAGTCATTGGAGTTTTTATGCATTTTTGGCATGATACGACTGATAAAAATGAAGCATTGGATACTCATATCGAAAATAGATGTTGTTCTCGTGAGGAAGAAGATGGGGCGAGAAAAGTTGCTCAAAAATTGGGTATTAAATTTTATGTCATCAATGTTTCCGAGGAATTCAAAAAAACAGTTGTGGATTATTTTCTTTTTGAATATGAGCAAGGACGAACTCCAAACCCTTGTATTGAATGTAATCGGAGCATCAAGTTTGGGGTGATGGTTGAGAAGGCATTGGCAATGGGCGCAGATTTTGTGTCGACTGGACATTATGTACGGATGAAAAATGATATAAAATCAAGAAACATAAAGCTTCTTAAAGCCAAAGACAAAAACAAAGATCAATCTTATTTTCTCTATACCTTAACACAAAAAAAATTAAAGTATTGTTTGTTTCCTGTTGGGGATTATGAGAAAAAGGATATAAGAATTTTGGCAAAAAAATATGGCTTTGAAATTCACGACAAAAAAGAAAGTCAGGAAATCTGTTTTATTCCCAGCAAATATTACGGAGATTTTTTGCGAAAATATTTGAAATTAATT
>JAGLID010000106.1 GCA_023143145.1 Minisyncoccota bacterium | reverse complement strand
GAGAACTTATTCAGGAGAGATTTAGGCTTGGGTTTATGAGAGTAGAAAGGAACATAAAAGACAGAATGAGTACTTTAGATATAAATACAGCTTCTCCTTCTCAATTAATAAATACCAGACCGCTGATAGCTGTTATTAGAGAGTTTTTTATGTCTTCTCAACTTTGTCAATTTATGGATCAAGTGAATCCATTATCTGAGCTTGAACATAAAAGAAGACTATCTGCTATGGGCCCTGGAGGACTTACGAGAGAAAGAGCAGGATTTGAAGTTCGTGATGTTCATAGAAGTCATTATGGAAGAGTATGCCCGATTCAAACTCCAGAAGGACCGAATATTGGATTAGTAGGACATCTTGCTCTTTATGGAACAATAAATGAATACGGCTTTTTAGAAACTCCTTATCGAAAAGTTAAAGGAGGTAAGGTTTCTAAAGAAATTGTATATCTTGATGCATCAGAAGAAGAAGAAGCTAATATCGCTCATGCAAGTGTTCCTTATGACAAGAAAAGTAATATATTTACTCAGAAAGAGATTCAAGCCAGAGCCAAAGGAAGTCCTGGAATTGTTGAAGCAGAACAAATAAATTATATGGATGTTTCTCCTAATCAAGCAATTAGTGTGGCAACTTCTTTGATTCCTTTTTTGGAACATGATGATGCTCATAGGGCATTGATGGGATCAAATATGCAACGCCAAGCTGTTACTTGTGTTGTGCCACAATCTCCAGTAGTTGGAACAGGACTAGAAAGAAGAGCAGCTATAGATTCTGGTCATGTTGTTCTTGCTCAGAAAGATGGTGAGATCACAGAAGTAGATGGAGCACATATAAAGATAAAGAATAAAGATGCAACTTATCTAACCTATAATCTTCATAATTTTGTAAGATCAAATGCTGCTACATGTATGACGCAGTATCCAAGGGTTGAAAAAGGACAAAAAATAAAAAAAGGAGATCTAATCGCTGATGGATCTGGTACAGAAAATGGAGAACTTGCTCTTGGGCAGAATTTGATAGTTGCTTTTATGCCTTGGGGAGGATGCAATTTTGAGGATGCAATTATACTTTCTCAGAGAGTTGTAGAAGAAGACAGATTTAGCTCAATCCACATTGAGGATTTTTCAATTGATGTCAGAGACACAAAATTAGGACCAGAAGTTGTAACTTGTGATATTCCTAATGTTGGAGAAGATAAATTAAAAGATCTAGACGAAGAAGGCATTATCAGGATCGGAGCAGAAGTTCGTTCTGGGGATATTCTGGTAGGTAAGATCACTCCAAAAGGAGAAAGTGATCTAACTGCAGAGGAGAGATTATTGAGATCTATATTTGGAGAAAAGGCAAGAGACGTAAAAGATACATCGTTATATCTTCAACATGGAGAACAAGGTAAGGTTGTTGATGTAAAAATATTTTCAAGAGATCAAGGTGATAAATTGCCAAGTGGAGTAATAAAAAAGATCCAAATAAGTGTTGCACAACTTAGAAAAATTCAAGTTGGAG
The DNA here is from genome assembly GCA_023143145.1 of Minisyncoccota bacterium. Classification (GTDB taxonomy): domain Bacteria; phylum Patescibacteriota; class Minisyncoccia; order JAHIHE01; family JAGLIN01; genus JAGLLA01. Next base: position 1,122 of record JAGLID010000106.1, on the reverse strand, counting down.
ATAAGCTTGCGGGAAGACATGGAAATAAAGGTGTAATTTCAACAATTTTGCCAATTGAAGATATGCCATATCTAGAAGATGGATCTTCTGTTGATATAATTTTAAATCCTCTTGGAGTTGCTTCTCGTATGAATATCGGACAAATTCTTGAGACTCATCTTGGTTGGGCGGCAAGTAAATTGGGATATAAAGTTGCTTGCCAGTCTTTAAATGGCGTTACTGAAAAACAGATCAAAGAGGAGCTTAGGAAAGCAGATCTTCCAGAAGATGGAAAAGTGCAGCTTTATGACGGTAAAACAGGTAAGGCATTTGAAAATAAATCGACAGTTGGGGTTACTTATATATTAAAATTGAATCATCTCGTTGAAGATAAAATACATATGCGTTCTATTGGTCCTTATTCTTTAATAACTCAACAGCCATTAGGAGGAAAGGCTCAGTTTGGTGGACAGAGATTTGGAGAAATGGAAGTATGGGCACTTGAAGGACATGGTGCTGCTCATACTTTGCAAGAAGTTCTAACTATAAAATCAGATGATGTACTAGGAAGATCAAAGGCATATGAATCTATTATTAAAGGAGAATCAATAAAAAGTCCTCATATACCAGCTTCGTTTCATGTTTTAGTTAATGAACTTAAAGCTCTTGGTTTGAGTGTAGATCTTATTGGCGCTAAAGAAGACAAGATCAAGGATGAAACCGAAGACAATATAGAAAACAGTGATAGTAATGACAGTAAAGAAAAAATCGAAAGTATAGATGATCAAAAAGACAAGATCAAAGAAGACATCTAAGACGATAAATTTATAGTTATAAATTAAATTTTAAATATATGTCAAATATAGGAACAAAGGTTGAAGATTTCGAGGCAGTGAGATTAAAACTTGCCAGTCCTGAAGCAATTCTAAATTGGTCGTTTGGAGAAGTCTTAAAACCAGAGACAATAAACTATAGAACTCAAAGACCTGAAAAAGATGGATTGTTCTGTGAAAAAATATTCGGACCAACTAAAGATTGGGAATGTTATTGTGGAAAATATAAAAGAATCAGATATAAAGGAATTGTTTGTGATAAATGCGGAGTGGAAGTTACAAAATCTATCGTAAGAAGAGAAAGAATGGG
>JAGLID010000105.1 GCA_023143145.1 Minisyncoccota bacterium | reverse complement strand
CTGCTAATTTAACAGCTTCTTTTATAGTCTTTCCTTGCCTTTTTCTGTCTGTTCTGAAACAGCCTTGCCATAGTCTGTCTTTTTTTCTCCAATAACATATTCACTCCATCCAAGAGTTTGTTTTATTGCAATATCATAATTTTTGTTATATAGACTTTCTAAAATATCATAGCCGTACTCTATAGGAAGTCCGCTAACGCTAGTAGTGGCACTTGCAAACGCATCTAACGCTGTTTGTATATCTTCAATGTCAATGTCATCTTCAGTTAGATTACTAATTATTTTGTTTATGTCATCACCCACATCAGCAATAGGTGTATCTATATCCCAAACTCTCATTCCCATTACCAGTCTTAATATTCCATCTATAACATCACCTGCAACAAATAATCCGTTTATGCCTCCTAATATTCCTGCTCTCTTATAATCCTTTATATCAGCTTCATCTGTTCCTCCCATATTAGCAATAAATTGAAAAGTTATTGGCAATAAAATATGATAAATATACATAACCTTCGCTACTCTTTTAACATTCTCTTTTCCAAAACCATCTTTTCTAAATAGTGATTTAATTGCATTAGTCTCTTTTTGCAAGTAAGCCCTTTGAGATGATTTAAAAACAGTAAATAACTTTTCCAAACTTCCACCAAGTTGTACCTCACTCAACCGTGAAATGTCTGCTGACTGTTGAGTATCCGCGCTAAACTCTTCATATTCGTTAATAGCGTCTTGCAACGGAATACCAGCTTTAAGCCTTGCTCTTCTCATAGCCCACGATCCCAAAACAATAGCTCCCTTATCTCCCAACTTAACATTTAAAAGTAAGAGTTCGCTAAATTCTGTCTTTTGTTATAGCTATCAAATACTCCTTCTTTGATAGCGTCTCTTATATCTCTTTCCATTCCTGCCCCACGCATTTTAATAAACCAACTTTCATTTTGAAGTGTCTGATAATTTTTAATTGGATTTTTAGCAAAGTCTCGCAATAGACGAAATTAAAAAAGGAAATCAGGCGAAAATTTTTCCACGTGAGCGACAAATCCGATTTCAAGCTCCTGTCGAATTGAAGTTCAACAGTAAACTTCTTTGTCTCGGTAAAAGAGATGAAGGGGTTGAAGCAATTGTCGAACTTCTTCTTGAAAGAAAGGAGGATGATGGTTTCAGAATTGCCCGAACTCTCATCCAAAACTGGACAAGTTTGGGTGGCAAACCAGAGGAGTTTAAATACTCCAACATGGGTTGCCCAGGAGAACTTCATTCCCATCCTATGGAAGATGGGAGGTGTTCTAGATGCGGAAAAGAACTTGGAGCAATCCAATTTCCATTCCCCGAATGAGAATTCAGTTCGATTCATAATTCTGAATTCCCGTGCACCATCACAAATCTGGGCGATATAAAGTTTTATTGCTCAGAACCAGAGGCAATTACTGTTCAAGCAAAATACTGGAGCAGTCCCATTCATAATGGAAGAGAAGGAACTCCAATCATTAGCGTTCCCATAATTGGAAAGTCCACGCAGTACTGGTACTGCGATGGTGGTTCATATCATCACAATGGGAGAGCGAGTCGCTCATCCGCACCAAATGTGTATTACATGCGGATTGAACGACCAACAGCGAACAAACTTCTTGTTTTCTCAAATGTAAAGAGAATGCCAGAAACTTTCCGAACTCTTCGGAAAGACGGCTGGATCATTGAACACTTCACAATCGCTAAAATTCCTGATTCAGAAAATACAACTAATATTCCAATTGAAAAATCGGAATGATTAGTGCTAATAAAAGTCGAGCAGAGAGAGAAAATGAATATCTGAATTCAGTTCAGAATCTGCATCTGGTAACATCTAGTTTTGTGAAATTATGTAAGCGTTGCCTACAGCACAAAAGATTCTGAATTCAATTCAGAATGACAGAACAAGGTAGATTTCGAAAAGCTTCGGATGAATTTCATCGGGAGTAAAAATAATATAGTTATACAACGTCCCTAGAAGACGAGATCTTTGGGAATAACAAGTGATAATATGAAAGGTCAACAAGAACTTGAAGTTCTTAAAACAATTGTAGTTTGGACAGAAAGAAAAGGGAAAGAGCTAGAAAAAAACGAACAAAAATCAAATCGTGAAAGAGGCGAGGCCTCTGCATTAAACTGGATAATCCAGAAGATTAAAAAAGGAGATAAAAACTTATTAAGTATAAGAGAGAGAAAGAGTTGAAACGTTAAAAAGAATGTTGGAGTGGAAAATTGAAAAAGCTCAAAAAAATGATTGCGATGATTCATCACGGCCAATAGAAAATGACATCATTGCTCTTGAATAGGCAATTGATTGGGTAGCAAAAAATTGTGAAAAAAAATAAAGGAGGAAGTGATATGAAAAATAAAAAAATAGTAGATTATATTCTACTAAAATTAGGCTTTGCGTTTGTACATATTGAAACAACGTATAAATGCAAAGCATGCGGAGAAAGTTTGCTCTTCCAGTGTGACCAAGATTTAGACATTTGTGCACACTGTAACCTAAAAGGAACAGCCACAAAAGAAGAGGCTATAATTATTTCAAGAAGAGGTTTAAAGAGTTGGCTCGGTAACATCTATTAAACTTCTTCCCTTTTTCCAAGTTCGTAAATTTCATACGAATTTAGAAAAGCTCTTGAATGTGAGATCGAGAATTCTAATTCTGAAATTTAGGTTTAAACTCATAAAGAACTCGTTCGTCACAGATATTTTACACTCTAAAGAATAAACTCCTAATCGCAAAAAATTACAAATTAAAAAACAGGCTTAATGCCTGTTTTTTTATGCAAATTATTATGGAACTAGACGGCTCCACAGTCTTTCGGAACTATGGAGCCATCACGAACACCCCAACCTTAAGATGGGATTTTCTTCCTCTCTTCATAATCCTCATAATTACCCAGATATGCCTTAACCTCATTGTTCTTAATTTCCCAAATTATATTACACACTTCGGTCAAAACAGACCGGTCATGAGAAACAATAATGATTGGTCCACCAAAACCTTTTAAAACTTCATTGATTGCATCTTTGCTTTGAATGTCGAGATGATTAGTTGGCTCATCGAGAATCAACATATTTGTTTCGCTTAAAATCAATTCTGCCAAAGCAACTCTGGCTCGTTCTCCTCCGCTAAGAGCTGAAACTTTTTTGAATACATCTTCTCCAGTAAAAAGAAGTGCACCTAAAACTGTTCTGATTTTTTCCTGTCCAATACTAACCTTTGACTCAACTTCTTCCAAAATATTCTTATGAGGATCAAGTTCTTCGTGAGCTTGAGCATAATAACCAATTTTAACTCCAGAGAAAAATTTTATATCCCCAGCAATTGCGTCATTTTTTCCAGTCAAAATTTTCAGAAAAGTTGACTTTCCTGCTCCATTAGGCCCGATGATACCAATCTTGTTTTCTTTTTCAATTTCCCAATTTCCTTCAAAAACTGCCAGGGGGAAATTCTCTCCACCAATAAAAAGATTCTTGATTTCCAAAACCTTTTGCGGAAGCCTTTTTGCAATATTAAACTTAATTTTGACATTTTTCTTTTGTTCTTCTGGCTCAGAAATTTTATCCATTTTCTCAAGCAATTTTATTCTACTTTGCACTGCCCTTGCTTTAGTCGGCTTATACCGAAATCTCTCAATCCATTCATTTTGCTCTTTAAGATATTTTTGCTGAATTTTATACTCCACGGCCTTTCTTTGATTTCTTTCATTTCTTTCTTCCAAATAACCAGAATAGTTGCAGAAATATTTTTCAAGACCTCCTCGTTGAAGTTCAAAAGTTTTATTGCAAATCGAGTCAAGAAATCTTTTGTCATGAGAGATAGCAAGAATTGCTCCATTCCAGCTCATAAGAAATTTTTCCAACCAATCAATCGTGTCAAGATCAAGATGATTCGTTGGTTCATCAAGAATGAGAATATTTGGCTTTTGCAAAACAATTTTAGCAAGAGCTAATCTAGTTTTTTCTCCTCCAGAAAGCGAACTTACTTTCCTCTCCCACTCACTCTCGAGAAAATTAAACTTTTCCAAAACCTCTTCTGCATATTCTTCATATGCATATCCTCCTCTATTTTCAAATTCATGAACAACTTCACCATATTCATTTACTTTTTCATTTATGTCAGCTCTTTTTGAATCAGACATTAAATCCTCTAGCTCTCGCTTACTTACAATTAACTTATATATATCTTTATCGGCAGAAATCATTTCTTCGAGAATTGTATTATCAAGAGAATTCCAATGTG
>JAGLID010000104.1 GCA_023143145.1 Minisyncoccota bacterium | reverse complement strand
CATTCACTACATTTTACAATATATATTGTAAAAAAGCACAACAAAAAACAATCCACCTAATTAGTAGGCTTTTCTTCAAACAACACAACGCAGCCGAAAATTCGACTTGTGTAATAACTATCTAATTTTAGAGAAAAATTGTTCATATATTTTCTTAAAGTATCAGCAGTATGACATATTCTCCAAATATGTCAATTGCTTTAAATTTATTAATCTAATCCACCATCTGCAAGTCCCAAAACTTTTTATACAAACCAAATACCTATTTAACTTCAACCACTAATGGATCTCTGCCTAAATCAATCTCTTCTTTGTCAGTTAAACCATCACCATCGGTATCAGGTTTTTCTGGATTGGTACCATATTTTTTTTCATCAGCATCTCCCAGTCCATCTTTGTCACTTTGAAGTTGTCCATCCCCCAAGGGATTATATCCGCTTTCAACTTCCTGTCCGTCAGAATAACCATCACTGTCCGTGTCAGACTCAAGAGGATTCGTTTCATATATTTTGACTTCCATAAAATCAGTCAGACCGTCTCCGTCGGTATCAGACTTATTAATGTCAGTTCCTAAATCATTTTCTTCATCATCGATTAATCCATCATCATCTGTATCAACCATTTTTTCCTCTTCTTGTTTTGTTTCTTCTTTGTCCTCTTCTATTTTATTCTCCACTTCATCATTGTCGGCATTTCTAATCGAGCAACCCGAAAAAGAAAAAATAATTACAATTAATAAAAATATAATTACAATTTTTTGATTAATTTTCATTTGTTTTCAGTTAATTGATTACTCCTATTATATCATAAAATTTATAATTACAAGACTCAGAAAAACACTTCAGATAATTGTGATAACGATCAACCTTACGAATAATTCCATTCAATTTAAAATCATTCTATGGTTTCAATCACCTGAAAGATATCATCACCATCTTTCGCTAAATAGGACACGCTTTTACTGTCTGCACTAAAAACTTGATTTGAAACTAAATCATATTCTCTTCCTTCTTTTTCTTCAACAACCACAATCCACTTCTCTGCTCGCCTGACCCAATATGAAACTTTTTGACTATTGGGACTAAAGATAATGTTTTCTATATGCTCATATCTTTTTCCTTCCCAATCCCCAATCACTAAAAACCCTTCTCTTCCTATTTTGGCAGCATAAGCTATCTTTTGACCGTCAGGACTGAAAACAGGTATTGACACAAAATCATATTCTTTTCTAATTTCCACTCCATTTACAACTATAAAATTTTTACCGTTCTCCGAAGCCTTATAGGCCAATTGTTTACTATCAGAACTAAAAACTGGAACACTAGCGCCACCATATGATTTTCCATCTTTCCAATCCGAAACAACCAACCAATCAAATTGTTTCTTTTTCGCCAAAAAGGCAATCCTTTGACTATCAGGACTGAAAACTGGACTTGTAACAAGAAAATAATTATCGCTTTTTATGTTACCTGAAACCACAAACTTATTGTTTCCTGTTCTAGCTGTATATGCCATCTCCCTGCTGTTAGGACTGAAAATCGGCTTTCCAACTCCGTCAAAATATTCGCTCTCCTTACCATCAATCACAATAAATTGCTTCATATTATTCTTTGTTTTTGCTCTAAAAGCAATCCTTTTGCCATCAGCGCTGAAAACAATTTCTGGAACTTCATACCAGTCTTGTGTAAATGATTCTCCTTCCTGTCCATCAATAATAACTACGGTATGATTATCCTTTCTCGCTCCAAAGGCTGTCCTTCTGCCATCAGCGCTGAAAACGATCCCTTGAACATAACCATATGAATCGCTTTCTTCTTCATCAATGACCGCGTACCAATCTTCACCATTTCTAGCAATATACGATGCTCTACTTCCACTATTATCAAAAGCCATTGAACTTACTTTATCATAGAATTTCCCTTCTTTCTTTCCAACCACAGCATACTTTCCATCTTGCTTGGCTCTATATATAAAATCCCTACCATTTGAACTGAAAGTAAAATAATCTGTTTCACTATATTTCTCAGGAATGGTTGCTATCTTTGTTATACCCTTGTTCAAAGACCAAGTTTTTTGATTTTTGATTTCTTCTCTCACAATCTCCAACTCACTCAAATTCATTTCGACATCATTAAACAAGCTATCCTTAATCATATCATAAACATCATCATCAAGTTTGTCATTTGGAGAAACAACAAGAGGGTTATGCCCGTTTTTTAATTCATCATAATCTGAATAACCATCACTGTCTGTATCAGAAATAGCTTGCTCTGTTCCTAAAATAATTTCTATTCTATCCGACAATCCATCATTGTCTGTATCGATGTTACTATCGATCTTTTCTGCCTTTTTCAATAGCTCCTCAATACTTTCATTATTGTCTTTTTCTTGATCAGATTTATCATTCAAGTCTTTCACAAAAGGATACAAAGCCACAAACAAAACTATAAAAATAGCTACAGGTAATATATTTTTGATATTATTTTCTTTTTCCATTATTATGAGTTAATTATTATATTTCTAATTTCTTATATTATATAAACTGAAAAATATGAGATTCTATTTTAACTTTCATCTAAACTTCATAGTACCAAAATTAATATGTTTTAAAGTGAATTTCCCTGTAGCATCGAGTCCTTGTCGTATTCATTAAATTTAAAAATATTAGAAAGAGACTTTCTTTATCAAGCTTCTACAGCTTTCTTGATCATTCTCATTTTTATTATTGGGGCTAATTTTATCGCAAAGTTTTGCGTTTTTTGAAAAAACCGCAACAGTCCAATAGCATTTATCCCTTTCGTCCGAATTTTCTACAGAATCACAAAGATCGTATTTCTTTGTTTTTAGAATTAACACCGTCAGACAATTAGTTATTCTGCTTTCTTCGCTGATTTTATAACAATATTTTTCATCTAAAGTTACCGACATTAAATTACGAAAACATTCATCTTTCATAGACTTGAAATAGAGACCATTCCTTTCTTCTCTTCCCTCTTCTGAAA
>JAGLID010000103.1 GCA_023143145.1 Minisyncoccota bacterium | reverse complement strand
GCGCTCGACTTGCATGCCTTATCCACGCCGCTAGCGTTCATCCTGAGCCAGGATCAAACTCTCAATAAAATTAAGAGTCCTGTTTTAATAAATTAAAACAGATCATTCTTAAAGTATATTTAACATATAACTTAACAAATAAATTTGTTCAAGTTATATCAAAGTTTTATTCTGATTCTTTCCATAAATAAATTCATGGAATAATTTTTAGGACAACTGCACAAAATTTATAATTGTGTGATTGTGATTTGCTTTATTCATCTGTCAATGAACTCATTTATTACTGAGTCATAATAGCACAAACAAAATACCTGTCAAGCCTTTTGAAAACTTAACAAAATTCTTTCAACTTTCTGTATTTAGTTTTTGTGAGTTTTATTAATAACCTTAGATTTATACTATATTAATAAATGATTTGTGTCAAATGCGGGTCAGTATTAAATATTTAGTATTAAGTACTAAGCCTTTTTCTTCACTATTTAATCGGTTAATTTTATATTTGCTGATTATATATATTTAAGCAATATAATTTAGATTCTCAATTTCTTTATCTCTCGATTCTTTATATAAAACATCCATTAACACACCTATAACTTTTAGAAAAGCGTCATAATTATTTCTTGCGTTAAAAATCAAATCAGTTTTCTCTTTTTCATCTTTAGAGATAAATTTATCAAAATCCTCAATAGTAGAAAATGTTGGGTGCGATTCATTTGAAACGCCTGAATAGATTTTTCTTAAAAAACCGCTAGTAATAGTAGGAGGAAATATGCTTGCTTCTCTTATTTTTTCTATCAATATTTTTAACTTCTTATTGTTTTCCATTATATTTCCATAATTTAGTTTATTATATCTGTAATATTTAAATCCAAACTTTTCCTTAAATTCTTTCCCTTTTTGATTTATAAGCAGGGTTAAATTATCGACAAGAAAAAAAACCTCAATATCGTCAGGAATAAGCGGTGAAATTTTAGAATATTTATTTAAAAAATTAATATAACCCTGCTTATCATTTTTCACAGCACTTATATAATCGATTTTTGATGGATCAAGAGCAAGAATACCTTTGTTCATAGAGTGAAAATTAATTCTTTCACTAAGCGCGAGAGAAAAAACAAGCTCATTTTTTTCCTGATCATTTTTCTGAGACATAACTTCTAAACTTGTAAGGAATAGTTCAAATAAAAATCTAACTCCATTGAATTTGGTTGCATAAAAATTTCTATACAATTTTAATGTATCCAGAGTTTCCAAGGAATCGTTTTTATCAGAAATAGAAAGAATATATATAGAATAAAAAATGTTGAGTTGTTTTTTGAGGGCATCATTAAATAGTGTACTATTTAAATTTATAGAAATATCACGCTCATTTTCTAAACTCTTTCCAATTAGTTCTGGTTTAACATTTTTCATATATAATTAATTTACACTACTCTGTCATCCTAAACCAAGTTCAGAATGACAAAATGCAACAGAACCATCAATTACAAACTCGCTTGATACTTAATACTAAAAAAACTACTTCCCCACATCTTCCAAGTTCAAGGAAATAATTCTTGAGACACCATCATCAGTCATGGTAACTCCGTATAACACTCCTGCTTGTTTCATCATTTCCCGATTGTGAGTAATGACAATAAATTGTGTATCTTGAGAAACATCACCGATAATTTCAGAAAGCTTAGCAGAGTTTGCCTCGTCAAGTGCCGCATCAATCTCATCAAGAACAGAAAATGGCGGCGGATTGTTGGCAATGATTGCGAAAAGAACAGCAATAGATGCCAATGCTCTCTCTCCACCCGAAAGCATATTTAAACTAGCTATCTTTTTTCCTGGAGGAGTCACGTTGATTTCAATACCAGCAATTCTTTGTTGCTTATCAGTTTTTTCAGAACCATCAACACTATCAATATTCTCACCTTCAACGCTTTCTCCATCTTCACCTTCTTCTTCTTTTTTATCTTCTTTGTTTTCAGAATACTTAATAGACAAATTCGCCTTTCCTCCCCCAAAAATAATCTTGAAATATTTATCAAATTCTTCGTTAATCTTTCGGAAAGAACCTTTGAATATTTCTTCAATCTTTCGATCAAGTTCTTTGATAACTTCACGCAGTGAATCAGACGCTTTTTGCAAATCATTTGATTGTGCAGAAAGAAATTCAAATCGATTTTGAGTTTCTTCATATTCTTCAACAATCAAAGGATCAATTCCTCCAATTTGCTCAAGCTGAAATTTCAATTTTCGAATTTTTAATCTACATTCTTCTTGATTGAAATAATCTTTCTTAGCATTCTTTTGTATATTATTATTTTGTAAATTTTCAACAAATTCTGTTCCATCGAACTCCTCATTTATTTCATTAATCAAATCTTCTTTTCTGACTTCAAATTTTGCCAATTCAATATTAACAAGATTTAGACTATCTTTTAATCTATCTAGCTCACTCTGCTTCGTTCTCGAACTCTTTTCCAACTCAAAAAATAATTTTCTTCTTTCTTGTTCATCAAGATTTAATCGATTAATCTTTTCTCTAATCTCCCTATGCTTCTCATTTAATTCCTGAATTTGAATTTGAAACTCTTCTTTTTCTTTTTCTAATTTTCGAAGATTTGTGTCATCAAAAATAATTTTCTGGTCGTTATAATTGATTTTTCCAGACTCAACTTCTGAAAATAAAAATTTAATTTTTTGTCTAACTTCAACACTATCCTTCTTTATTTTCTCAACATCTGTCATATCTTTTTTGTCAAAAAGACTGAGAAATTTATCATATATAGAAATAATGCTAGAAAGTTTCTCTTTCACATAACCGAGATTTATTGGTACATATTCTGGATGCTCAACTTTCTCTTTTCTTTCATTTTCAATCTGAATCCGCCCATCTATAACAGAAACATTACGTGCTAATTCATTTAATTTTAATTGAAAAACTCCCAGCTCTTCTTGAAACTTATTAAGCTGAGGTTGATAGTTTTCATTTTTATTATCATTTTGAGAAAGCTTGATTTTAATTTGTTCAAGAGCTTGAAATATACTATCAATTGACTTATCAAGATTTTCTCTATCAGTCTGATTTTTTTTATTATTTTGATTTAAATTTTTCCAAATATTAAAATACAAATTCTCTTGCTCATTTTTTAAACCTTCTTCAACTTCTCCTCTTTTCTGAGCGCGCGAAGCTTGTCTTTTTAAAGAATTTAGCCTTGGCTCAATTTCGCTCAAAAGATCAATCACTCTTTCCAAATTTCTTTTTGTCGCTCCCAACTTATTAACTGTCTGTTGCTTTTTAATTTGAAATTGCCGCACACCAGTCGCCTCTTCAAAAATCACCATTCGCTCTGCTGGAGTTGCTATCAAAATTGAATCCGCCATTCCCTGATTGATAACACAATATCCTCTCTGAGAAACACCAGATTTTGCCAACAAATCAATAATGTCGCTGAGCCTTACTTTTGATTTATTTATCAAATATTCACTATCGCCATTTCTGAAAAGCTTTCGTGAAATCACTACCTCATCAAAATCAATTGGAATTTTTTTGTCACTATTATCCAAAAACAGCGAAACAGTTGCTGCGCTCATTTTTGCTTTTTTGTCGCTACCC
>JAGLID010000102.1 GCA_023143145.1 Minisyncoccota bacterium | reverse complement strand
CCTCTCAAACTTTTCATACTTTGCTCACCTAAAACCCACTTCACGGCATCAGCCACATTTGACTTCCCCGATCCATTCGGTCCAACAATTGCCGTCACACCTCTTGGAAAATCCAAAACTGTCTTATCAGCAAAAGACTTAAATCCAGTTGTCTCAATTTTCTTTAGATACATTATATTAGATTATCAGTTATAGCATTTAGCTTGTACTTATAGTAATTTATACCTTATCTTCTACCAGCTACAAGCTAAATGCTAAATTGCTTGTGTAGTTACTTATAAGCCCTTTCTATTTCAAATTAAATATCACCTGTAGAGACGCAACAGTGTTGCGCCTCTACCTGCAATATAAATAATTTTATATTTAACACGGATCAATAATTGCGAAATTAAATTTATTCGGCAATTCCATCCAAATTAACATCATACAAAATTTCTTCGGCAATTAAACTATAATCAAAAATTTCCTCTTTTGTAAACCAATGAGCAATTTCAGCCTTCGCATCATCAAGAGAACCAGAAGAATGAATCAAGTTTCGGATTGGTCGTTCATCAACATCTGCCATTTGGTATGAATCAATTGTAAAATCTCCTCGAATCGTTCCAACATCTGATGAAAGTGGCTCAGTTCCACCTGTAATTTTTCTCACAACTCCTACAGCCTGATTTCCTTCCCAAATCATCGCAATGACAGGACCTGAAGTCATATATTTTTTCAAACCATCCAAAACTTTTTGTCCGACAGATTTCTTGTCTCTTGATGGTGGCTCAACTCCTCGTTTTTCGTATGAAGCAATCGATTTTTCTCCAACTTTTTCAACCCACTCTGGATCAATTAGGTAATGTTGCTCAACTTTTTCCTCAGTAGCTTGAATCATTTTCATTGCCCTCAGCTTCAGACCCGTTCTCTCATATTTTTTGATTATCTCGCCAATCAAAGTCCTCTGAATTCCATCTGGTTTAATAATTACCAGTGTTTGCTCTTTCTTTGGGTGATTTTCCATTTTTTTATTTATTATTTAATTAATAAAAGATTAACCTATAATATCTATTATATCATCTAAATTGTCTTTCTCATAATCGAATACTCCATTCGCCTCTTTATTCAGTTTTCTGATGTATTCGTAAAAATCTTCTTCTTCATAAACATTCAAATCCAATTCCTGCAAAAAATTCTGAATCTTTTCTATCGCATCGTTCTTGGATTCATCATCTGTCATAATTTCCGCTTCATAAAACCTACTGTGAATCTCTTTGGGATTTTTACATTTTTTCATTTCGTGAATGGTAATTTCAATACCATCAATTGTATATTTTTTGATATCTTTATATGCAGTAATTCCATTCTTATAACCTAATAAAGCCATGAACGCCAAAGCATTTTTCAAGTCACTTCCCTCAATAAAAACGGAAACTTCTTCGCGGGAATGACCACCAAACTTTCCTTTTTTCACAATCAGCTCAACTTTTCCATTTGTCACTCTTGTTCTGATATCAGATTTTCTTCCGCTGACTCCTTCCAAAAAAGTTGAATAATCAACTAAAAAGCGATTTTGTTCATCTACAAATTTACCATTTTTATCCAAGTATTCTATCAATTTTTTATAAGCATTTTCATCAAGCGGCCCCCTCAACTCAACTTCAATATTTTTTTTCATTCAGATTTTTTATTATTAAAAAAGTAGTTTCATTTATTTTATAACCTCTTTATATCACAAATATAATGAATTTGCAATTAACAATGGCTATAAATAACACCTATAGTCTATATGAAAATTGCAAAAATTACTGTCATTTTGAGCGACAACAGGAGTTGAAGAATCTTTCTCAGCCACACAAAACCTAATTAAAAAGTTCTACGAAATTTACAACGATTTCTCCATTCCACTTACTCATACCTCGCTACGCTCCAGTCGAAATGACAAGCTTTGTATTTTTTTGTTTTCAGTTAGTATTTATTCTACTTAATCTTTTTATCAATAATATTTAACAACTTTATTAATGTCATTTCTTGAATATTTTAAAATTGCTTTCATGATAATTTAATATAATTTTTTTTCATTGATTATTTTCTTCTTAACATTTCCTCAGGACACATCTCTTGGTCCTATATTACCTTTAAAAAGTAAGTCCGTAAAGATGAATTCAGAATAACATGATTCAAGTTAGACAAGTTAAATCTATCAGAGAATTTCGTAATACTTAAAACCCTCCTTTACCAGAGAGTAAATAAAAAGATCACTCAAACACCAAATCACCATTTATCACTTTTGTTCTACTATCAGATTTTCTTCCATCGGTTCAATCTGAAGAAATTGAAGTTCACAGGGATAATATAAAAGAAGTGTCAAAATTGACACTTCTTTTAATTCTTCTGAATCAACAATTATTGATTCATATTATTACACTGTCCATCACCATCTACATCAATTTATCTCCTACCAGAATTTTGACCATCTTGTGAGCCACCTCTCATTCCCTTGTGTAGTCCTTGACCCTTTTCGCCACCCTTCATTCCTTGACCAAGTCCAAGATCAGCTCTGATTGCATTTACTCCATCAATATCACCAGCTAAACGCAATTCTCTCATTTCAATAAATTTGGCAAAATTTTCATCGCTATTAATAACCTCTGTCATACGAGAATTTCCCATATCACCTCGAGCTTCTTTCCAAGCATTAACATCTACATTTTCAAATGCTTGCGTCATTGCTTCATGTCTCTCGGGAGTATAAATCGGACTTTTCACTGTTGGGTCTCCCTTATAAGCAGATGCAGAGCTAAGTCCAAGACCTGCAACACCAATCATCACAAGAGAGAGAGCTAAAAATTTTGTATTCATATTTTTAATTTAATAGTTAAGTTCATTTTTTTAACAAATTAATATTTAATTGTTTTCGACTTTATGCCTAATCAACTTTCCGTCAAAGAGGATAATGGATGTCGCTAGACCCCTTGTATAATTATTACAATTCAAAAGCAAAATATATTTCAATTTCCAATTTGAAAGAGAATTAGGGCCAAGAGCGAGGGTCGAACTTAAGCATATTGTCCTCTTGATTAGCCCTTTGCTTGTTCGACCCTTCTATTATATACTACAAACTTTATTGCTATTTTATTTCAAAATAAAATCCCTTCTTATCAATGGAAGGAGTTTTATACTATTAACTGCAATTCAAATATTTTATAAATTATTCCACAGCACAATCATCAAAACATCTTCGACGCTGTGAACTGAGTTCAAAACATTCATCCATACATTTTTTCATTTCCTCGTTTTTAATTATAAATCCATTATGCGTCTGGCATGAACCATTACAATTATTCATCTGCCCTCTACGGATTCCACGCCCAATCATCGGTATATCGCTTTCCTGAACAATTCTGATTTGACTTGCTATGAACACATCCTCTTTTCTTTCTCCAATCGCAACTATAAATTGATTTTTTTCTAGTTCAAATTTGTCATCAAATTTCAAATTATGAAAATCAACTTTCTGTAAACCATTTGGAATTTCCAGAATACAATACTTTTCACCGACCTCAATTACTCTTCCAGATATTCCATTTTGATGCAACCCAACTGCACGATTCAAAAACGGTTTAAGAACGACTCCTGAGAGTCCGTCACCAAAAGCCTGCTGTTCAATTTTTTCAGACATATCTGTAAATGCTAGTACTGTTCCCGCAATCATCACAATTACCATCAGAATTACGGCAAAATATTTGAATGGCTTTTTATAAGAAAAATCCGCCTTCATCATCAAATAACCTGACAATAACAGAAAAGTGATAAATCCCACAATCAGAGGATATGGAAAAGATTCTAAAAAGGCAGCAATTCCATTTTGACCAAAACTGAGATATTGAAGATTATCTGTTGTCTTGAGATAAAACAGAAATAGGTTGAAAAACAGAACAGACAAAATTACACTCAACACAAAAGCACTTTCCATTCCTAATTTCTCAGCAAGAAAAATATATCTTGAACGAAGCTTGATTTTCCCGCTTTTAATTTCGGACATTACTTTATTTTCAATGTCTTTTGAATCTTTATTTTCCATATATTTTTTCATTTTTTAATTTTTCTTTAATAATTTTTTTTCCTCTTGAGATAAGCGTTCCAACTGTACTTGTTGGGATTCTCAAGATGTCACTGATTTCTTGATAAGATTTTTGTTCAAAATAGAACAAAATCAATGGTTCTCGATACTTTGATTTTATATCTTTGAGTAATTTCTCAACACTGTCTTTCAAAATTTTTTTGTCAACATCTCCGCCGATATCAATTTTTTCATCAATAATCATATATTCAACCTCGTCCAAAGAAATTCTTTCTCTGGCGTATTTTTTCAAATGATTCAAAGCTTCATTATGTGCAATTCGATATATCCACGAAGAAAACTTTTTATCAACATTAAACCCATAGAGATTCTTATAAACCTTTATGAAAACAACCTGAAGAACATCTTCAAGCTCATCTGGGTTGTAAATAAATTTACGAAGATAATGAGTCAGTTTTTTATCATAGCGTCGAATAATTTCGCTATATAGTTCCTGGTTTTCCTTCCTTATTATCTCAACAAGTTGTTCGTCAGAAAATTCCTTTGGTTTCATATATATAATTATACTCCTGTACCTAATACAACTCAAGCATATATCTTATTTCAAAAACTATATAAATCGGTTATACTGCCATGCTTCACTCAAATACCAAATCACCAGACACATCTGTTCTGAAAAATTCAACATTCAAATTCTTGAGACGATTTAATAATTCTTTTGCAGGATGACCGTATGAATTTTTCCCAACAGGAATGACAGCTTTTTGTGGATTCACCTTTCTCAAAAATTCATTTGAGGTGGCGTTTTTACTTCCGTGATGAGCAATTTTGAGAATTTTTGTTTCAATATAAATATTCTTTTCCAACAACATATTTTCGACAGCAAATCCCGCATCACCAGTTAATAAATATGAATTATTTTCAGTATCAATCCGAAGAACAATTGAAGATTCATTATCATCTTTCATTTTCTGATCTTTTAAATTTTCGAAAGGGAAAAGAATTTTAATGTCTATGTCATTTATATTAATTCTCTGTCCAAACTCAGCATACTTGATTGGAATATTTTTCTCTTCAACTAGCTCATCCCATTCCTTGCAAATCGCCGTATCACAGAAAATCCCCGTTTCAATAATCTGCTCAACTTCATAATATTTCAAAACCTCAACAAGTCCACCCATATGATCTTTGTCTGGATGAGTCACAATTAAGAGTTCTACTTTCCTATCGAATAGTGGCATAAACTTCCCAAGTTTTTCCAGAATTCTCTCTCCATCTCCCCCATCAATCAAAATTTGCACACCACCCCCTATATCGACCATCGTCGCATCACCTTGTCCGATATCGAAAAATATAATTTTGGAATTATTAATTGCGTCTTGATTATCAAAAGAAAACACCAAAAAAACATCCAACGCAAAAAATATAGCAAAAATTATGAATAATATGTTTTTTGATTTTATTGACATTATATAAATTAAATTTATAAAATCCATCATAAGTTCCGTAAGCGACAATATATATTGT
>JAGLID010000101.1 GCA_023143145.1 Minisyncoccota bacterium | reverse complement strand
TTTTATAGGATGGGTTGATAACTTAATAAATAGGACGGATGAAGGGAAGTATGTGATGATTGAAGTTCGTTCGGATGGATGTATATCTGGGTCAGGTTCGGATATACTATGTTAAGTGAAATAAATTTGGGCTAGGGCAGTGCTTCGCACAGATGGTCTTCACTTTGTTCAAAAATTTATAAAAGGGCATCCACATGATAAATGAGACGATAATATGGAAATTGAAGAATTAAGAATCAAACAAGCAGAATTTGAAGTGGCAAGACAGGAATTTAAAGCAGAGATAACCCGGTTAGAAAGCGAAAGAAAAAAGTTTCTATCATTATTTTCTGAGACTGAATTGAAAAATTTGAAAGTTGAGGATTTCGTTATAGGAAAAAATTCAGAGGATACTTTTTGTTATTGGTTAGAAAATAGATTGAAGGGTTTAGGGAACATTCATGGCGCTACTGCACTTAAATTTGGAATTTATTACGGCAAAACAAAATCAGACCCTACTATAAAATATCGTTTTACTAGTAGATTTGGCAAAAATGAAAACGAAGCATTTCAAAAGGTAAAATCTGCTATTTTCTCCTTGCTACATTCTGCAAAAAATAATAATTTAGATGAGATAAAAGAGAATCTTCTCTCTCCAATGTTTAAAGGAAAAATCCTCTCCACCTATTTTCCAGACAGATTTCTGAATATATTTGCAAAAGAACATTTAGACTATTTCTTAGATAAACTCGATATTTCTTATTCAGATTCTCTTGATGAGATAGAAAAAAGAGACCTGCTGATGCAATTTAAGATAAAAGATGTAGTTATGAAAAGTTGGAGTGTTTATGAATTCTCTAAATTTTTATATGAAAAATTTGGCAGACCTGCAAGAGAAGAAGAAATACCAGAAGAACTTAAAGAGTATATGGTTCTTAAGTATCCTTTTTTAAACAAAGTTAAAGCAGATTTTGTTGATTTAACTATTGTCGAAATACCTGAAAAACAAGGGAAAGACACAAAATCTATTCTCTCAAAAAAGATTGATTTTGAAAAGGAAAATAAAGTTAATAAAAAGATTGGTGAAAGGGGAGAACTTGTTGTTTTTAAAAAAGAAAAAGAATACCTTGAATCTATCGGCAAGAAAGAACTTTCTATGTTGGTGCAGCATATTTCAAGAGATGATGACTCAGCAGGTTATGATATACTTTCTTTTGATGAATCCGAAAATAAAAAATACATAGAAGTAAAATCGACTAAACAAAAAGTAGCCAATGCAAATTTCTTAATATCTTCTAACGAGTATAATAAAGCGAAAAATTTACCAAACTACTATGTGTATATAGTTTTTGAAACAAATACAACAAACCCCAAAATTTGCAAGTTAAAGAAACCATTTGAATTGCCACCAACTAAAATAAAGGTAACTCCAATAAGTTATAGAGTTTTAATTAATCTAAAATGAATTATATAAGTGGATGCACGATCTTCTTTTTGGAAAAATGAAGCAAAAAGTAGCCCGGGGCCAAAATTTTGCTCTCCTCAAAGCTTCGGTTTTTGTCGGCACGTTGCACTTCGCTTTTCCAAATTGGCTTCGGCAACTTCGTATATCCACCAAC
>JAGLID010000100.1 GCA_023143145.1 Minisyncoccota bacterium | reverse complement strand
CCTAGTCCTCTGCCACGATATTTAGGATTCAAAGAATAACCAAATTCACAAGAATGATTTCTCGAAGTATAATCAAAATACAAAACTTTACCAACTAGCTCATCATAACCATCCATTGAAAATGTTAGAACCCCAACAAATGTAGATGCCGAAACTCGTTTACCAGCCACAATTGGCCGACAAGTTTTCTCATCTAATCTTTCTGCATTACCCCACTCTGCAAAAACAGATTGGTCTGTTTCTGTTGCTTTTTTTATTTCCATAAATATTAAATTTATAAATACAATAACACTTATATTATCTTATCACAATTTACTTAAAAGTTATAACACTATCTTGATGATATATATAAATAATCCCTTGTTTAAGAGACTATTTAGCGTGTACTCCTTCAAGGATTAGAATGGAACACAATTCAAGAAATGATATTAAGATGGAAGTCTGTTTTTGAGAGATTTAAGATTGCTTGATCATGCACTATATCATTATGATCAAGTCTAATTTAGCATGCGAATGTATGATGTATTTGAACCCCTTACAAGTTGATATTAAAAAGTGTGACTTAATGATTAAAGAATTAAAGAAAATCGTCAATTGATTAAATAT
Organism: Minisyncoccota bacterium; assembly: GCA_023143145.1. Taxonomy (GTDB): domain Bacteria; phylum Patescibacteriota; class Minisyncoccia; order JAHIHE01; family JAGLIN01; genus JAGLLA01. Next base: position 3,868 of record JAGLID010000100.1, on the reverse strand, counting down.
TTCTATGTTAAATATTCACCATTGACAAGCTAAATAATTTATGCCATCTTGAAGATGCCGTATTTAATATATTTTAATGAATATTTTACAATAATATATAAAAGAGGTAGATTATGAAATTGAAAACGCAGGATGAATATAACAAAAAAGCAGATAAATTTGTTGAAAATTTAGCCAGGTACTTTGTCGAGTGCTTCGCTGACATAAGTGATCAAGAGGCTTTTGATCTAAAAACAAGTAATAAGGCCACATTTAGAAGATTGCCAAGTGACTTATTAAAGCCATTTAACGAAGAGGGACAGAAAATATTAATTCAATCAGTTTGCGATATAATAAGCAAAACTGGTTTCAAAGCCTCATATGTACCATCAGAACTTGGACAACATGAGGGCATTAATATTTCAAAATAATACTCCCCGCCCCAACAAGATGAGATACTTCATAGTAGTAAATATTATGAATTATCTCATATTTTTTTACATTGTCATACTAATTCTTAATTTACCAATGATTACAGTCTTGACATATTCGAATAATATGTTACCGGTAATTTTCAAAGTATTCTACGATCAAGAATAGTTCAATCAAGCGGATTTGTTATTTATTCTAAGATAAATAACAACTCCTTAATTAAGGGACTATTTAGCGTGTACCGCTGGGTGTGCAAAGTTAGAACCGCTTTGGATGATTTGGAATTATAGTTTTCAAAATTTGATGACGGTGATGACGGATTTTAAGAAACTATTAGTTTCCCAGGTATTCAACTTGTTTATTTTTAATATCAATAATTTTATAATGAAAATGATATAATTTCTTTACTGCATTCTCACAAGATATTTTAAAGATTGAACCGTTTAATTCGTCCCAACTTTCAATTTTTTTATTACCATTTTTAATAATTGCAATAGAATGTTCGTCATTTGATGGAGCAAAAAATTGTGATTCATACTTAGAAACTTGAAAGTTTTTATTTTTAACATTAAGGTTGAATGCTGCACCTCTTCCCGTATTTCTTAGACTTAGAAAAAAATCAGACTTTTCAGGTTCAATTCTTATTCTTATCAGATAATCTTCAAATTTTTCAGATAACTTTTCCTGTTCATTGTAATCTGCGGGATCACTCATATAATCTCTTTTATTTCTAATATACATTATCATAACAGGCATTTGTTCTAATTCAACTTGTTTAACTATTTCGTTTTTCATTTCTTCTGTTGCTTTGGTATACTTAATAAGAAAATACAATGTAACAACCAACGCAATGTTTTGAAATAATGCAGAACTTAAAAATTCTAAAATCATATTTTTAATATTTATAATTATTTATCATATTTCACAATTTTCCATTTATCTTGACTATCATTAAAAATAAATCTGTGCTTTTTATAAGCATTACATTTTTTACAGGCAAGTAACATATTCTCTATGTTATTTGAACCAAAACTTTGAGATATTACTTTATGTCCTTTTGTTGGTTTCAATCCCCTCAGATTTTTATTTAATTCATTAGAAGATAATGGAATGAAATGATCTACTTCAATCCCCTGCTTACAATCACAATTATCCAACAGGTTTAATTGACAACAGACTCCGTGCTGATTTTGAAGCTCGTTTAAAATATCATTTCTTTTTAAATTAAACTCATCTCGTTTTGTTTTAGCATCTCTAAAATCAAAATATAAATCAAATTCATTTTTATTAAGCTTGTTCTTAACGCTAGATAATAGCTTTATAAAAAATTCTTTATCTTCTTGAAATTTGAATGATATTTTGGAGTTCATTTTTTATTATTAAATGATATTTAACAAAATTACTAACTTTTTTAACATAAATTTATTTTATTTTTTATTCTCAATTATACTTCTCCAAAATGCGCCCAGTCTCCTTCTTCAAGTGAGCGTAGATATTTTCCAATTTCTTTAAGTTGATTGTGATCTTGTGCCTATTCAACGTATCACTGAAACTGTAATTCAATTGGAATTATATGCTTCCAATTTTGATAAATAACATATGGATTTGCAAACTCTTTATTATCCTCGTGTCCTGCTAGCTCTTTTGCTTCTTTCAATAATTTATACACCTCTGCCATATTTTATAGTTTGGACACAGCCTATTATTCGAAGTGCAATATTTCTAAAGTGATTCAAATGTTTCTTCGTTTGTAGTTTTATTTTTACACCTATATTCTCTAACAAATTTTTGTAAAATATTTCCCCATCCATCTCTATGCTCTATACGATCAAAATCTTCCCTTGGTTCATTTAGTAATTCTGTCCTGCTTTTTTTACTTAGATCCACCCATGAATTATACATTATATATAAGGCGTTCCCATATTTTATATTTTCAAAAACAACAAAATCGTCTCCGAACTTTGCCCCAAAATATCTTAAAAAACCACTTGTCCCTTTTATATATGCAACAGGCTTTAATTTTGACATGACACCTATTCTTTCTCTCATTACCTTTACTTGATCCGAAGTAATACTTCCTGTTTTTTGGTTTTTTAACAAAGCTTCTATAATCTCATCAACAGTTCCTGGTGGTAATATTTCCCAACCAATATAAACTGTTTTTGCATAATCAGCCAAAGTTGCAATACTCGGAAAGACATCTATCATTCCAACGTTTTCTTGTAATAAATTTAAATTATAAAATAATTCTTTTTCAAAATTTGGAGTATTACGATTAATTACCTGATCTATTAAAAATTTTATTTTAAAACCATGCTCTTTTTTTTCTATTTGTTCAATTTTTAATTCAACTTCTTTGGGTGGATAAAAATCTTTTCGAAATACATCTCGTGTATAAGAAACAGTATGAGTTCCATTGCCCCTCCAATTTGACGCTTCAAAACTAAACTCTTTTGAGATTTTTGGCAAATCAGTTCTTTTTCTATCTAAACCTTCTAGATTTGCACGAGAATATTTCCCAGCATTAGGATTTGGAGTTCTTGAAGAAGGAAGAACAAGCTCTCCGTTAATATAACGTGTATTTAAGTGTTTGTATTTTTCAATTTCTTCATTTGGAATATATTTTACGCAAGCAACAATAATATCGTCCTGACTAAATGTCCCTATTTGTTCCTTTATTTTATTTGGTATTTTTATAATATTTTTACGAGCCATATAATTATAACTTTAATTTACAAAACTCTTCACCTGCATTTAATAAATTATTCAAAAGTCTTTTCATATTATCCTCATTTGATTTAACTATAAACTCATTTAAAGGTTTATTATTCAATTTCCATTCTGTCGGTAGCGATTCATCTTCCCCTATGTTTAAATAAATCTTTCTTCCTGGTGCTGCTCTATGAGTAAGAATGTTCCTAGTATTTCTAATCTTTTCAAATTCTGAATCGGCAATTAACTCAATTAATGTTTCAGTGATTTGTTCATTAGGAAATGCCTTTTGATAAGTTTTTTTTGTTGTTTCTGGAGATATTTTTCGTTGATCTGCTGAATCGTTTATAAAAAAATATTCTGGACTAACAATAGATCCTATCGCAAAAAATCCATAACACATCGATTCAAAAACTGAAAAGCAAGAACTGAAATGGTTAAAAAGAGTTTGTTCTTGTAAATATCTTTTTTCTGGTTGTGGTGCCGTTCCATATAATTTTAAAAGTTTGATGAAATCTTCTCCGTGATCAATAGTAGCTTTGTATCGATAAGATACTGCATTCCATGCCCCCGAGAAATGTTCATATTCTTTCCTTTCTGCATATTTATTACTCAAAATAAAATGAATAGATTCGTACTTCACTTGTGGAAAATTCTGTATTATCAAACCATTTGTTTTGAGTGGATTCATATTTATTATTTAACTGTTACTTGCCCATTTATTAACATCGGTAAAAGCCAATCC
>JAGLID010000010.1 GCA_023143145.1 Minisyncoccota bacterium | reverse complement strand
ATAAATGATAGAATTATGGTTCTTTGAAAATTCTTTTTACTAATGATAAATGAAATAGCTCCTAGCATTATTCCGGCTATGAAATGAGTTGGAATATCAATCCACATCAGATAATATAAGTCTTTGTAAAATACTAAAATTGTAATCAAACTTAAAACAAACCAGGCAACAAGTGGTAATAATACATTATTTTTATTTATGATTTTGATATGTTTCAGTATTTTTTTCATTAGCTATAATAATACTATAAATATATAATTGGTCAAATTAGTTTTGAGGAGTTTTAAGAAATTTATTATCAACCCTTGAATTATAATGATATTAGATTATAATGAATAAAGAAGATTAATCAATTAATATTTTAGTTATGCAAAATATTCCAGTAGTTACAATTAGTCTTATAAATTATAATGATAGAAAATTTATTTTTAAAGCGATTGAATCTGCCGTTAAGCAAAGTTATTCTAATCTAGAAATTATTATTACCGACAATAAGTCTACAGATGGAACGAGGGAGGAAATTGGAGAAAAAATTGAAAAATGGGAACTGGAAAGGGAGGTGATTGCAGAAAAAGCAGAATTTCAAACAATAAAACCTCAAATCATTTATATCAAGAATGAGAATAATGACGGTTTTGGAAAGCCTCATAATCAAGCAATTAGAAAGTCAAATGGCGAGTTTGTATTGTTGTTGAATTCTGATGCTTTGCTGAAATCAGATTATGTTGAAAACGCAATAAAGATATTTGATAATCCAAAGGTTGGGGCAGTGCAAGGAAAACTTTTGCGATATGATTTTGATAAAGATGAATTGAACTATAGTAAGGAAAATCCTGATTTGAATGTGATTGACACTACTGGCCTCATGATGCTTAAAAACAGGAGAATAGTTTGCATTGGTCAAGGAGATGCGGATAAAGGCCAGTTTGAAAAAGAAAACGAGGTTTTTGGAGCAGATGGAGCCGTTCCAGTATATCGAAAATCCGCTCTCGAAGATGTAAGGTTGCCGATAATCAGTGGAAACTCCTCTCTTAAGAAAGATGAGGAGTGTGTTTATGAATATTTTGATGAAAACTTTTTTCTATATAAAGAAGATGTAGATTTGGCTTGGCGATTGAGGCTCTCGGGTTGGAAAACGATTTATACTCCAAATGCGATTGCATATCATGGCAGGGGTTCGGGAGATAGTACAGCGAAAAATTATCTCGGCATTATCAAAGAAAGAAGAAAAATAAATACTCGGGCAAAGTATTTGTCTTTCAAACATCAAAGGCTGATGCAAATCAAGGATGATTTTCCATCCTTGCTCTTTACAAAGCATTTTCCAAGGTTTATAGTTAAAGAAGTTGGCGCCTGGATTTATATGACTGTTTTTGAACGATTTACTTTTAGAATTTTGAAGGATTTATATAAAGATATTCCGCTGTTTATAAAAAAAAGAAAAATGGTGATGGCGAAAAAGAGAGTGAGTGCAAAGGAGATGGAGAAGTGGTTTGTGTAGCACGAAGCGTATGTTGTGTAACATATAACGCATAACGAAAAGAATATGGAAAAAAGAATATATCTTGTATCCTTGTGTCTTATCTCTTTTGTTTGTATTCTTTAAAATATTTTTTTATTTTCGTGCTTAATACTAGTTATTTAATACTAATTTATGATTCTATCAGTTATTGTCAATCATTATCAAACTCCTGAGATATTGAAAATATGTCTCAAAAGCATCAAGGAAAATCTTAAGGATGCGCTTTTTGATTGGGAAATAATTGTCACAGATAGTGCCACAATTGAAAAAACGGAAGAAATGGTGGAAGAGTTTTTCCCAGAAGTAGTTTTCATTCGTGCCCAAGAAAATATTGGTTTTGGAAAATCTATTAATATCGCCATAGAAAAGGCTTGTGGTGAATATTTTTTTATTGTGAATGCCGATATTATTATTTCACAGGAAAAGGCGATTGAAAAAATGCTTGATTATATTCAAAAGAGTCCTGATGTCGGAATGCTTGGACCAAAGCTTTTGAATGTCAACAATACAATTCAACAATCATGTTTTCGTTATTATACTCCGATGACAGTTTTTTGCAGAAGAACGGCAGTTGGAAAATCATTTTTCGGAAAAAAAATTATTAATAATTTTTTGATGAAAGATATCTTTGACAAAGGAGAGGTCAAAGAGCCGATTCCAGTTGACTGGTTAATGGGAAGTGCGATGATGGTTCGAAAATCAGATCTTGAAAAGGTAGGAGTTTTTGATGAAACTTTTTTTATGTATTTTGAAGACGTAGATTGGGCGAGGAGGTTCTGGGAAAATGGTTTGAGGGTGATGTATTTCCCAAAAGCGACAATGTATCATTATCATTTTCAATCAAGCAAGAAAAAGTCATTGTTTGAAACTCTTCTTTCGAAATATGCTAGAATTCACATCAAAAGTGCTTTTAAATATTTTTCAAAATATAAGTTCAAAAAAGTGAAATATGGTTTGTAGTTTTTTTAATTTGTTAAAATAAAATAATTATGGCAAAAATACAAAAAGCAGTTATAGCAGTAGCAGGATCGGGGACAAGGCTTTTACCAGCCACAAAAGCGATGCCGAAAGAGATGCTTCCGATCATTGATAAACCAATCATCCAACTTGTTGTGGAAGAACTTGTTGAAGCTGGTATTAAAGACATTATTTTGGTTACAAAATGGGATAAAAAACCGCTCGAAGATCATTTTGATCGTAATTTTGAACTTGAATACAGTTTAAAAAAATCTGGAAAAGAAGAGAGGCTAAAAGAAGTAATCCGATTGGCTGAAATGGCGAATTTCATTTATGTTAGACAAAAAGGTCCATATGGAAATGGAACTCCAGTTTTGTCTGCAGCAAGCCTTGTTGAAAATGAACCTTTTATTTATGTCTGGGGCGACGACCTTGTAAAGTCAGAAGTATCGTTCACCAAACAAATGGTTGATGATTATAATAAAACTGGCAATTTAATGATTGGTGTACAGGAAGTTCCGAAAGATCAAGTCGATCGTTATGGAATTGTAAAACTTAAGCCAGACACGATGCAAATTGAAGACATAATTGAGAAACCAAACGTTAAAGAAGCTCCTTCTTGTTTGGCAGATTTTGGGAGGATGATCTTGAATCAAGAAATTGTTGATGTTCTAAAGGAAACGTCACTGGGCAAAGGAAACGAGCTCTGGATAGTTGATGCGATTCGGACTTATGTTCGAAATGGCGGAAAATATTACGCGAAAGAAATTGAAGATGGCAAATGGCTTACAACAGGAGACCCACTAAACTATCTCAAGACAATTTTGGCATATGCAGTTGGAAGAGATGATATGAACGGTGAACTAGTGGAATATTTTCAGAAATTGATTAAGTTGAAAAAATGATGGAGTTCAGGTTTTAACCGTAATTTACAATTAATACGAAAATAATCTAACTTAACCTGTCGTTCTAAGCTAATTTCAGAATTTATCGTAAATTACAATATAACAAACCTATGAATCATTGATGAATTAGGATATATTGAACTAAATTCAAAACGACAATACTTAATACTATTTATATTAATACTGTATTATGAAAATTGCCATTGATGCTAATGAGCTAACAATTGCTGGAACTACTGGCGTGAAGGTTTATGTTCAAGAAATTGTGGATGCTTTAAGCAAGCTTGATGTTAAAAATGAATATATTTTATATGCGAAGTGCAGGAACGAGGCTTTGTCTCGTTCTTTTGAGCTTGAAAACAAGAACTTTGAACTTAAAATAGTAAAATCTAGTTTTCCTTTTTGGACATATACAAAATTTCCAATGCAACTCAAGAAAGATGAGCCTGATATTCTATTTATGCCGATTCAATCAGTTCCCTTCTTCAAAAAACCAAAAAATATCAAAATTGTGGTGACAGTTCATGATTTAGCATTTTTGATGTTTTCAGATTATTTCACTTTCAAAGATAGATTTTTTCTTAAATTACATACAAAAAGAGCAGTAATGATGGCTGATGAAATTATTGTACCTTCAGAGGCGACTAAGAATGACATTATAAAATTCTATAAAATAGATGAAAGCAAGATAACAGTTGTCTATCACGGCATAACTTTTCATGAAAAAAATAAACTTTGTCATTCTCGTGAAGATAGGAATCCAGGGTTTGATTCGAAAGATCAATTTATGGAGAATGACGCTAATTATTCCCCAGAGCTTCCTGAAACAAATAGAAAAAATCTTGATAATAAAAATGAATCGGCAGCAAAAAATTTTCAGCCTTATCTCCTATTTGTCGGTGTAATCCAGCCTAGAAAAAATATTATTAGACTAATTGAGGCTTTTGAAATAGTTAAAGTTGAAAATCAGGAATTGAAACTGGTTATTGTTGGTAAAAGAGGTTGGCAGGCTGATGCGATATACAAAAGAGCGAAAGAAAGTCACTTTGCGAAAGATATTATTTTTTCAGGTGGCGTAGATGATGAATATCTTTGTAGTTTATATATAAATGCGATGGTATTTATTCTTCCTTCACTATATGAAGGATTTGGAATGCCAGTTTTAGAAGCGATGAACTACGGAGTTCCTTGTGTTGTTGGTAATAACTCATCTCTTGCTGAAATTTCGGGTGATAGTGCCTTGCTTGTTGATTCCAACGATTCATCTGATATCGCGAAAAAAATTACAATGTTATGTAATGATGAGAACTTACGTCATGAATTTTCCAGAAAAGGGGCTGAAAGACTAGAAAATTTCAATTGGAAAAAATCCGCTAAGCAAACACTGGAAGTATTTGAGTCTGTCAATTAAGATTAATCACCATTCGTCATTCTGAACTTGATTCAGAATCTTTCGCAGATAACGTATAGCCCTCTGATTTGTCCACCAAGCCATCACCCATATTTTGGTTATTGAGTATTGAAATTTGTATCTTGTTTGTGATTTGTATCTTGTATCCTTGTATCTTTTCTAAATATTTTAACCCCTTAACAATTTATATTCATTTCCAATACCTAAAATGTGTGATATAATCAATTTGTTGCAATATTGTTGTCAACAAGTTTTTTTGTTGTATATATTGTTATTCTAAAGTGAAGCAATATATTTAGAAATATTGTTATATCGGTTATCCGATATTTACAAGTGTAACAAATTTATAATTCATTCGTTATCAAATATTGAAGATATGGAATACAAAGAAGAAAAATTAATTTTGAAAAAATTGCAAAATGGCGAGAAGGAAGCATTTGCAGAAATATACGATATCTATTCTGTCAGAATTTTTCGTTTTGTATATCTTAAGACCGGATCAAAGGAAACGGCCGAAGATTTAACCTCAGAAGTTTTCTTTAAGTTTTGGAAATACATTGAATTGAAGAATGAGGCTGGAAATGGCAAATTTGTACTAAATAACAGTTTTAGCTCATTTATATATAAAATAGCAAGAAACCTGATTATTGATTACTATCGTAAGAAAAAGGATTATTTGATTGATATCGATGAAGAAAAAAAAGATACTATAGTTGACGAAAATCAAGACATTCTGGCTAATCTAAACAAAAAGGAGGAAATTGAAGATTTGAAAGAGTCTCTCAGTTACCTCAAAGACGATTATCAAGAAATTCTGATTTTACGCTATGTCGAAGACTTCTCAATGGGAGAAATAGCTGAAATTACAGGAAAAAAGCAAGGTGCATTGCGAGTTCAGATTCACCGAGCAGTCAAATCCTTGGAAAAAGTGATTGTAATAAGAGAAAATGAAAGGAACAACTCTCAACCCCAATAATAGTCATTCTGATTTTATTTCAGAATCTACGCATATACATAAAAAACCTATAAATCATCCGAAATTATAAATACAATGAATTCATAGATTATGAAATGTAATAGTAAAAAAGATTCTGAAACAAGTTCAGAATGACATTGATTAAATAAGCAAACTCTTAAATACAAGAAAAATATGGAAGAGAATGAAATAATCAAAAAATTGGGCACTTTAAAGGAAATAAAGCCATCTGAAGGTTGGATTTCTGAAGCAAAGAAGGCTGTGATGGCTGAGGCTCCTGTTTTTGATCAATTTAGTTCCGATTTATACAATAATACAAATAGAAAGTCAAGTTTAGGCTTTAGTTTTCTTCACCTCAACAAGCTGATGGTTTCTGTAACCTCGCTTGTTTTTGTTTTATTTAGCGGATATTTCACACTTTCGGCATCAAAATCAAGTTTACCAGGAGAAACCTTATATTCTGTCAAAATGGCTAGTGAAAGCGTTGTATTGGCTGTTGCTACAAAGGACGACAAAGCTGAGGTTGAAATTAGACAAGCTGGAACGAGATTGGAAGAAATGAAGGAAATCAGCAAAAGACCAGAAGATGCTAATCAAGGCGAAAAATTAAGGCAATTAGCTGAAAGTTTTGAAAAGAAGGTTAATAATGCTCAGGATGGTTTGGCAAAAATTGAGGATAATAACAAAAAAGCCAAGATTGCCAAGGTAATCAATGTACAAACAGAAAAATATACTGGAGATTTCCATGAGACAAAAGAAAATTTGACAGATGATGTTAAAAACGCAGTTTCAGAAAGAATGGCTAGTGCTGTTGATTCAAATAAGAAGGTAAATTTTGATTCATTGACAGTATTGACTGGAATCACAGATAGTAACAAGATTGAGATTATTACTAAATTAAACAATGAGCTTGATAAAATCGAAGGTGAGTTAAATTCTTTTGACAATGTTGTCGTTTCCGAAGAGGAAAGCAATAAGAGCAGTACAATTGATGAAAATACTATAGGAGAAGATACATGTCTTGTAGATGAGACAGATGAGGATCTCAGTTTTCAGAATCTTAATAATGAAGTTAAGATAGCGATTGAGGAGGCGAGAAAAGGTCTTGAAAATAATGATTTAACAGATGCTATTGCAAATGTAACTGTGGCACAAGAATTGATTACAAAGTTACAAGATAGTGTTGTTGTTATGGAGACTGAAGACAAAAACAAAGACGATTTTGGCCAAGAAGAAGATAATAAATGTGATGATATAATTGTTGAAGAGCCTATCGTGGACGAAGAAGGCGAAGTGAAGGGTGAAACTGATGAAAATATCATTCCAAATGAAGATGAAGATGAAG
>JAGLID010000001.1 GCA_023143145.1 Minisyncoccota bacterium | reverse complement strand
AATTGAAATTTGGATTGACGGTGGTTGGGGAGTTGATGCTCTTCTTGGCGAAGAAACGCGAATACATGAAGATGTAGACATTGTTATTCAGAAAAAAGATTTATTGAAACTTCGCAAAATATTAAAAGAGCAAGGATATAAAGATATTAAGCAAGATGATACAAGCTCGTGGAATTTTGTTTTGGGCGATGATAGAGGGCACAAAGTTGATGTACATGTCATTGTTTTTAATGTCGAAAAAAACGGAATGTATGGGCCTCTGGAAAAAGGAACTATGTATCCCGCTGCTTCGCTTATTGGAAAAGGAATAATAAATGGTCACACCGTGAAATGTATTTCGCCTGAATATATGGTCAAATTCCATACTGACTACAAGCCTCGCGATAGTGATTTTCGAGATGTTTTGGCATTATGTGAGCGATTTAATATATACTCTCCAAGAGAATATGTGAAGATGAAAAAATAGAACAATCAACAAGAGAATTGTCCTTGGCGTAAGGATGGCTCTTTCTCGTTTTATTATCAGAAGCAAAATTTAATGCTATAATATAAACATAGATTTAAAATACTTATATGCAAATAAACAAAAACTTATGGATTTCGGGCGGGTATTATGTGGATTTTGACGCTTATGATCAGTTTCGGATTATTGGCCCGAATAATCATCTTTATTGCGGGTTGATTGACGTTCCAAGACATAAAATTACAATTAGTTCTATAAAAGACAAGGATAATATTTTGTGTGTTAAGGGGTATTTCAATAGTCAGAAAATAAATTTATATTATCCTGCGATGGATGATATGAGAACCGTTAGGGAAGAAATCGGTTCGGAAACATTTTTGCAGATTAGGGAAAGAATTTATGATCGCCTTGTTCCTCATTTTGCGAGAAAAATAAAAAAGGACGGTAAAAATATATTGAAATTTAAAAGAATGTATGGAAAAAAATATTACCAGACAGTTTTTGAGTTTAATGACAGAGTTGAAGTAAAAAAAATAAAAGAGCCTTTCGCTGGTTTTGAGTTAAGTACTAAGGCAAAGAAGATACCTTTTAGTATAAAAGTAAATACAAACGATATAAATTATAATAAAATAAAAAAAATAAGCTTAATTGATAAAAAAGATTTTGATTTTCAAGTTTTTGGTAAAAAGAAGGATTTGATTGAAAAGATATGGATTCAAACAGAGCTTGAAATTAAGCATTTGCTTGAATGGGAAAAAACTTCCGGTGATCGTTTTGGAACTATTTTTCCTAGAGATTGGATGGAAGCGGCGGATATCGGCTATCATGATTTCACTCCCGAAGCGCGCAGTTATATGTATAAGGGATCTCTTAAAAATATAAATGCGAAAGGGGAGGGGTGGCACGAAGATGTTGTTGGAGAATTCAGATATGAATATGAAATATCAGGAAAAGATATTTTAGACAGGCATATGATTGATATTGAGCCGAAATATTTAATGAGCATTGAATATTTACCCCAAAGTTTTTGGATGGAAAAGGATAATAGAAAAAAAATGCATCTTGTTGCAAAATATGTTTTGCGTCAGGCAAAAGAGAGAGGACATATCACATTTAAGAAACATAACGATACGGGAAATTGGAGGGACAGCGGAAATGCTTTTCGGAGATTAAGCGAAGTTATTGCTCCTTTTGATGTTAATGCTGTTTTCTATCCCAAGGCGCTCCAGTCTATAAAGGACAATTATAAAAAGCTTGGATTTAAAGATGATGAAATTTTGGGTATCGAAGAGGTTTATGAAAAATGGAAAGATAAAAGAAAGGAATATGAGTTTCAAAACGAAGATGGAAGCTTAGCTTACGCCATTGCTCTTTATGGGGTTCGTGAAAAAGATGGAAAATTTGCGTATAAAAAAA